>JAEUQE010000088.1 GCA_016789785.1 Bryobacterales bacterium
CTTCGGTGGCTCGAACGCACTCTTTTGCTCTCCACGAGTTTCTGAATCGCTTAACCACGCGCGCGTGGTGGGATGCTGGCTAAGAGCTTCGTTCCTGTCCTCGCCAGGATGGGCGTACGCCTGCATCTGCGGATGGATCGCTACGGGTTCTATCCGGCGGGTGGCGGGCGCATCGTGGTGACCGTGGAGCCGTGTCCGAAGCCGGATGCGCTACGCATGGTGGAGCGTCCCGCGATCACGCACCGGCGGGCGCGCGTAGTGCTCGCAAACCTGCGTAAGGACATCGGCAAGCGCGAACTCAGCCGCGTCTATCAGCGGCTGGGATGGGCTCGCGAGGATCTGCACCTCGAAGAGACCACGCAATCGGCGGGGCCCGGGAATGCCCTGATGCTCGAAGCCGGCACCGCGGATCACACCGAGGTCGCGACGGCTTTCGGGCGCATCGGCACCCCCGCCGAGAACGTCGCCGATGAAGCGATCGACGAGATTCGGGAGTATCTTGCTTCCGATGCCCCGGTCGGCATGCATCTCGCCGATCAGCTTCTGATTCCGATGGCGCTCGCCGGCGCTGGCGAGTTCCATGCGGTGAAGCTGACTGGGCACACCGTCACCAACATCGACACGATCCAGCAGTTTCTTCCTGTGCGATTCACCACAAGCGAACAGGGCCGGGGCTGGCGGGTCGCACTGTAGCTCTTCGAATGCGCCGGGATGGGCACCGGCGCTGCTCTGCATTTCCACTTGCACCGTGCCCACTTGTATTGCGGGCGAGTTCCACGCGGTGAAGCTGACAGGGCACACCGTCACCAACATCGATACGATCCAGCAGTTTCTTCCCGTGCGTTTCACGATAGGCGAACAGGGCCGGGGCTGGCGCGTCGCACTGTAATTGCTTCTGGCGCGAAAGTGCCGTTTTTCGCTGACCACCACTCCCTGACGGCCGGGGCCCGGCGAGGCCCCGCCGGCAGATCTACACTTGGCACGGAGCCGAGGGTGGGAGCGAGCCGGTTGACGTCCCGGAGTCGTATATCGCGTGGAAGGCGGCTTTTCTCTGCATCGCCGGATGCGCAACCAGTGCCTTTCTGCGTCTCCACCTACACCGTGCTAACTTGTATCTGCGATGGCTGCTCCCTGGGAAAAAGCAATCGAGCGATGGCGCGAAGCGGGCCTGCTTGATTCATTAGCCGTCGAGCGCATCCGGGAATACGAAGCATCACGTGCAACCACACCCCGGCTTCGTTGGACCTCGATACTCGCGCTGAGCTTCGGCGGTCTGCTCCTCAGCGCGGGCATTCTGCTCTTCGTTGCCGCGCATTGGGACGAAATGACGCCATTCGCACGAATGGCGCTGATCATTGTGATTGTCGGCGCATTTCACGCGGGCGGCGCTGCGGTTCGCTTTCCCGCACTCGCCTCTACACTGCACGCCGTCGGCACGGTTGTGCTCGGCGGCGCGATCGCCATGGCGGGCCAGGTTTTCCACATGCAGGAACACTGGCCGTCCGCAGTGCTGCTGTGGGCACTGGGAGCATGGGCGGGAGTGTGGCTCTTGCGCGACTGGCCACAGATCACGCTGGCAGCACTGCTCACACCAGCATGGGTTTACTCCGAAGTCGGGGTGCGCAGTGGACACGGGGCTTTCGAATCCGCGACCTCGTTCTTCTTCCTCACTGCCATTGTCTACATGGCCGCGCCGGGAACAGGCAATCCCCCTGGATGGCGGCGTGCGCTGGCGGTGATCGGCATGATCTCCGTGATTCCGGCGGCAGCCTCGCTCCTGTCGATGTATGGCCCGGCGAAGATCGTTTGGGGTTATCCCGCCTTGCTGGCGATCGTTCCCTGTCTCCTCGCCGTCTGGCTGCGTGGCAAACAGGCAGTGATGCTGATCCCATGGCTACTCTGGTGCGGAATGGTCATGTTCGTATGCAACCAAAAGGTTGAGATTCTCATCTACGCCCTCTATGCGATCGGATCCATCGTCATGATCCGCTGGGGCATGGTGGAAGCAAGGGCGGAACGCGTCAATCTCGGGATCGCGGGATTTGCCATCACGGTAATCGCGTTCTATTTCTCCAACGTGATGTCAGCGCTTGACCGCTCACTCAGCCTGATTCTGTTGGGAGTGCTGTTCCTCGCTGGAGGCTGGCAGTTGGAGAGGCTGCGCCGCCGGTTACTCAGCCAGATTCGAGAGGCGGGCGCATGAAACGAGGTTTGATTCTTGCCGTCATTCAAGTGGTCCTGGTGCTGACCGTGACCGCGCAGTTTCTGTATGACCGTGCCACGCTGCCTCGCGTCTGGACACGGTCCGTGCCCCTGGATCCGTACATGCCCATCCGCGGCCGTTATGTCAGCTTGCGGCTCAAGGTGGAGGCCCAATGCTCCTCGCAGTTCTCGCCCGTCCCCGGCTGGGCGCTCTCCATTGAGAACGGCCAGTTGACCGCGCGCCGGACAGAGAAAGGCCGGCATCATGTCTGGGCCTTTCAAGGCGATTGTGTACTGGGAGAGGCCGTCCCGTTCTTCATCCCGCCGCAAATCCCCGATCCGTCACGCCGTGAACCCGGAGAAGAGCTTTGGGTCGAAGTGTCCGTTCCGAAAAACGGTCCGCCACGGCCGATTCAACTGGCCGTCAAGAAGGATGGGAAGCTTCAGCCGCTAAACATCCGATAGGCTGTTCCAGACTTTCCAGAAATAGCCATCCGTCATGCCCGCAATATAGTCGCAGACCACGCGATGCGGCGCCTCGGTCTCTTCCTGCTCCTCATAGTTCGAAGGAAGACTGCCTGGGTGATCGAGATAGTACTGAAACAGCCTCGCGATTGCATCGGTGGACCGCAGCCGTTCGCGCGCAAGCTCCTCGGCGCCATAAACATTTGCGTGCAGAAATGTTTTGAGCGCCGAATTGAGACGCTGACCCTCTTCGGTGAAACACGCCACACGCGAGTGTGCGCGAATCTCATCCACGCTCGACAACCCCTCCGCCGCGGCGTAGGTGCCTTCAATCAACGACGAACAAAGAATATCGATCAACCGGCGCAAGCACTCCAGATAGCGGATGCGCTCCGGCGCACCGGGATACTGGTACTCGATCTCCTCGCGCATCGCGCCAAAAGCAGGCACCGCGTCCGCCAGCGCCGCCGGATCGATGAGACCCGCCGACTGCGCGTCGTCGAGATCCGCGGTGTTGTAAGCGACCTCATCGGCCAGGTCGATGATCTGCGCTTCCAGTGGCGGCTTCGCCCCCGGCAGATACTCTCCGAGCGCGGAATCCTCGCCCGCCGCGAGATCGCGAGAGTGCTTCACAATTCCCTCGCGAACCTCGAAGGTGAGATTCAATCCCGGAAACCGCGCATAACGCTGCTCGAAGATCTCGACAATCCGCAACGCGTGCAGGTTGTGATCGAAGCGGTCGCCGAAGCGCTGCATCTGATGGTTTAGTTCCATCTCACCTGCGTGCGCGAACGGAGGATGGCCGATGTCGTGCACCAGGGCGAGCGTCTCCGTCAGATCCTCATTGAGCTTCAACGCCGATGCCACCGTCCGTGCAATCTGCGAAACCTCCAGCGTGTGCGTCAGCCGGTTGCGGAAATGATCCGAATAGCTCTGCGCAAAGACCTGGGTCTTATTCTCCAGACGCCGGAACGCGCGCGCATGCACCACGCGGTCGCGATCCCGCTGGAAGTCATTCCGGTACTTGTGCGCAAACTCCGGATAGCGCCTGCCACGGCTCTGCTCCACGGGGAAACGGAGCTTGGCGAGTGCTTCTGGATTCACAGATTCCTGAGAGGTGACTTACCGCTGTTGCGACAACTCGCCAAGCACACCAACGGCGGCGCGGCTGACCGCTGGCCGGTCAACGTCCTTGAGCGACTCGACGAGCAAACGCGCTTCCTGCGGCTTGGTGCGAGCCAGCGCCTTGGCAAGAGAGATCTGCGCCTGCTCCTTGGAAACGAGTGCGGTCGGGCTGGCCACAAGCTGGCGCAACAAGGCTTCGGCATCACCTGCCTTGCCCTGTGCCTGATACAGCGTCGCAAGCGACAACCGGGCGAGGGAGACCATTTCCGCGTCGCTGGAGCCAGCTACTTCCTTGAAGCCAGCCTCGCATTCTGCCAGTTTGCCCTGGTCACATGCGAGCGTGGCTGCGTTGAACCGTGCCAGCGCACCTTCGCGCGACCCCTTGTGCTTGTTGGCCACTTCCAGGAACGCCTTTTCCGATGCCGCGTCCTTCTCAGTCTGCGTCTTGAAGGTCGGGCCACCCGTCGGGTTTTGCGCGGGGTCGCCAACGAAGCCGTCCACCACCATCGCCGCCTTCCGCAAGTCGTCCTGGCGGGAGGTGCGTTGGTAGTTCATGAAGCTCCAACCGGCGATGATCAGAACGAGCACCCCTCCGGCGATCAGACCATACTTTCGCACCATTTCTTTGTGCGAACCGAGGTACTGCACCGTATGGGTGAACTCCTCCTGCAACTTGTCATGCTTCAGCTTGTCACGTGTCTGCTTATCCACTGATTGGAAACCTCAAAACCTTTAGGTTACCACGCGCGCCAAATCCTCAACCTGCCATGGGGTCCATGGTCCGTAGCTGCCAGGCATTCAGTTGCGCAGACAACTGCCGGATGCGCTGCGCCTGCGCGGGATCTCCCGCAAGATTCTTCGTTTCCCACGGGTCCTTCGCAACGTGGAACAACTGCAGTGTTTCCTTGCCACCCACCGTGTAGCGGATCAGCTTCCACTCGCGGTTGCGAATCGCCCGCTGAAACGTGCGATACGCGTAGAACATGCTCTCCCGGCCGCGCTCTTCCGGGTTGCGAACCGGCGCCAGCAGACTCTGTCCGTCCACCGTATCCGGCACCGCGATCCCCGCCAGTTCGCAGATGGTGGGAAAGATGTCGAACGTATAGACAAAGGAATCCGACCGCCGGCCTTGCGGGATCGACGGACCGGCAAGCATAAGCGGCACACGCACGCTGTGATCGTAGACGTTCTGCTTCCCCATCAGCCCGTGCTGGCCCACCGCAAGCCCGTTATCGCCCGCGAAAATGATGTAGGTGTTGGAGGCGAACGGACTGCTCTCCACCGTATCCAGCACGCGGCCGATCTGCGCATCCACTTCGCTCACCATCGCGTAGTATCCGGCGATATGTTCGCGGACCACTTCCGGCGTGCGCGGAAACGGCGCGAGCATCTCGTCGCGCACCTTCAACTCGCCGTTGTCGAACGGATGCTCCGCAAGAAAGTTCGGCGGCAGCTTGATCTTCTCCGGCTTGTAGAGATCCGTGAACTGCTTCGGAGCCATGCGCGGATCATGCGGCGACGTGAACGGACAGTACAGCAGGAATGGATCGTTGCCATTCTGCTTGCGTAGGAACTCGATGGCCGTATCGGCGAAGAGTTCACTGGCGAACTTCCCGCTGGGCCGGATCCGGTCCTTCGGGTAGGCGCCCGTGGGATCGAAATCCTGCACGGGCATCTTCAACTGGTCGCCCATGCCCCCGAAAAAGATGTTCCCGCCATCCTGAAAACAGCGCTGAAACAGCTTCGGCCCGTTGTGCCATTTGCCCGTGGCGAAGGTCTTGTATCCGTTCTTGCCCATCAGTTCCGGCAGCAGATGATAGGGGCCCGGCGCCGACTTCTCCCCTGGTGTGGATCCCGTATTGCGCGCTGCCCGGAACAGCGATTGCCCCGTCATCAGCATCGCCCGGCTCGGCACGCACACCGCGCCTTGCGTGCCGCCCATGATCGACGCGTGCGTGAACGCGACTCCGCGCTTGGCCAGCCGGTCCAGATTGGGCGTGTGCACCTCGCTGTTGCCGAGCGCGCGGATGGTGGAGAAGCGCTGGTCATCGGTGAACAGGATGACGAAATTCGGCCGCTTGCGGCTCTCCTGTGCGAGCGCCGGCAGTGCGCCCATGCCTTGCAGGAAGTTACGTCGGAGCATGTCGCCCTATCTTAATCCGTATGCGGGTTCAAACGTCGAGACCGATGGATCGCATCAGTTCCAGCGCATTGCTCTTCCGCACAACGCCCGGCCGCAAAGTGTAATCGAAGCGGAGCTGGCCGTTCTCCAGGTGATCCTCGAAGTGCACATTCACCGCGCTCGATCCGAGCGTTTCCGCAATCGCCGTCAGCGCGAGATCGTGCGTCGTGATCAGCCCAACGGCCTCGCGCGCCAGCAGTTCCTTCAGAATCCCTTCGGCCCCGATCCGCCGGTCGTGCGAGTTCGTGCCCGCCAGCAACTCATCCAGCAGAAAAAGTACCCTTGTCCCGCCGCCGGTGAGATCAAGAATCTTCCGCAGACGCACAATCTCGGCATAGAAGCGCGAGGCGCCTTCCTGCAACGAGTCCGTGACGCGGATCGCGGCTCCTACCGCCAGCGGACACAGCCGTAGCGACTTCGCACGCACCGGCAATCCGGCCATCGCCAGCACGACGTTCACGCCAATCGTGCGCAGATACGTGCTCTTGCCCGACATGTTCGATCCGCTCACCACAAGCATGCGCCGCTCCGCATCCAGCTTCACGCTGTTACGCACACAGCGGCCTTCGGGCAGCAGCGGGTGGCCGAGATCTTCGCCGTCGATCACCGTCTGATGATCGAAGACCGGAAACGGATCGCCTGGATGTTCGTAGGTGTAGCCGGCGAACGAAGAGATCGCTTCGAACTCGCTCAACGTATCGAGCCAGCGGCGAATGTCGCTGCCGTTGGCGGCACGCCACCGTTCCACCGCGAAGGCGAGATGCGTTGCATAGAGCAGCGGCGGACCCAGTACGCGCATCACGATGTTGTCCCTGGAATCGAGCAACTCGGCGAGCCGGTGCAAACGGCGGATATGCCGCGAAGGCGGCACGCCATTGCTCGAAAGGGCTTGCTTCAACGCGCTCAACCGCGGCGATTCGAATTCGCGGGATTCGATGCGCACCAGAAGTTCGGAAAGCAGCTCGAGATCGTGAACCGCCTCATCCACGCGCGTGATCACCGCAAGCACCCGCGGGCGCAGCCAGTAGCCAAAGCCGGCGACCGCGACGAGCATCAGCGCGAAGACGGACACCAAGCCCGTTTTGAGCATCACGAAGAACGACACAGCTACCAGGAGTGAGAGTGCCCCTGCCATCCATTGCAGCTTCGCCGTGTCGAGCAGGGCGGGCGATTCCCCCCATTCCACCAGACGCTTCGAATCCACCGCCTCGCGCACATCCTCGCCGAGAACGAAGATCTCCTCTCGAAGGTCGATGGCCGGCCGAAGTTCTTCCACGGCGCGCTGTCTTGCCATGATCTGGTCACTGCTTGACGGCGCGAGAAGACACCCGGCAAGCCAGTCCTCGCCGCCGCTCGTGCGCGCCTGATTCAGGAGTTCGAACAGGCTTCCTTTTCCGAACAGATCAAGGTCGCCCGAGTAAGGATGCGCGGCGCTGGCGAAACGAAGCCCGCATTCTCCCGTGCCGGCCCATCGGTGCTCCAGTCTCGCGATGCCGCGCTCATAGAATTGAGCCGCGCGCTGCGCGAGTGTCCGCTTGCGCAGGATCCGCTCATGCCGGATCATCAACACTGCGAACCCAACCACCGGCGCGGCAAGCCACCACGGGCTGATGCGATGCGCCGAAAACGCCTGCCACGCGATCGCCGCCGCCGCGATGCCCAGCAGAAGACGGATGTTGCCGGTCGTAATGTGCTGCGCGTCCAGCGCCTGTATGCGAACGCGCCGGTCCGCCAAGCGCTGCCTGTACTCTTCACCTGCCGCCAAGATGCTTCCTCAGAAACTGCCATGCGATATCGCCACGGAATTCGTGTCCGCCGTCGAAAGCCTGGAACTCGAACTGTGCGTCAAGCCCAAGCTTGACATAGTAGTCGGCCACCCGGGCTGTCCCCCGCCGCGCTTCCTCAATGGGAAGGAGCTTGTCGTGAATTCCGCTCTGCACCTGCAGGGGGCGCGGACAGATCAGCTTCACCAGATCGGGCCCCGCCATATCGAACAGGCGGCCATCGGTCTTGCGCATCTGTTTCTCGAATTCACTGCCAGGCTCCGGGTAGTCCTTGAACGAACAGCTTGCCACAGCCACCCGGATGCGCGGATCCAGCGCCGCCGCGTAAAGCGTGTAGAATCCCCCGTAACTCAGCCCGATCATGGCCACGCGTGAAGGATCCACCTCTTTGCGCTTCAGCAGCGCGTCCAGCCCTCGCGAGAGCTTCATCATCTCGATGGCGGCCAGACTGGTCCCCTTGGCGCGTAGTTTCTCATCCAGCCTGGCACGCACATCGGCGGGAATCGGGGTTCCGTTGTCGCGGTCGCGGAAAGGATATTGAACCTGCAACGGAGCGAAGACCACATACCCTTCCGCCACGGCGCCCCGCACCTGATCCTTGTAGTTCGACCCGCCCCTGTAAGCCGCCATTTCCGGAAACCCGCCGCCGCCATGCTGCGAGATCACCAGGGGAGCGGGCAACTTCGCTTTCTTCGGCACAAGATAGAGTCCATAAGTCTCCAACTCGGGCGCAACCGGAATCCACATCCGGTAGTAAGTGGCCACTACATCTTCGCCGCTCTTCTCAAGCCGGGGCTCGCCCGTATGGCCCGTGAATCCCGGCGCGGGATAGCCGATCCGGCCTCGAAGCAACTGCCGCAGGGGCTCGATGGAACGCAGGTAGTCCGCCGGACTGCGGAAGTCGGGATTCGCCACCTGATCGGCGAAGGCTTCCAGTTGCCTCCAGTTCTTCTCGCGAACCGGCATGGTCGCGAGCGGATCTTCGTCATGGAGTGGCGGCTTCGTCTCCTGCGCGACTGCCACCAGCGAGATCGCAGTTGCGAACAGCACTCGTAGCTTTCTCATGGCTCAAGTACGCAGACGTCGCGAAGCTGGCGGTAATCTTCGGCGTAGTCGAGTCCGTAGCCCACGACGAATTCATCGGGAATCTGGAACCCCACGTAGTCGACGTGGACGGGGCGGATACGGCGCTCCGGTTTATCGAGCAGTGTCGCGATGCGCACCGACTTCGGCCGGCGCTGCTGGAGCACGTGAATCAGATAACTCAAGGTGACGCCGCTATCGAGGATGTCTTCGACGACGAGAATATCGTAGCCTTCGATCGAGGTATCCAGGTCTTTCGTCAATTTCACTTCACCCGATGACGACTTCCCCTTGCCGTAGCTGGAGATGCCGATGAAGTCCATGCGCGCCGGATGCGAGATCGCTCGCGCGAGGTCGGAGTAGAAAAGCACCGCTCCCTTCAGAACACACAGCAGATAGATTGGGCCGCTGCCGGCATAGTCCTGATCGATCTGCGCGCCGAGTTCGCGAATCCGCTGCTGGATGCGTTCTTCGCTGATGAGGACCTTGAGATTCGATTCCGCCATAACTGAACAGCGTACCGCCCACGGAGGATCCGCTGCAGGGGCCCAAAGGGAGCCGCGTGCGAACCGCGTTAAACCGCGGGCAGATCGTTCTTGCGCAGGAGACCGCGACGGAACGGATCGGCCGCGGGAGCAGGACCGGTGGCTGGAGGATCGCCGCCGCCCCAAGGCCCGCGCCGGATCGCGTCGAGAATCTCCTGCCGGTAGCGCCAGAGGAGAATCGCTGCCATGCCACTAACTGCCAGAGTCAACGCCGCACGAAACAGATTGGGTTCCATGGTGCTCCCAGCCTAGCACCTCTTTCAAAAGCTGGCACGCCACTGGATCCCGAAGAATCAGTGCTCCGTCCGTTCGCTGCGCGAAATCTCCCTAAGGTCCCACTGTTTTTACGAATCGCATACACTCACTATCAGCAACCCCGTGAGTTGTTGATCCCTCAAGCGAGCCGCCGCCTACCTTTGTTGACCTTTGTCTTGCAGCTCAGGTGGATGACGAACGGAGTCAGGTAAACCTCAGCTCCGCCACCAGGCGCCTGAGGCAATCGTTCGATCTCCCGGATGTCCCCCTCCTCCGATGGTGGTTGGTGGAGACAAGGGAGTATGCCCACGCAGCAAACGGTAATTGCCTACGAGGATAGCTGGCGAAAGTTCCTCATCGGCCGCAGCCCTGCCATGGAGCGCCTTGCCGATAAGGTCCGTCTCATCGGACCCAAACGCGCAACGATCTTGATCACTGGGGAGACCGGAACCGGAAAGGAGGTCACGGCACGCGCCATCCATGCCGCAAGCCCGCGGTCGGCCCTTCCCATGGTGACGGTGAATTGCACCGCACTGCCGGAGTCCTTGTTGGAAGCGGAACTGTTCGGTCATGTGCGCGGAGCCTTCACCGGGGCGGTCCAACGACGCGTCGGACGGTTCGAGCAAGCGGATGGAAGCACCATCTTTCTCGACGAGATTGGCGACATGCCGATGGAGACGCAGGCCAAGTTGCTGCGCGTTCTGCAGGAGCGCGAGTTCCAGCGCATCGGAAGTTCGGAGACCTTGCGGGTCGACGTGCGCGTGGTCGCCGCAACCAACGCGAGCCTGGAGGATCGCATCGCGGCCGGAAGATTCCGCGAGGATCTCTACTACCGGCTCAACGTCGTACCTCTTGCGTTGCCCCCTCTGCGCGACCGCAAACAGGACATTCCGTTACTGGCCGTCCACTTCGCGGAGAAGATTTACCGGCAGGATAACGTGCCCCTGCGGCTCATCTCGGCCGAAGCCATGGACCTATTGTTCAGCTACAGTTGGCCGGGAAACGTCCGCCAGTTGGAGAATTGCCTGGAGATGGCGATCGCATTGAGCGGTGAGCGCCAAATGCTCCTCCCCGCCGACTTCGTGCTGCCTCGGGTGGAGTCGCGCTATTCCGCGGGACCTGTGACAACGGAAGAATCGCCGCTGGTTCCGGTTCCCGAGGAAGGTCTCGATTTCGAGGCTACCGTGGGCCGCATCGAGTGGCAAATCCTGGAACAAGCGCTTCGCCGTACCGGTGGCAACAAAACCCAGGCCGCGGATCTGCTGCGCTTGAAGCGCACCACGCTGTCAGCAAAGCTGCGAAGCTTCAGCGTGCCGCCGAGAACCGACAAGCTAGCCGGCTACGCCACAGCCTGATTCCGCTATTACCTGATTTAGCTGTCCACCGGATCGCTTGGCCGCCCGTCTTCGCCACGGCGGTGCCAAAGCCTTGCGAAAGACACACCCTCGATCCGACTTTTTGCCAAGCCAGGGCGTCTAGCTAGTGGATATGGCACTCTCCCGGCGAACCGCCTTAGCGTCAACTGCCGGGGCCGCGTTCGCCTTGGCTCAGGGCACGCCGAACGCTGCCGCGCCAGACACCTCCAACGCCGTCCGCGATTGGATTCGCCGGACCGCGATCCCCCTGGCTACGCCGGTTGCCGGGCACCGATTCGATGACATGGCTGCACTCCGGAAGCTTATGGGCAATGCGCGACTCGTGGCACTCGGGGAGGCCACTCATGGCACACGCGAGTTCTTCCAGCTCAAGCATCGAATGCTGGAGTTCCTCGTCACGCAGATGGGTTTCTCCATCTTCGCCATTGAAGCCAGCATGCCCGAGTCCGATCGCCTCAACAACTTTGTCCTCAAGGGCGAGGGCGATCCCGCTGAGCTTCTCAAAGGGCCGCTCTCGTTGTGGCGGACGCAGGAAATCCTCGACATGGTGCTTTGGATGCGCGAACACAACAAGTCGGGCAGGGGAAGAGTCGAGTTCATGGGGTTCGACATGCAAAACCCTACCCTCGCCGTTGAGATCGTTCGCGGCTTTGTCACGAAGACGGATCCCGCGTTCGCACAGACCTTCGAACGTGCCTCGCGGTTGGTTCTTGGAATGAACCCCCGGGCCGTGGATCCGGCGGTCGCAGAGGAGTGGGATCGGGTTGTTACGCATTTGGAGTCGTTGCGTCCTCGTCCCGCTGCCGAGTGGACGATCCGGAACGCTCGGGTCGTCCAGCAGTTTGTTCAGTGGGCTGACAGCCTCGGGAAGGGTCCAGTCTCCATGGCCGTGCGCGATGCCAGTATGGCCGCCAACGTGAAATGGATTCTCGACCAATCCAAGGAAGCCAAGGCCGTTCTGTCCGCACACAACTTCCATGTCATGACCGGGCCGCTCTACCCGAACCACAAGGGTCCGGATGACAGCATGGGAGCGGTGCTGCGCAAGATCTACGGGGACGAACTGGTGACGTTCGGCCTTGTGTTCAATCAGGGCTCGTTTCGGGCGAGGGCGAAAAATGGCAGCCTGCAGGATTTCGCGGTGCCGCCGCTCGCTGCGGGGAGTCTGGATGCCACGCTGGCTGCGAGTGGCGTCCCCCTGTTCGCGCTTGATTTGCGTACCGCGCCGAAGGCTGGACCTGTGGCGGATTGGTTGGCGGCCCCGCGCCCTACTCGGAACATCATGGCTGGGTTTTCGGAAGACGCCCCCAATTTCACCATCTTCGAGCACGCTGTCAGGGAACGGTATGACTGTCTGCTCTTCGTGGAGCGGACCACTGCGTCAAAGCCGGTCGCCGGCTAGATTGGCGTTCCCACACACTCGACGGAAACAGTGACTTGCTGCCCCATCGCCGGAGGCGAATGCCGCGCGGCTAGCGCCTTGGGGAGAGCGAATGCCCAGGGGCAACGTACTTGGGGTAGCAGAGGTGACCGTTGGGGGAATCAACGACGTGCGGCCTCTTCGCTGGAGGCGAATGCCGCACGGTTCGTGCTGCCGTTAACCTGCTCTCTGGCAAGCCCCAACTCGGTCTCTAGTTTGGCGACCTTCGCATGCAGCGTCGCCAACTTGCGATCCTTTTCCTCGATCTGCGCGTCGCGGTCCGCCACTTGGAGTTTCAACGGCGTGAGCCGGACCACCAGGGCCTCCAGTTTGGACGCTTCCGTTTCCTTCGCCGCCACCGTTGCGCGGAGGTCGGCCAGTTCGCGCTCTGCCGCGCGCCGTGCTTGGGCGGCGGCAGCCTGATCCGACACCTGGGCCGCGCGCACCGTATCCATCTCGGCCGCAAGCCCCGTAATTGTCTGCCGCAGCGCCGCGGCCTCGGCATCCTTGCCTGCGAGAATCTCGTCGAATGCCCGGCGCTCACTGGCATGCGCAGCCGCTAACGCACCCATTTCCGCGCGCAAACTTCCCAACTGAGCGCTTTGGGCTCGTTCTGAATCCAGTTCCTGCGATAACTCACGGATGCGGGCTTCCATATCACGTTGGGCGGATGCCTGCCCGGCGGACACCCGCAGTGCATCGTCCAGCCTCGCCGTCACTGTTGCGAGATTTTCGCGCAGGTCACTGGCCTCCGCCGCTTTGGTGTCGAGAAGACTTTGACGCTCCCGCAGCGCGGCCTCCGCATCCGCCAGAGACTTCCGAAGGTCCCCGGCCCTGGCCTGCCAGTCCTCCATTGATGCACGATGCCTCGACTCTGCTTGTTCGCTCGCAATCCCCGCGCGCACACTTCGCATGACCCAGGCTGCGACGAACGCGCCACATGCCGCCAACAGGGAGACAGCCATCCCAATCGGAGTGAAATTCAGAGGCATTTCGAAACGTAATCCTCAGAGAAAAAGCAGGGATCGATATCGATCTTGAACAGACCCTTCTATCAACCATTGCGCTTTCGCGAACCCAAGTCAAGTAATCTGCGCGAAACCAGGGAAACGCCTGAGTGCGAGCAAGGCAAGCCCGAGCGCCGCGGCGGGCAAGAGGCCACAGATGCGCCGCTCCAGCCCCCCGTCATAGAACACGTCCACCGTGCACGGCCCGTCACACTCCGGCTCCACGATCATCTGCCCGAGCCCGTCCGCTCGAACCGGTACCCGCCTTCCTCCCGCCATCGCCGACCATCCGCGGTGAAAGCTGACCTGCAAACTCACCACATCCCGCCGCCTAAGAGCGCCCGCGATCCGGAGCGACCGCGGGGACGTCCAATGGCTTCGGAGCGGCGCGCCCTCCGCCTCAATGGCGCTGACGTACGGGCGGAGGTCCTCCGAAACGCCCGGGGCTTGGCGGAGCACAGCCTCCGGCGCGATCCGGTAAGCCAGCGTCGAAGCACCTGGCACGGCATAGAGCACGTCATGCGGGCCGGCCCAAAGCGGTTTCAGCACGCCTTCGAACTTCTGCGCCATCCCCGGTGACGGATAGGGCTCCGTGCTCCCCTGACCGGAAACGGCAATCGCGCGAATTCCGAACGCCTTCAGCCACAGCAGTGCGCGATCCACAGGCTCCGCGGCCTGGATCCCGTACCATGCCACCGCCGACTGGTAGTTGATCCTGCCGTGAGAAAAACCGCCATCCAGATTCGGCGTATCCGTGAACACATGCAGCCAGAAGCCAGTCGCGCCCAGCGCAAATACGCGGTCCTGGAAACGGTTCTCCCGCAGCCACGTCCCGATCTGATACATCGGCGTCGCCTTCATATCGATCGCGCGCAGATTGATCTCGCGATTGAGGCGCCGGACCTGCTTCACCGGATGGACCGAGAATGCGATCAGGATCGCGATCGAGCCGCCTCCCACCCAGGCCGCATGTCCCCGCACCAACCGCGCCAGCAGCAACCCTGCCACCAGCGCGATCCCCATCTCCATCTGCAAGTGATACCGGCCCGCCTGGGGTAGAATCTCCACCTTGGCCCATTCGGCCATCAGCGTCAGGGTTCCCGTCAGCGCCAGAAACAACACCGCGAATTGCTCGGCGAATCCAGCCCGCCAGCGGCGCAGAAGCCAGACCAGTCCCGCGGCTGCCCCGCCAAGCAAGATCCACCGCAGCGCGATTTTCGCGGGAGTCAGCGTCTCGGGCAGACCGATGGTTCGCGCATTGGTCTGGATGGTCGCAATCGTCGAAGGCGGCAGCCAGACGGCGGCGACCGCATAGGCCATCAGTGCCGTCAGCACCAACCATCGGAGAGCCTTTCCATGTCCGTCCGGAAGCACGATCAGGGCGCACAGCAGCGCCATCCCGAGCGTGAATCCGGCATGCCAGTTGGTCAGTGCAGTGGCCGCGCACATCAGGCTCGCCGCGATCAACCGCCCCACCGACGGCTTCCTCCACAACATCAGCATCAGCAGACAGGCCAGCGGAACCAGCGTTAGCCCCGATACGTGCGGCCCCTCGCCCCATACCACCACCGTCTGCAGGCGGCGTCCGTGGAAAATGCCCATGTCCGCCACGATCGACGGAATCAGCCATGCCGACGGCGAGAATACCGAGTAGATCAGTCCGGCCGCAAACGCCGCTACCACCGAGCCCGAAATGCGCCACGCAAACCAGTACAGGGTCACCGGCCCCAGGCAGAACCAGAATGCCGAAACCGCGTGGTAGGCCTGACCTGGCCCGATTCCCGTAAGCGCCCCCAAGCCAGCCGAAGTCAGGTGCAGCAGCGGAGGATAGGTGTTCTCGAAAGGAATCCCGCCGTACCATAGGGGAAACCACGAAAGGTCCCGCCAGTTCTCCTGTATGTACCGCGCCAGCCCGATGTAGGCGGCTTCAATCGAGTGCAGTTGGTCGATATACTCGCGCTGGAATAACTCCTGACAGACGTAGTAATTGAGACCGAAGAGCACAATCGCCGGGAACAGGCCTCGCAGCAGAACAGGCATCAGTGCTCCCTTGAGCGTATCCGATTCCACCCGTCCGCCGCCATGACGCCAGATCCCCTTTCCCCCAAACACCCTGCCCCAGGGACTGTTCACAGCCGTAGGCAACCGAAAACTGAAATCGGCGGGCGAGCGGCAAACGCGCCCTATATAATGGGAAAGTCAAGGTCGGGCGACAATCTCGACAATTCCGATAGACATTGAGCAGATGGGCTTGCCCAGCCTGCTCCAGTCCGATATTCTGGAAGTACAGCAACTTATGTCCACTATCGACGTCAGTCCGGTTGCCTCACATGCCGGCGGCGAATCCGCTTACCGTGTCGTAAACGACTTCTCCATTCAAGTGGCGACGGTGAACGGTTCGGGCAGTCAGACCGCCAACAACGTACTCATGCGGTCCATCTTTCAGATGGGCATCCCGGTCTCCGGCAAAAACCTGTTTCCCTCCAACATTGCCGGTTTGCCGACCTGGTTCACCATCCGCGCCAACAAGCACGGCTGGATCGGGCGCAAGAAAGAAATCGACTTCCTGGTCGCGATGAATCCTGAAACCGCACGGGAAGACGTCATGAAGCTCGAAGAGGGTTCCGCCGTCGTCTACGACGAGCCCCTCAAGCTCAACGAACTCCGCAGCGACCTGCATTTCTATCCCGTGCCGTTCGACAAGCTCGTGGTGCCCGTTTGCCCCGAAGCCAAGCTTCGCAAACTGGTCCGCAACATGATCTACGACGGCGTGGTCGCCCATCTGCTCTCCATCGACCTCGAAGAGATGCGCAAGGCGATCTTCAAGCAGTTCGGCGCGAAGAAAGCCAAAGCTGCCGAGTTGAACTGGAATGCCGTCCAGGCTGGCCGCCAGTTCGCCATCGACAACCTGCGCAAGACCGATCCATTCCTGGTCGAGCACATGGACAGGACCGCCGGCAAGATCATCATTGACGGCAACTCCGCCGCAGCGCTTGGATGCGTGTTCGCCGGCTGCACGGTTGTGACGTGGTATCCCATCACACCCTCCTCCTCGCTGGTCGAAAGCATGATCGGCTACCTGAGGCGGCTCCGCCACGACAAGGAAACCGGCCAGGCGAGCTACGCCGTGCTCCAGGCCGAGGATGAACTGGCCGCCATCGGGATGGTCCTCGGAGCTTCCTGGGCGGGCGCTCGGGCCATGACCTCCACATCGGGCCCAGGCATCTCGCTGATGTCGGAATTCGTCGGCCTCGGCTACTATGCCGAGATTCCCGCCGTGATCTTCGACGTGCAGCGTGTCGGCCCATCCACCGGCCTTCCCACCCGCACCATGCAGGGCGACGTGCTCGCGAACGCGCTGCTCTCGCATGGCGACACCAGGCACCCCCTGTTCTTCCCGTCCTCTCCCGCCGAGTGCTTCCAAATGGCGCAGGACGCCTTTGATTTCGCCGAGCGCTTCCAGACTCCCGTCTTCGTGAACTCCGACCTCGACCTCGGCATGAACAACTGGATGGCCGACCCGTTTGACTACCCGGCAAAGCCATTCGATCGCGGCAAGGTGCTGACCAAGGAAGACCTCGACCGTCTCGGCGGATTCAGCCGCTACAAGGACGTGGATGGCGACGGCATCCCCTACCGCACGCTGCCCGGCACCCCGCATCCCAACGCCGCTTACTTCACCCGCGGCTCCGGACATAACGACAAGGCCGCCTACAGCGAGCGCGAAGACGACTACGTGAACAACGTCGACCGCCTCTCGCGCAAGTTCGAAACCATGCGCAGCTATGTGCCGAAGCCCGAAGTGGAAATCAACTCCAAGGCGAAAATCGGCATCGTGTGCAGCGGCACTTCCCGCTGGGCCTGCGAAGAGAGCCGCGACCAGCTCATCCGCGAGTACGGCATCGAGACCAGCTATCTGCGTCTAAAAGCCTACCCCTTCACCAATGAGTTACCGGACTTCATCGACCAGCACGACCGTATCTACATCGTCGAACAGAATCGTGACGGTCAACTACTGGCGTTGATGAAGCTCGAATACTCGCCCGAGCGCATCGCCAAGCTGAAGAGCATTCGCTACTACGGAGGCATGCCGCTCGACGCACGCACCGTCACCGATGAACTTGTTTCGAAGGAGGGCTTATGAGCACCACGATTCCCGCACCCCCGCCACCGAAAAAGGTGAACCGCATCGGCCTCGAATTGTTGCCCTACAAAGGCGCGAAGACGACCTTGTGCGCGGGCTGCGGTCATAATTCGATCTCTGAGCGCATCATCGAAGTCTTCTACGAACTCGGCATTGAGCCCTGGAAAGTGGCGAAGATGTCCGGCATCGGCTGCTCGTCGAAAACACCCGCCTACTTCCTCAATCAGGCGCATGGCTTCAACTCCGTGCATGGCCGGGCGCCCGCCGTCAGCACGGGTGCGCTGCTTGCCAACAAGGATCTGACGGGCGTCGTGGTGACCGGCGACGGCGACACTGCATCCATCGGTATCGGGCAGTTCATTCATATGCTGCGCCGCAACGTGCCCCTCGTTTACATCATCGAGAACAACGGCGTCTATGGCCTGACCAAGGGCCAGTTCTCGGCAACGGCGGATGTCGGCTCCAAACAGAAGTCCGGCATGATCAACCAGCTCACTCCCATCGACTGCTGCATGATGGGGATCGAGCTTGGCGCCACGCTCGTTGCGCGATCTTTCTCCGGCGACAAGAAGCAGCTCAGCACCATTCTCAAAACCTGCTTGTCCCACAAGGGCCTGTCGGTGGTGGATGTCATCTCGCCCTGCGTCACCTTCAATGATCACGTCGGTTCCACCAAGAGCTACTCCTACGTCAAAGAGCACGAAATCGCTCTGCAGGACCTGAGCTACGTGCCCTACTACGAAGAGATCAATGTCGACATGCAGGAGGGCGAGACTCGCGACGTGACCCTGCACGACGGCTCCCTGCTGCGTCTGAAGAAGCTCGATCGCGACTACGATCCCACCAGCAAGCCCGCGGCGATCCGCGCCTTGTACGAGGCCGAAAAGGCGCAAGAGGTGCTGACTGGCATCCTCTACATCGAGCAGGGCCGTGAAACCTTGCTCGAAACGCTCGGCATGTGCGATGAACCCCTTGCTTCACTCAAGGAAGACCGCCTCCGTCCCAGCCGTGAAGCGCTCGATATGATCATGGAAGAGCTTCGCTAGCCCGATGCACTACCGCGAACTCGGTAAAACAGGAATCGACGTTTCTGTTTTTGGCTTGGGATGCTCCGGATTGGGCGGCGTGTTCGGCGACCTGTCCGAGGCGGACGCGATCCGCACCGTCCACACTGCCCTCGACCTCGGCGTCAACTATCTCGACACCGCGCCGCTTTACGGTTTCACGAAGTCCGAGACCATGGTCGGCAAAGCGCTCCATGGCGTGGCACGCGACCGCTATCACATCTCTTCCAAAGTCGGCCGCTACACCTTCAAGGACTCCGACTTCTCATACAGCCGCGTCAAGCAAGGTCTCGATGAGAGCCTCGGCCGCCTCGGCTGCGAGTACCTCGACCTCGCCATCCTGCACGACATCGAGTTCGTGCCGCTCGAAGAAGTCCTCAACGAAGGCCTGCGAGCCGTGCTCGATGCGAAGCAGGAGGGCAAGGTGCGATTCATCGGCGCATCCGGGCTGCCGCTCCGGATCTATCCGGCGATCCTCACCTACGCCAACCTCGACGCCGTGATCTCCTACGCGCACTACACGCTGCAGAACACGTCGCTCACTTCCATGCTGCCTTTGTTTGAGGCGCACAACACCGGCGTGATCAACGCATCGCCGCTTGCCCTCGGCTTGCTCACTCCCGGCGGTCCGCGCGAATGGCATCTTGCTTCCGATGAGATGAAGAGCGCCTGCCGCAAAGCTGCCGAGTGGTGCGCGTCCAAGGGCGTCGACATCGCCGAACTCGGCATGAGGTTCGCTTTCGCCGAACCTCGCATTCATTCCACCCTCAGCGGCGCCATCAGCCCGGAAGAAGTGGAGCGCAACGCGCGCGCCGTTGGCCAGCCTCCCGATCCCGAGTTGGTTGCCGCTGTTCAAGAAATCCTCAGCCCCGTAAGAGATCTCACATGGCCGTCCGGGAGACCGGAGTACAACTAGACTTCATCGCGCCCACGAACCTTCTGGGACTCGTGCGGAACACCGCGCCGTTCCTCGCCGGCCGCATGGCTGCGTGTCCATTGCGCACGGGCGCACGCCTCATCGAGTTGGGCGATCATCCACTCGGATTCCTCGAAATCCTGCAAGGCGCGGAGGCCCTCGAGTCCGGTGCGATCTCCGAGGATGAGTATCGCGAGGACTACTTCGCCTATTGCATGGCATGTCATCACGCCACCGTAGCGACGTTTGTCCCCACCGATGTCGACAGCAAGATCCGAGGCTTGCTCTGGCGCCAGACCTATGATCGCGATGCGTTGCGCCGCATGTTCGATTTCACGTTGCGTGCCATGCGCTGGTCGATTGAAGGCATCAGCATGCGCGCAACGAATCTTGCCGGCCTCGGCCCGGTGAGCGGACACAACGGCGAGATGCTCAGTGTGCTTGCCGGCGCGCTCGGCACGTTTCTCAAGGTCGAAGACGCGGAGTACGCCGAACGCGCGGCCGAGGCCATCCACGCCGAGTTGGAACGCGAAGCGGCGGAACTCGATTTCGCGCTCGCCAGGAAAGGCTGTGAGTTGGATGCACTGCGGATCGCCGCATCGGTTACGCACAACGTGGGCGATCTCGACCAGGGAATCAGCTTCTGGCCCAATGGTGACAGGCATCGCGAAGCACGCGCGCGCTTCGGCCGTCTCGCGCATGAGAACACGAAGCCCCATCGAGGCGCCTATCAGGTGGCGGCCCGCATCTATCGCAAGGCGATGTCGTGCGAGGGCCATCGCAACTACCCGCTGCGAGGAGTCAAGCCGCTGCGCCGTTCTCCCGATCTTCTTCTCCCGCTCGGCCCGTTCTTTGACGACTGGGGTGCAACCGTCGCCAGGCACCCATCGCTCTCCAATGAGGAACGCGCCGAAGTGCTCGCCGCTTTGCTGCATGGATGCCGCACTATCGCCGGCCAGCGCGGTTATTATCGTGCTATCGCGGGCATTGCGAACACGCTCGGCACCGCGGTGGAGACGCTGATTCGATATCTCCCAAGCAAGGCCCGCTCGGACTGGAAGGACGCCGAAACGCGCAAACAAATTGCCGTGCCCCGCGTTTCGTTCGAATCTATGATGAGAAAACTGTTGGCATCCGCCGTTTGACCGGCGTTGCCGGAGAATGTACATGGCAAACACCGATCCTCGGACAGTCTTCTCCAGTTTGTACTAGGATGTAGGGAGTCTTTTTGTGAAGACTGGAATCATTGTGTTCGCACACGGATCAAGCGTGGAATCCGCCAATCATGCGGTGCGTGAAGTGACTGCGGCGGTCGCCGGACAGGGCGGCTATTCGCTGGTCGACACCGCTTTTCTCGAAATGGCGCGGCCGGATTTGCCGGAAGCCGTCGACCGTATGGCGGAACAGGGAGTGGACCGCATCGTCGTGGTCCCCTACTTCCTCACGCTTGGTATCCATCTCAAGCGCGACCTGCCTCGCATCGTGGACGAGGCCAAGCAGAAGTATCCGGGCTTGGTCATCGACGTCACTGGCCCCCTGGATGGTCATCCCGCCCTGCAGCAGATCGTGTTCGAGCGCGCGCAGAAAGCACTCGGCCAATGCTAGCTCACCAGATCCCTCATCAGGCACGACTGTTGGACGTCCAGGAGATCGCTTCGGAGATCCGCCACTTCTGGTTTGATGTCCCCGATCTCGAAACCTTCGACTTCATTCCCGGCCAGTTCGTCTCCTTGTCCGAGACACTGAATGGCAAGAAAGTAACCCGCGCCTACTCGATCTGTTCTCTTCCCAAAGGGAACACCTTCGAAATCGTGCTCAATCTCGTCCACGACGGGATGTTCTCTCCCCACCTGTTCTCATTGAAGCCCGGTGACCACATTGAGATGAAGGGCCCTCACGGCATGTTCGTCATGCGAACACCCATCAGCCACTCGATGTTCGTCGCCACCGGCACCGGCATCGCGCCCTTCCGTCCCATGTTGCAGCACGTGCTGCCGCGCAATCCCGATCATCAGTTCGTACTCGTCTTCGGCGTGCGCTATGAGCATGGCTTCATGTACAAGCAGGAATTCGAAGAGATGGAGAAGCAGTATCCGAACTTCAAGTTCATTGCGACAGTGACGCGCCCCAGTCCGGAGTGGACCGGCAACAGTGGCCGCGTGCAGCAGTACGTGTTCGATCAGATCGGGAACCGCAAGGACATTGATGTGTACATCTGCGGGTTGAAGGAAATGGTCAACGATGTCCGCGACCGTTGCGTGAAGGAACTGGGATTCGACAAGAAACAGGTGGTGTACGAGCGTTACGACTGATGCCCAAACTCTCGACACTTGCCGGCTTGCTCGTGGTGACGTTTTTGTTCGTGCTGGGTTTGATGTGGCTGCTGATGCCCTACCCGCGAAAAGACGTGGACTACCTGGTGATGGGCGGCACCTCGACCATGGTATCGATGGCGGTGTTGTTCTTCCTCCTGATTCGCGGGAGCAAATCGAAACACGAGATCTTCTATAAGAAGAAAGTGCGCCAGGCGCCGGAAGAGGATGGCAAGACCGGCTCGTGAAATGCGGCTCAAGCGTTCTTCATGACGCGCTCAGCGCGGTTGGCGCAGACGCCACAGCATTGCATCCACAAAATCGGAGACGATCCCGGCGGGCGAACGCTTCTGCAGATCCTGCAACCATGCGCCGAGAGCGGCCTGATCCGATGGAAGTGCGGCCTTCATGATGTGGTCACGCAACCACGAAAGCTGTGGGCGCTGCGCCGCAGCCTCGATCTCCTGACGAACAGCCTGCCAGGAGTCTGCTTGCAAGGCAATCACGGGGCCGATGGTGAGGCTCTTCAGACGATGACGGTCGGGGGTGTCGAGTTCAAGGATCCGCTGTTGAATCCACGGCGAAGAGCCGCTGAAAAAGTCGCCAGCCTTTACTCCGTTGGCAACCGCCGCCGGCGACATCGCAAAAGGCACAGGATAGAACGTGGTGTCGATCAGCCCCGGAGCAAGGTCACTCATAATCCGAATCGGCGGAAGTGTGACCGAGGCGTTCAGTTTTCGCCGCTCATCATTGTCAGGAGCAACCCGCATAAAGCCCAACGAAGGCGCTTCATCGAGCCTCTGGATTGGAAGAGCTTGCCACGGATCGGGCACAATCGGATCGGCCGGCCCGGTGATCCCAAGCGAGAACGATGAGATGCTGTCGGCGCCCAGGCCGTTCGAGATTGTGTACTCGTACTGAACGCGTCCGTTGACCACCCGGTAGGCGACAGCAACTCGCGGCAGCATCCGATTCGTGACTGGAAAACGGAAAGTCCGGGCCCTGGAAGTCGCGATGATCGTTCCGTCGGGCTGGACGATGATCTTGTCGCCAGGCTCCTTCTCAATGGGAATGGGTCCGCCTGCCAAGGGGCCCTGCTTCATTTCAACCGAATAGCCGGGCTTGGGCCTGGCTTTGGGATCAATCACACGTTGGCCAGCGACGGGGAACACGCTCAGGATGGCAGCGGCGGCGATAGCGGCAATACGGTGTGAAGATAGGGCATTGCCGCCAGCGAGAAAAACGGAGCTAGCACCCACCCTGCGATCCATGGCCGGAATCTAGCATAGGAAGCACACGAGGGCAAGGAAGATCACCCGCGCTAACCCCGATTCGTTCGCACTCGCGCGAAGCTCCTCCGGCAAACCACCAGCGCCAACCCCACTCCGATCATCGCGATCGTGGAAGGCTCGGGCACTCCACCTGCGCCACCAGGATCCGCCGTGAAGTTGAAGTTGCCAATCCCCGTGTTGAACATGTCACCGCTGACCTCCAGCCGCAATCCCACCAGCGAACTCACATTCGGCGTGAATGGGGTTGCCGTCGCCCCACCAACCGTGACACTCCCGGTCGAAAACACCACCGTGTTCGTTGCCAGATCCACCACCCTCACGGCTGCGGTGCGCGTGAAGGTCGGCGGCGTGGTCCCGAGCGCGAAACTCCCCAGTGTCACCGTCCCACCTCCCAGCGCCTGCATCTGGATGAAGACGTCGCTGGAAAACGCAAAGCCGTAGGCGGCTTTCGGAAGGTCGCTGTAGACATTCGGATCTCCCCATAGCTGCATCGAGGCGGACCCGTTGATGTTTGACGCGCCATAGGTGAAGTTGACGAGTGCCGAGTCGCCGTACGCTTGGTTGATAGAGGCGCCGTTCGGACAAGACGCAAATGCGCCGCTTCCGTCCGCAAAGAGGGAGCAGACATCTCCGGCAAAGGTAAGTACGGTCGCAGAAACCGGGAGCTGTGCCCCCAGAAACAGCACGGGCAAGAGAAAGCGAAACATATTTTTCCTCCGAGAGGTGAGATTCTCCTCAACTCTACGAAGGGCCCCCAGCCAAGGCTACTGAATGCTTCTGAAAGTTTGTGAATATCCTTTGTTGTCAAGAGAAAAACGCTGATAGGCAGCCGTCGCCTCCCGCACCTTCTCCGGATTCCCAACCAGCCGGAACAGCCCGATCGCCTTCTCAAACAGCGCCGCCTCCCGCCGGATTTGCGCCAGATACAGATACCCGTGGGCGGTCGTGTCCTGATCTCCGGCCGCCTCCCCCTGCGCGATCGATTCTCGCGCGGTGGTTTCCGCCTCCGCCAGTTTGCCCTGTGCGAGCAGGGCCGCGGCCACGCCATTCAGATTCGCCGCTACCCGGAACATGGCCTCTGCGCGGGCGTGCTGACCCTCCTTCAGCAACGCCGCGCCCAGTCCGTTGGAAACGTGTGCGCGCTCGATCTCGCTGCCGCCCTCCCTGGCGAACCGGAGAGCCGTCCAATAACTCGCGGTCGCCTCCTTCACCCGGTGTGCGCCCATGTGTGCATTGCCTTCCACGCGCCAGACAGCCGCCAGACAGATCACATCGTGCCGCTTGGCGCAGGCGGATCGTACCCGCTCGCGTGCCACCGCGGTTTCCGGCAGACCGAGATTCTGCATCGCGCCGGCTTCCAACAGATGCGCCCGATCCCTCACCATCGCCATGCCGGCCACGTCCGCGGCGCGCGCTGCCTGACCAGCCAACTCGCGGACCTTCGCCATTGCGCCGTATTGCCCCTGGAGCCGCGCACGCATCAGGATCACGCGCGGGTCCTGATCCGCCGCCACGTTCATCGCCAGCGTCTTGAGCGTGCTCTCCAGTTCCGCGCCCTGTCTTCGCTGGAACTGCGCCCGTGCGACTTCCAGTCCCGCCAGCAGGCTTTCGGGATGAGCGCGCCAGTACCGTGAAAGCCCCTCAATTTCGGAATGCGCACGGGCCACGATGTGCTGGCGCAACGGCTCCTCGATCGCGGCACTCAGTTCCTCGGCTCTCCGATGCAGGAGCCGCGCCTCGGAAACATGACCCACTTCCTCAAGGAGTGTGGCGAGATCGGAGAGAACCAACGCGCGGTGCGGATCCAGCACCGCGGCCCGCCGCATTTCCCTGAGTGCCGAAGTCAGATCGCCACGCTTCCATCGCTCCCTGGCTTCGGCGTAGATGGGCATCGGGTCGCCTCGCGGAGACCCCTCAACCGCAACAGCCACGAAATCCTGCAGTGGACCGGTGGACACAACGGGCTTGCCTCGAAGCGTGTAGCGAATCCGGATTTGACCCTGCTCCACCGAGAAGGAACCTGAGCCCTCTGCCGCCGCCGTACCGGAAGCGAGACGAACCAGTTCCGCCAGCACCGGGGCCAGCCAGTCCAAGCTCTCGTCCTGATTCAAGTTGGCATACGGTGTATCAGGCGTAGCCTTCGAGTGCCGCATGCTCGCGGTAACCCAGAAGCTCAAACAGGCAACCGCGATCACTCCAAACGCCGCAAACCTGCGCATGGAGCGCCTCGGCGCGACCACCGTGGATTGTGCCGCCACGGCGTGTTCCTGCGTTTCCGGCAATGCGGCAGGCTCCATCGCGATCTCGCCGACAAACTGATATCCCACATTCGGCACGGTCGCGATGTACCGGCTCGACTGCCGTGTATCGCCCAGCGCCTTCCGTATCGCCGTGATGGACTGGTTCAAGTTGTTCGGAGTAACGGCCAACCCGCCCCACACGCTCGCGCAGAGTTCTTCCTTCGTCACAATGCGGTGCCGGTTCTCCACCAGCAGCACCAGCACATCGAACGCTCTCGCGGGCAACGAAACCGCCTCGCCATGAAGCGTCAGTGTCCGGCGGGTGGGTGACAACAGGAACCCGGAGCCAAGATCGTGGATTCGCTCTCGCACACTTACTGGTGAGCCAAATCGCCGATCTATCACGATCGATGATGCGAACGTGGGCAGGCTCCTGGGGCAGTGCCGCTTGGAGGACACGCGTCGCGAGCCGTAGGGTTACGAAACCGGCAGCCGGGCCGCTCCAGCCCCCCTCACGCTCAATCCGGAAGCAATCGCTAGCTTCCTGCTCGCCCAAGGATCAAAGGACAGACGCGCAGCGAATCAGTTTCAAGGGACCGAGTCCGGGGAAACGCACTGGGTCTTGCTCGATCGAGCCGCGAATCGTCTCGAAGTCGCCAGCGTTATTGTGGATCAGGAGCATGTCCGCAGCCAGGGCCGTCGCGGCGATCATCGTGTCTGCCCTCCAACGCGCGAGGCGCTCTTGGCGGGATTCGACGAACTGGTGCGCGCGCCTTGGCGGTGTCGGCGGTTGGCGAAGCAGTGCGCATATTTCAGCCGCGATGCTGGCCACGCCTCGCTCCACCGGCCACACGAAACCGAGGTCTGCAAGGTAATCCAGCCGGGCGCGCTCAACAGCAGAGCGCTTCGACGTCGGCGCATCCCGAGCCAGGAGAGCATAGCCCCGCACACGTTCGAACAACACCCCTTTAGCTCCTATGCTCAGGGATGATTCCATCAAGGATCATGAGTTCCTCCTCGTTGAAACCCGCAAAGGCCCGCTGATAGCGTGCGAACGCCGCCTGGGCGCGGTCCTTGTCCTCCTGTTGCTTCAGCGACTCATCTAAAGCCTCGGCGACCACGGTACTCAGCTTGACCCGCCGGGCTTTGGCCGCGCGCTTAGCGGCGGATAGGGAGGCTGCAGGAAGGGAGATTGTGGTGCGAATTTCCTTCGAGAGGCTCATGGATTCAGTATCACATCGAAATGAGCATCAGTTCGCATCGTTGGTGTCTTCCGTGTTGAGGCACTGACATAGAATTGCACCGGAAAAGCTGGCGAGCGGCGAGCCGTTTCCTCCCGGATCACGCGCAAACCGGTGTTCAAACGGGCCCAGCCTCGCGAGCCGCTCCCCCACAGGGCATCTGAACCGTCGATACCCGGCGTGCCCGCCGAGGCTCCCGCGATACTCGCCAACGGAGGCGCCCGCGTTCCATTTCACTGCCGCACACTCCTCAGCAACAGTGGCGGTCGTCCTGAGATCCCTGCCCGTTCTCGGCGGTCCACTTTCAAGATACCTGGGATCGAATGATCCGCAGCGGCCATTTCGGGATTGTTGTCATGTGCGATGGCGGAGTCCAGGCTCCTTTACCTCGCGCGCGAACAGAAAACGGTGGACCATATTGTCTGGCCTGGAATTGTGTTCGCGCTGGTAGTTCTCCTCCCGATGTCCCACTTGGCCGGGGACGGATGGCTCCGAACCACGGCGGCGCTGATCGCCAGTTCCGTGGTGTACCCGAGGCAATCGACAGAGCCCTCCAACTGTGGGGATGCCGGCCCAAAGGTGATGATGCGCACGGGGGCAGGCTCCTGGGGCCAGTGCCGCTTCTGGTCAGGCGTCGCGAGCCGTAGGGTTACGAAAACCGGCAGCCGGGCCGCTCCAGCCCCCCTCACACGCAAACCGGAAGTGGAACAATTCGGCTTGCGTTCCCACATTGTGAATAGACCGCCTGGGCGCTATCCTGAAACCATGAGCCGGCAGACAAGCCAACTCCTGGAAGCATTCGATGCGCTCCCGGCTGAGGAGAAGCGTGTCTTCACTGCCGAGTTTTTTCGGCGTACGATCCCCTTCGATTCCGGCCCTCTCGATGATGCCGAGACGGCTCACGCCGCAGACGCGCTTTTCGCGATGCTGGACGACGAGGAAGATGACTCCCAGTCGCGGTGAGGTCTGGCTATTCGACCTCGGCATGGCGGAAAAGGTGAGGCCCGTGCTGATCCTCAGCGTGGGCTTCGGAGATCTGGACCGGGCTCTTGTCACCGTCGTCCCTCACACGACATCGCTGCGTGGTTCCTCATACGAGATTGCTGTCCCAGCCCCGTTTCTGAAACCCGGAGCTTTCCTAACTCAGAATATCGCGACCTATCCAACGGTTCGAGCCGTTCGAAAACTAGGCGTACTGAAGAGTGGGCAACTGAATTCCGTGGCCGCCGGTGTTCTCCGCTGGTTGGGATGCTAACGGCCGCGGAACAGGTGCAAGCCGTGCCTGCCCGCTGCTCAAGAGTCTGGTGTCCCACCGGATCGAAACGTGGGCGCTCACTGGCGGGCTGGCTACTGAGATTCACTCCGCGGGCGCCGACGCGTTACGCTCGATGTTGGCGGCAAGACCGTCGAGCAAGCGCTGACTGCCATTGTGCTCCAGATCGACCGAGAAGATGTCGTGCTGATGCGAACGTGGGCAGGCTCCGGGGGCCAGTACCGCTTCGTGGACAGGCGTCGGGAGCCGTAGGGTTACGAAAACCGGCAGCCAGGCCGCTCCAGCCCCCCTCACACGCAAACCGGAAGTTGAACAATTCGGCTTGCGTTCGCCCATTGTCCGAATGGCCACACGGAGGGAATCCGCTGCGATCGATCACTCTGACGACACGCGCGCGGTGCGTCAAATTGGCAACAAGTACGGCCAGTTCCGGTTCGGGATCAACCCCACGCGATCCAACAGCGTTCACTGCAACCCTTAGCGTCCGATTCGATTAAGTCTGTAGTCGAGCTGCCGGACTACCTCTTTGATCTGGTCCTTCGTCGGCTGTTCGGTCTCGTACAACATCACAAACGGCCATTGTGGGGCATTGTCGTAGTGCGAGTTCTTGTTCCGCAAATAGGACCGGTACAACTGGTAACCGGCAATGGTGATGCCGATGACGTTCGTGACGTCCTCACTAGGTCTTATGGCCCACAAGAGACAACCCAGGGCACCGACGCCAAGAGAGGCTAGCGCGAGATTCCGATCAAGAGAAGTCGTCGCATCGAGCGTGTTTTGCAGCAGGGTGCGGTCCCGAACGCCCGCAGCGACGAGGTTTCTGAGGCTTACTGTCGGTAAATTTGACAATGAGACGATATCCCAAATCGCTTTCCGATGACGTGAGATTTTTTCATGTCGACGGACAAGATCCTTTGTGGATCGCAGTGGACTCTCCGCTAGCAGGAAATCTACCAACCCGAGCAGGTCCTCAACGTGTCTGGTTGACACCTTCGTGCTCACGTTGCCCGCAAGGCGCTCCGTTGGGACGCCGGCTATATCCCTCAGCATCGAGGTATACCCGTCACCTTCGAAATGCACTCCGCATTGATGCGTTCGCATGATGTTCGCATGCTCAAGCGCGATACGCATCAGCTGATAGGTCTGGTGCATAGACCGTTGTTCCTCAGGCCGAACGTATCTCGAGACATATCGGACAGCCCTTCGGATGTCGGGATCTGCAATGCGTGCGCTATTCATTCCGGCGAATTGGTCCGCACGCGTGATGACAATGGGCGGCGTAGGTATCTCTTCACTTTCGACGATCTCACGGGCAACGAGAAAGGGATGCTCAGGAGGTAGCGAAGAACGCTTGGATCGGCCTTCCTTCAGAAAGAAATAGGCTCGGCTCGCGCTGTCATAGCGCGGGTGCAAGATGATGGCGGCCGCCGCTTGTATTCCGACTTGACGATCCATCAATTCGCGGACATGGTTATCAAATGGCGATCTCGATGAACGGTAGAGCGCCCGTTCAGCCTCACCTTCGGTCAGGGTGAAGTTCTCACGCCGCCCTCCTACGCGAACCAGACCCGCCTCAACAAGTTCGATCATGCCGTGTTGAGAAAACGGCAACCACCCATCGGCGTGAGCCCTTTCGATGTCAGGGCCTGATGGGATCCAAGTATGCAACTGATCTGAAATCAGGAGTGCCGCAGCGAAGGAGCGCCACGCCTTGGGACCGTGATCGCGGGTCTGCATGTAAGTGTTGATGCTCATCAGGCAACAGTGTGGCGGCGAATCAAATCAATCGGGCGGTAGTGACAGCATTATACTTTGCGCGATGTCGAGTTGGAAGCCGGGAGACGCCATCATCGCTCTCGCTGCTCCGTTCTCTCTTGGTCGAATCATCCGCCAGCGGCGAGCCAAACTGCTTGATCGAAGCCTTTTCCAGTCGTGCTCTTCTCGCCTTTATAACCTGTCCCGTCGCCCCGCCTTCCGCTGGCGGGCGTATGATAGCCCCTAGGGGGATTTATGGCCGTATTGGTCTTATTCGCGCTCAGTCTTGTTGCCTCTTTCGCGCAAACTGTTACCGGCACCCTGGAGGGCCACATCAAGGACTCCACCGGCGCCACCGTACCGAACGTGACGGTCAGCGTCCGCAACGATGAAAACGGACTCTCGCGAACCACGGTGAGCAACACCGAAGGTTACTATCAGCTCACGTTCTTACCGGTTGGTCCTTACACGATGACCGTTTCCAGCCAGGGCTTTGCGACACTCACGCGCGCGGCGCTCGTCGAACTCAACTCGTCCCGCACGCTCGATTTCGAGATGAAGCCTGCCACTGTCGCCACGGAAGTCACCGTATCGGAGACCGTTCCACTCATCGAAACCTCGCGCGGCGAAGTCAAGAACAACATCGAAACACAAGTGATTGAGGACCGCCCGCTCGCCTCGCGCAACGTTCTCGCGCTGCTCGAAATGCTGCCCGGCTTTCAGTCGAGCGGCGGGTACAGCGGCATCAACAACCCCACACTGAGTTCCGGCAGCTATGCTTCGTTCAACGGCACCGGCTCACGATCGGCAACCTTTCAGATCGACGGCGTGAACAACGACGATTCCAGCGAAGGCAGCAGCCGCCAGAACGTGAACATCAGTTCGATCAAGGAATTCCAGGTGCTCACCAACGCCTACCCGGCGGAGTTCGGCCGCGCGGGTGGCGCGATCGTCCTCGTGCAAACCAAAAGCGGCACCAACAATTTCCATGGTGACGCCTTCGAGTTTCTCCAGAACGAAAAGCTCAATGCCAACGCGTTCTACAACAACGTCAGCGGTCGCAGACCCGACGGCACCATGATCGCGCCGCGCCCGCCCTACCGCCGCAATCAATTCGGCTACACCATCGGTGGTCCGATTCTCCAGAACAAGCTGTTCTTCTTCCACAGCTTCGAACAAACGCGGCTCATTCAATACAACACGTTCACACGCTTTATCTTCAGGCCTTCCGACCGGCTGCAGATCGGCGATTGCCGCCTTTGTCTCAATCCCGAAGAACATCCCAACGTCCAGGCCGACCGCCAGTTCCTCCAAAGCATTCTCGATCGTTTTCCCAAAGCCGAGCCCAACAATCCGAATCTCTGCGAGCGTTGCTTCACCGCAACGCTTCCCGCGAGTTTCCCGGATCAGGATTACGCCGGCAAGCTCGACTACAATCCCACTCAGCGCGATGCCTTCGCCGTCCGCTATCAGTACTCGCGCCAGCGGCGCACACCGCAGCCTCTCATCCAAGGCGAGAGCGCATTCCAGAACAACAAGCAGCAGAATCTCGGCCTCACCCACACGCACATGTTCACGGCGACCACTTGGGGCGAGTTCCGCTTCGGTCTCGGCCTGCGCACCACGCTCGTCGATATCTCTTCTGGCAACGACACGCCCATCGTGCGCATCAGCAATCCCACGGCGTTCACCACCACCACCATGGGCAGCGCCGGCCAGTTCCCCATCAACCGCTATCAGACCGACTATCAGTTCGTCTACAACCTTTCCCACGTGCGCGGGCGCCACATCATCCGCACCGGCATTGACTATCGCAAGCAGCACCTGGATGACCTCGCCGACAACTTCGGCCGCGGCTGGTGGACGTTCGCCGCAACCGGCATTCT
>JAEUQE010000890.1 GCA_016789785.1 Bryobacterales bacterium
GGAGCTGGAGCGCCGTGCCGGTCAACCCTTTGATCCCGACGGCAAACTCCAGTTCTTCGCTTCGAAGCCGGGCAATTGTTACCCGAGCCAATGGAAGTTCCGCCAGCACGGCGCGTCGGGCCGTTGGGTGAGCGATCTCTTTCCGCGCCTCGCCCGTTGCGTCGATGACATGGCCTTCATCTATTCGATGAAGAGCACCACGGCCCTGCATGGTCCGGGCTGTTTCCTGATGAACACGGGCCACACCCTACCGGGTTACCCGAGCATGGGATCGTGGGTCACCTACGGTCTCGGCAGTGAAAGCGAGAATCTACCCGCCTTTGTCGTGCTGCCCGATCCGCGGGGACTGCCTCCGGGCGGGATCATCAACTGGGGCGCGGGTTTCCTCCCGGCGATGCACCAGGCCACGACCCTCGAAGCAAACAATCCCGACCAACCCATCGCGGACCTCTTCCCGCCCAAGGAGGCGAAAGGAGTGAGCCCCGGCACCGATCGCGCCGGACTAGAGTTCCTCGAACAGGTCAACCGTCTCCACCGCAGCGGTCGCGAGGGCAACAGCGAACTCGAAGCGCGCATCGCCGCCTATGAGATGGCGGCGCGGTTGCAGCTTTCCGCGCCCGAGGTGACCGATCTTTCGGGCGAGACCGCCCTGACGAAACAACTCTACGCCCTCGATCATCCCGAGACGGGACCCTTCGGCC
>JAEUQE010000891.1 GCA_016789785.1 Bryobacterales bacterium
GCCCCAGATCGAGGCCGTGCGGGCGGATGCCGATACCCGTCGTCGTCAGGTAAATCCCGCCGCCATGCCCGCGCGGAACCACTTTGGTATCGCCTGCGACGACGCGGACACCGGCGATTTTCGCCGCTTTGCCGATGCTCGCGGCAATGCGTTCGAGGAGTGCCGCTTCTAGCCCCTCCTCGATGATCGCCGATAGCGTGAGATAGAGCGGCCGGGCGCCGCTCACCGCGAGATCATTGACGGTGCCGTTGACCGCAAGCGAGCCGATGTCACCCCCTGGAAATTCGAGCGGCTGCACCGTGAAGCCGTCCGTCGTGACGAATGGCGTGCCGTCCGGGATTACGATCGGCGCGGCGTCGCACGTGACGTCGAGCGCCGGATCGGCCAGGTGCGCGCGGAACACCTGCGCGATCAACTCACGCATGTATCGCCCGCCGTTGCCATGCGCGAGCCGGATGTGGCGATCCTCGAACGTCATGTCGTCCCCTGGGGAGAAAGCCTGCACGCAAAATCGTCAGGACGGTCGCACCGTGCATGCGCAACGTCGACGCGCTTGCCGGTCACGCGGCGGAGGCCGGCTCGCGCTCGCGCACACCCGTCGACCACCAGATGCGGCAGGCCCCCTCGTCCGACACCATGCATGGGCCGATCGGCGTGCGCGGCGTGCAGGCCGCACCATAGAGTGTGCACTGGCTTGGAC
>JAEUQE010000892.1 GCA_016789785.1 Bryobacterales bacterium
CGCACACTCCCCGCGGCCCAACTGCAGCGAATACGCCATGTCATCGCCCCAATCCTGGTAGATTTCGGGGAATAGCTCCGCCGGTTTCGCCAAATCCGCCGTCAAAGTCTTGAAAAACGGAATCTGGAACCGCATTACATACTGCCGGAAGTTCTCGCCTTCCTGGCGATTCGCGGCATAGTGATCCAGCACCCGCCGCGCCGCCTCGGGAGCCAGCCGCGCCGGAACGCTCTGCACCGTCAGGCCAAAGCGCAGAATGCCCGCTTCATCGTAGCCGCCGCCCAGCAGCATCGCGTAATACGGCACTTCCTTGCCCGCAATCTTGCGCGCGTTCCCGTAAAACCCGATATCCCCCAGCCAGTGCTGGCCGCAGGAATTCGGGCAACCGCTCGAACGGATCCGCAGCTTCCGAACCAGCTTGTCCGGATGGCTCTTCACCGCCGCATACAACGCCGCGCCCAGATTCATCGTCTTTGTCAGCGCCAGGTTGCACGAATACGCCCCCGGGCACGTCACGATATCTTCCAGTTCATCCGCCCCCGGAGCATGCATCCCAATCAGCTTCAGCGCCGCATACACGCGCCGCAGATTCGCCACCGGAATGAAGCCCAGCACGATGTTCTGCTCAATCGTGAACCGCAGCGTGCCATCGCCCGCATCTTCCGCAATCTTCGCAATGCCGCGCATCTGCTCGCCGCT
>JAEUQE010000893.1 GCA_016789785.1 Bryobacterales bacterium
CGCCGCGCCACATCAGCGCGATGCCGCCGTAGTCCAGCGCCCAGCCCTGGTGGCGCGCCGCCGCGCGCAGCAGAAGGTAGCCCTGCGCGTAGCTGACGATCTTGGCGGCGTAGAGGGCGCGCCGTATGTCGTCGATCCAGCGCTGGCGCTGGCCGCGCAGCCGTGCCGCCGGCGCCGCGAACACGCCGGCGGCGCGCAGGCGCTCGGCCTTCATCGCCGACACGAATCGTGCGTACACGGCCTCGGCGATCAGCGTGACCGGCGTGCCCAGGTCCTGCGACGAGATCACCGTCCACTTGCCGGTGCCCTTCTGGCCGGCGGCGTCGAGCACCTTGTCGAGCAGCGGCTGGCCGTCGGCGTCACGCGTGGCCAGGATGTCGCGCGTGATCTCGATCAGGTAGCTCTCGAGCTCGCCGCCGTTCCAGTCGCGGAAGACCTCGTAGTGGCCGGCGCCACCGCTGCCGACCCAGTCGCAGCAGGGCGTGCCGCCGTCGACCTTGGCGGCGATCGCCTGCAGCAGCGGCTTGACATGTGGCCAGGCCGCCGCGCTGCCGCCGGGCATCAGGCTGGGCCCGTGCCGTGCGCCCAGCTCGCCGCCGCTGACGCCGGTGCCGACGTAGAGCAGGCCGTGGTGCTCGACCTGCCGCGTGCGCCGCGCAGTGTCCTCGAACAGCGAGTTGCCGCCGTCGATGATGAT
>JAEUQE010000894.1 GCA_016789785.1 Bryobacterales bacterium
GAAACCGCGAAGGCATGACTCAAAATAATGGGTCGCTCAATCTCCGTGGTACCGTGCTTCGCGGTCCCGTCCCTCGCGGTTCTGTTTCATTGCATTGCCTTCGCGGTTCCGTTTTCCCTGTATTGCTTTCGCGGTCCCGTCTCGGGTACCGCGATCTTCGCGATCTATAGTCTGGTTCTCCTTAGTGGCTCTGATCAGGCTTCGAAAGCCTATTCAAGATCGCGGTATTCGGCTGAGGCATCCGAAACCGCGAAGGCAGACTCAAAATAATGGGACGCTCAATCTCCGTGGTCCTGTCTTCGTAGTCTCTTCTCGCGGCACTGTCTCGCGGTCCCGCCTTCTCTGCATTGTCCTTCGCGGTTCCGCTTCATTGCACTGCTTTCGCGGTCCCGTCTCATTGCATTGTCTTTCGCGGTCCCGTCTCGGGTACCGCGATCTATAGTCTGGTTCTCCTTAATGGCTCTGATTGGGCTTCGGAAGTCTCTTCAAGATCGCGGTATTCGGCTGAGACATCCGAAACCGCGAAGGCAGACTCAAAATAATGGGACGCTCAATCTCCGTGGTCCCGTCTTCGCGGTCTCGTTTCTTTGCTTTCGCGGTTCCGCCTCGGATACCGCGATCTTCGCGATCTATAGTCTGGTTCTCAGCATTGTCTTCACGTCTTCCGCGATCTTGTCCGGTTCTCCTTACATCACCT
>JAEUQE010000895.1 GCA_016789785.1 Bryobacterales bacterium
GACGCGATGGTGATGATCGCGCCGCTGCCGCGCAGCGCCATGCGCCGGCCGAAGGCGACGGCCGTCAGGTACGTGCCGCGCTGGTCGATCGCCGTGACCCGGTCGTAGACCTCGAGCGGCAGCTCTTCCGGCGGCAGCGGCCGCTGCAGCACGCCGGCGCTGGTGACGACGATCGCGACCGGGCCGAGCAGCCGCTCGCACTCGGCCGCGCCGGACTCCACCGACTCCGCCGCGCCCACGTCCATGTGGACGAAGCGGCCGCCGATCGCCGCGGCGACCGCCTCGCCGCGCGCTCGGTCGATGTCGGCGATCGCCACCACGGCGCCGCGCTCCGCCAGGACGCGCGCGCAAGCCTCGCCGATTCCGCTGGCGCCGCCGGTGACGACCGCGGACCTGCCCGCCAATGATCCGATCATGCCGCTGCCTGCGCTTCCCTGCGTTCCGCCCGGTGCTCCAGCGCGCTGTCGGGTCTTGCCGCCCGATCGTGCCGCGCTGTGCCGGTAGTCTAGCTGACGCGGAGCCAGGCGAGGCGCGACGACGGCCGCATGGCCGCATCGCGGGGCGCGCGCTTGCGCCGGAGCGAAGCTGCCCCTATGCAGTCCGACCGATCCTCGAACCGGCGGCCAGCGCATGACCCTGTCGCAAGGCGAGATCCGCACCGTCATCGTCGGCTGCCTGATTGCGCTGTTCCTCTCCG
>JAEUQE010000896.1 GCA_016789785.1 Bryobacterales bacterium
AGCTGCTGGCGGCGACCTGCCTGGTCCTGGTGGGTTTCTTCTGGTTCGCGCTGACGCTCGGGCCGGCGGAGGAGCGCTTCATCTCCCCGGCGATCCTGCCGAGCCCGGGCGAGGTGATCGGGGCGATCCCGAACCTGCTGTTCGAGCGCGACCTGGGCAAGGGCGTCGCGGCCACCATGGGCCGGGTGCTCGCGGGCTTCAGCCTGGCGCTGGTGGTCGGCGTGCCGCTGGGCGTGCTCGCCGGTTCCTGGCGCGTGCTGGAGTCCTTCCTGAAGCCGATCGTGATCCCGGCGAGCAATGTGCCGGTGGCGGCGCTGATCCCGCTGACCATCCTGTGGTTCGGCATCGGCGAGACGCAGAAGGTAATGTTCATCTTCATCGCCGCGGTGCCCTTCGTGTTCGCCACCGCTGCCGCATCCATCCTCGCCGTGCCCGACCGCTATGTGGACACCGCGCGCACCCTGGGCGCCACCGATCGCCAGATCATGCTCAAGGTCCTGGTGCCCACCGCGATGCCGGAGATGTACCGCGGCCTGCGTGGCCTGTTCGGCCTGTGCTTCGGATACATCATGCTGGCCGAACTGATCAACGCCCCGCATGGCCTAGGCGCCATGCTCAACATCAGCCAGCGCCGCGGCCTGACCGAACACATTTTCCTGATCCTCGGCATCATCAGCCTGATCGCCTGGGCCA
>JAEUQE010000897.1 GCA_016789785.1 Bryobacterales bacterium
CGATGTTTAGCTCGTCTTTGATCCACCAAACATGCCGCTTGTGGAAGGCCGTTTTGCGGGTGGAGATTTGGTAAAGGTAGGTTCTAGCCGTTGCGGAGTGGCGGGCGTGAAAATTGACGGGCGCTTCTTCGATGTCGAGGATCGCTATGTCGGAGGGAAGACGGTCGTTCCATTCAGCGAGGAGCCGGGAAGGATCGTATCGGGGGTGACGGCGATCAGAGCGGCGGAGTTTGACGTGGGCAACCTGGCCGAGAGCGTGGACACCGGCGTCGGTGCGGCCGGCGCCCATTAGCTCAATGGGTGTTTGAAGGAAATCTTCGATGGCGCCACGCAAGGATCCGGCGACAGTGCGGGCGTTGTTCTGCTCCTGCCAGCCGCTGTATTTGGTGCCATCGTATTCGAGCGTCAACTTCCAGGTTTTCATACGTATCTTTTCATGATGACGTATGGGGCCGTTATTATGAGTCTGTATGCTTCGTCTCCTGTTTTTTGTGGCGGTTTGCGCGCTCGCTCAAGAGAAGCGATTGGACTATGGGCGCGACGTTCGGCCGATCCTTTCGGAGAACTGCTTTCACTGCCATGGACAGGACGACAAGAAGCGGATGGCGGGGCTGCGGTTGGATGTGGCGGGGGCGCCGCTGGACCGGGTGATGGCGCGAGTCGCGAATGGCACGATGCCGCCGGCGGCGGCGA
>JAEUQE010000898.1:0-450 GCA_016789785.1 Bryobacterales bacterium
CGTCATGGATTCGATGCTGATGTCGAGCTGTTGCCGGGCAAAAGACGCGCGGAACTGGCCGAGGAACCACGACACGAGCAAGGGAATGTCCTCGCGTCGTTCACGCAAGGGCGGCAGTTTGAGCCGGGCGACGCGTATGCGGTAAAGGAAATCTTCGCGAAATTGGCCTGCCGCAACGCGCTGATTCAGGTCGCGGTGTGTGGCGGTAATGATGCGCACATTCACTTTGCGCGGTTTGTTTTCGCCCAGACGGGTGATTTCGCGTTCTTGCAACACACGCAAGAGCGCCGTTTGCACCGTCAGCGGAATGTCACCGACTTCATCCAGAAACAGCGTGCCGCCGTTGGCCGCTTCAAACAGGCCGATCTGATCGCTGATGGCTCCGGTGAAAGCGCCACGTTTGTGGCCGAACAACTGGCTGGTGAGCAACGATTCGCTCAGACCGGCGCA
>JAEUQE010000898.1:460-693 GCA_016789785.1 Bryobacterales bacterium
TGCCGGTTTCGCCTTCGAGCAAAACCGTGGTGTCTGTTTGCGCCACATCGCGCGCCTGTTTGAACACCACGCGCATGGCCGTACTTTCGCCGATCAATTCATGGAACTTGGCTTTTTCGTCGAGCAACCGGCGCAGGTCGTAAATTTCCGAAACATCATACAGATAGAAAATCTTGCGTTGCGGATTGCGCGGGTCATCGGCGATTTCGATTTCCAACTGATAGCGGCGTCCG
>JAEUQE010000899.1 GCA_016789785.1 Bryobacterales bacterium
TTGCAGACGGTAGTGAACAGCGCGAGCCGCTGACGCAGATCCAGCTTGCGCGCGTCGCACCAGCGCCGCAGATCGGTTCCGGCAACATATTCGAGCGCTAGCCAGGGCCGGCCATCGGCGGTAACGCCGCCGTCGATCAGATGAGCAATGTGCGGATGCTGCAGGTTGGCCAGGATCTGACGTTCGGCCAGGAAGCGTGCTTGTGTTTCGGCCGGGTCCCAGCCGCCGTGGATCAGCTTGACGGCAACTTGCTGGGCGAATTGCCCGTCGGCACGTTCCGCCAGCCAGACGGCGCCCATGCCGCCGCGGCCGATTTCGCGCACCAGGCGAAAGGGGCCCAGCAGGGCACCGCTATACCCTGCAGGCGAGCTCGCACTAGTCCGGCGCGCCAGTTCCCGGGCAAGGCCGGCGACAAGATCGGGTACTTCTTCATGCAGCCCGGTAGCGTGGGTCGCCACCTTGTCCGCGTCCAGCAGCGCCAGCACTTCGGCTCGCAGTTCGGCATCGTCGGGGGCGTGCCGTAGCAACTGGGCTTCCCATTGCTCAGGTGCGAGGTCGACCACGGTCTCGAATAGGTCGCGCGCCAAACGCCAGCGCTGTGCATCCATTAGGTTCGACTCGGAAAAAATGGTTGATTACGGAACTTGCGGCCTAGACTGATTGGGCACGCGGCGAACCGCAACGTCGAGGCG
>JAEUQE010000089.1 GCA_016789785.1 Bryobacterales bacterium
GCCCCGCCGCCGGACGAGTTCCAGCCGTGGGAAACCTGCATGACCATCAATCGCACATGGGGATACAACAAGCGAGACCTGCGGTTCAAATCGACCACCGAACTGATTCGCGCCCTGATTGATGCAGCGAGCAAGGGCGGCAACTTTCTTCTGAACGTCGGCCCGACGCCCGAGGGAACAATTCAGCCCGAGTTCGAAGAACGGCTGAGAGCGATGGGTGAGTGGCTGCGAGTGAATGGTGAATCGATCTATGGGACCACGTATGGTCCGCTGCAATCACTTCCGATCGGTCGCATGACGGCGAAGGGCAAGACTCTGTACCTCCATGTATTCGACATGCCGCAGGATGCCGTGGAACTCGACGGGGTGGCGAAGGTCGCGACCGTGAAGGCACTCGACGGCGGCACTACGCTGAAGTTCACACAGACGGGCGCGAAGCTTCGGATTCCGGTGAGCGGCATCAAAGGAAATCCGCACGCGACGGTGCTTCAGATCGTGACTCGATAGTCTCTACTGCGCTTCGCGAGCACGTTGTTCGAAGACACGCCGGGCTTGTTGGAATTGCTCCATCACGTGGCGCTTCTCCTTTTCCGAACGCCAGCCAGCATGCTGCTCAGCCTGCTGAATCGTATCGTCCACAAAGCGAATGAAGTACTCGGCGTCCTCCCGCGAGCGAATGGGCTGCTTTCCTTTGTAGATGTAGATGGGGCCTGTCTCGCCAATCACGAAGCTATCGTCGATGGGATGCTGCGGTTTGCTGTGTGACGCCCGCACCGTAATCCAGCCGCTTCGTGTGATCGGGATGCGCTTGCGAAGTTCGCCGGCCTTCCCGTTGATGACGGCCGTCTCGATCACCTTGCCGTTGAAGAACACCTCCATCTTCTCGATTGGCACAATCGATTCGACGGAAGCGCGGAGTTCCACGGAACCGCCTGCATCGGGAAGATGGATCTCATCACCGGGAATGCGGCCATCCACATCCACACGCAGTAGCGGGCCGTTGGTGACAATCGTTCGCCCCTTGCGAATCGCATCCAGCCAGCGTTGCCAATCGAGTTTGTTGCCGAGATACGCATAGATGCGGCTTGATCCGAGGATGGGCGTGGCATGAAGACCGAGAATCGAATCCTCACCCGCGGAGGCCGTCACTTTGAATCCGCAGTTCAGCGACCGGTGCCAGATATCGCCTGTCGCCGACATGTGCTGCGCGCTGGTATGCACTTCGAGATAGTCGAAGGCTTCGTGCGCAAGATCGATCGCGTAGCCGCGAGTTGCCGCGGTCTGCATCTTGATGGGGTCGCTGGTGAACGGATGAACATATCCGCCGAGTGCGCCCTGGGATCGCGCGAGACGGAACATGTCGGTATTCGAGGGGTAGAGGCTCTCGATCGCGGAGCCCTCGTAACCAGTGGAGAATGGCGAAATCAGATGCTTGGTAAGGTTGATGAAATTCACGTGGCCATAAAATGGAGGCCGGTATTCCTGATTGAACGTGAGCAGATGCTCCACGGTCGATAGCTTGTGCGGGCGGCTTTGCTCGAAGTACTGCACGTCGAACACGCGATGATCTTTGTTCGCGATCTTCTCGCCGATCATAGCGAGATCCTCGGCACGTGCCATGAACATCAGGTTCTCCGGAGTGTTGTGCAGATTGCCCGCGTAGTTCATGTGAACGTGATCGCTGCCGCTCCACCAACCTGCGGCTTTCATGCTGGTGAGGGGCTTCAGATCGATATCGGCACTGGTAACTGCACCGGGCCTGATCTGGATCTTACGCGTGACGGGGAGGTACTCAATGCCACGCGCGGCTTCGAGAGTTGCTTCGCCAGCGGGCAGATCGACAGTGAATCGATGCTCCGCGTGAAAGAAGTCGCGCATGGAGTGACGTCCCGCCACACGTTGATAGGAGGTGGGAGGTGTATAGCTCTTGCCGTCGGAACCGGTGAGATAGAAACGGGCAGCTCCGCCAATACGCACTTCCAGCGTGCCCATGGGGCGGCGGTAAGCGCGGCGCAGAATCTCGATCTTGCGCTCTTCGCCGCCGTGGGTCTTCAACAGACGCAGATCTGAAAGCCCGTGTTCATTGGCGATGTATGCGATCCAGTCTCCATCGGGAGACCAGCGCGGATCGAAATGATCGAAGTTGCCAAAGGTGAGTTGATAGGGTTCGCCCCCTTCCGCGGGCAACACGTAGAGGTTGTTGTACTGGCTGCCCCGATGCGAACTGTACAGAATGCGCTTGCCATCGGAGGACCACTGCGGCTGCGTGCGATAGAGCGTCTCTTCCCGCAGTAGCATGCGAGCCTTGGTCATCGCTCCGGGTTCGGCGGGAGCACGCCAGATCGCTCCGGAGCCCAGCGGAATTCCACGATTCGACACCAACAGGATTTCCTTACTGTCGGGCGACCACGCCGGAGAGATGTGGTCATCGTTCTCGCTGAAGTAGAGCCTGGGCCGGCCGAAGCTGTTCTGTGCGGTGATCTGCACTGGCTCACCGATCCTGCCGTCCTCGAACGAGGTAGCGAAGACGTGATAAGTGTTGCCGGGCTTGTTCTTCACCCATGCGATGCGGCGCCCGTCGGGCGAGAAGACAGGATCAAGGTGAATGTCGCTGCCGCGAGTGAGCGCGGTGCTCTCGCCAGTGGCCACGTTCAGCAGCATGATGTTGATGCCCGCGGAATCCTCCGTCGTGTACACGATCCAGCGTCCATCGGGCGACCAGGAGGGCGAACTGTCGAAGCTGCGATTCGCCGTGAGTTCGTAAGCAGTCGTATCACCGGGCGCGATCTTCCAAATCGAGCCAGACATGGCGAACGCGATTTCTTTGCCATCAGGCGACCATGCCGGACGCCACGGGGTGCTCGCGGATTGGGGCACATAGAAGCTGTACATGTAGCCGGTGGCGAACTTCGCGCGTTGGGCTGCAAGACAAGTGCAGAAGAGAAGCAAGGCAATGACAGGCCGCATCGCTGCCATTATCCATCAGGCTGGCTTCGCGCATCCCTCCGTCCGCATGCCGCGAGAAAAAACTCAGATGGGCATGTCCACTTCGGCCGCGGCGCATCGCCAAAGGAAATAGGCGTCAGAGAACGCCGCATCGAATGAAGGAGAGCACACATGACACCGGCCCAGCAAATCATCGCCAGCACCTTCCATGCCTTCGGATCACCGGAGCATTATCCCGGACAGCGCCGGACCACGCGCAGCCGTCAGGAACTGACCGGACTGGTGCGCTCAGTCGCCGGGATCGTCGTCGACATCGTCCAGAGGCGCGCCCTGACCGATGTGAGCCGGCTTACAACCGGGCTGGCCGGCATCCTGACTTCGTTCCCGGCGTTCAGCACTGCGACGGGCTTCAGGGTAAAAATGGAGGACATCATCGTGTCGAGCCTCCAGTCTGGCTGGGACACACTCGGCAGTCTGGTGGGGCGCATCTCCGCTGCTACCGCACAGTGTGCGGAGCAAAACGTCCTGCGCTACACGGGCAGGACGCTCGTGAGCCTGAGCGAACGGGAGTTGGAGGATCTGGTGGCGTCTCTCATCGTGACGGCAATCGCAGCGCTCCACGGCCATATCCCGCGTTCCGCCGTCAGCAAAGCGGACAAGTGGCATGAGTTGACGAGCACGTGGTAATTGACCCGTCAAGGACCACACGCCGCATTATCCCGTTTCCCTTTTGCGCTTCTTGCGGCGAGTCTCTTCGATGATGGAGAACTGCAGTTTCTTCTCCACGGCGTCTACACGGTCGAGACAGACGCGCACGTGATCGCCGATGCGGAAGACACGCTTTGAACGCTCGCCGACGATCTCGCGGGTGTTCTCCTTGTAGCCGTAGCGATCGCCAGGCAGAGTGTCGATCAGAACCAGTCCCTCCACAAAGAGGCCTTCCAATTCGACGAAGAAGCCGTATTTCGCGGTTTGAATGATCAGCCCGGAAAACTCTTCGCCGACACGGTTGATCATGTACTTCAGCTTCTTCCACTCGACGAGTTCACGCTCGGCCTCGGCGGCGCGGCGCTCCGTGAACGAGTTGTCATCGGTGATCTCGCGGAGATGCGAATCAACGAAGGGTGCACCGCCACCGTCAAGCCAGGCGCCGAGAATGCGATGCACCATCAGGTCGGGATAACGGCGAATGGGTGACGTGAAGTGCGTGTAGGTCGGCGCAGCAAGTGCGAAGTGGCCCGAGTTCTTCTCGCTGTAGCGCGCCTGTTTGAGTGACCGCAGCATCAGATAGCTGAGGATACGCTCTTCGGGCTTGCCCTCGATCTTCTGCACGAGCTTCTGGTACTGGCGCGAAGAGATCGTGATCTTGTCCTCCATCACAATGTCCTTGCGCACCTTGCGCCCGTCGCGGCGCCGGTCGACATGAGCGAACCGCTTCGCGGGGATCGCGCCGACACCAAGCGAATAACCGAAGTGAGCCGCGATGAGTTCGAAGTCGGCGACACGTTTCGCATCGGGCTGTTCGTGAATGCGGTAGACACTGGGCCAGCCGAGACCTTCCAAGCGTCCCGCGACTGCTTCGTTGGCCGACAACATGAACTCTTCGATGAGCCGGTGGGCGATGTTGCGGGGCGCACGGCGCACACCCACCATCTCGCCGAACTCGTCGAACTCGATCAGCGGTTCGGGGAGATCGAAGTCGATGGAACCTCGCCGGACACGTTTGCGATTGAGAATTTCAGCGAGTTCACGCATGAGTTCGAAGCGTGCGATCAGCGGCTGATAGCGCTCGCGTTGCGCGGCATCGCCTTCCAGCAGCAGATGCACGTTGGTGTACGTCATGCGCTCGACGCTCCGGATCACACCACGCGTGAACCGCTGCGCGACGATGTCGCCCTGATGGTCGATCTCCAGAATCGCCGACATCACCAAACGGTCTACCTGCGGCTTGAGCGAACAGATTTCCGTAGAGAGTTCGACAGGCAGCATGGGCACGGCGCGATCCGGGAAATAGACGCTGGTGCCGCGCAGCAGCGCCTCGCGGTCGATGGAAGTGCCTGGCGTGACGTAGTGGCTCACGTCAGCGATGTGCACTTGAAGTGCATAGTGGCCGTTGGGCAGACGCTCCACCCACACCGCATCATCGAAGTCACGCGCGGTTTCGCCGTCGATGGTGACGATATCGAGGTGCCGGAAATCTTCGCGCCCTTCAAGATCGGTTTCCGAAACGGACTGCGGCGCCCGGCGAGCCGCTTCCAACACGCTTTCGGGGAACCGGTGCGGGATGTGATGCTTGCGGATCATGATCTCGACGTCGACACCGAAATCGTCGGGATGCCCGAGCACCTCAATCACCCGGCCAATCGCGTTGTCGTTGCCTTCCGGGTACTCCAGGATCTCGACCTGAACGATGAGACCATCGAGATCTTCGGGGCCGTGGATCTCGATCTGCTTCGTGCCGACGCGATGCACTGGCGATGAGGAAGGAGGCAGTTCGAGACCATCGGGAATGAGAATCCACTGTTGAATGCGATCGTCGTGCGGGATGACGAACGAGCCGCGGCGGCGGATCTGAAACTCGCCCACCACTTCCTGATGCGCGCGTTTGAGAATGCGGACGATTTCGGCTTCGGCGCGGCCGCGATCTCCAATCCGAAGAATGCGCGCAAGCACACGATCTCCATGCATCGCCTTTTCCGCCTCGCCGGGAGGAAGGAACAAATCGCCACTGATGCCTTCCATGGGTGGATCCATCGCCACGAACCCGTAGCCGTCGCGATGGGCAATCATGCGCCCAACCGCAAACTCGCGGCTGGACCGGGTGACGACGTAGTGGCCGGACCGCGTCTCGATCAGATCGCCCTTTGCGTCCAGCCGTTCGAGTGCGCGTTCCAGATCCTCGCGAGCCTGTCCCTTGACGCCAAACTCACGCACCAGTTGCTTGAAACTTGCATGAGCGCGAGGGAGCCGCGCAATGTGTTCCAGGAGTTCGGTATCAGTCATGACGGATCGCTTCTACCTAGTATGCTAAAGCTGATGGAACTCAAAGCAATCCGGCTGGATATTCCCAGTGGCGCGAACATCATCCTTGGTCAATCGCATTTCATCAAGACGGTGGAAGACATCTACGAGGCGATCGTGAACACCGTGCCGCAGATGAAGTTCGGCGTCGCGTTCAACGAAGCATCGGGCGCGTGCCTGACGCGCGTGGAAGGGAATGATGAGCAGATGAAGGCTTCCGCGTTGACGAACGCACAAGCCGTGGGAGCGGGCCACTCGTTCATCGTCGTGATGAAGGATGGATTTCCGATCAATGTTCTTGGGCGGATCAAAGATGTGCCCGAAGTGGTGGGTCTCTTCTGCGCAACCGCGAATCCGGTGGAAGTGATTGTTGCTGAAACAGAGCAGGGACGCGGGATTCTTGGCGTTGTGGATGGCTCCTCGCCGAAGGGCGTGGAAGATGCGGCGGGCGTCGAGTGGCGTCATGGCTTCCTGCGAAAGATCGGATACAAGCGATGATCATTGCATCGGAACAGGAACTGGAAGAACTGTTGTCACGCCCGAGTGAGGCGGACGCGAAGTTGATGGCGGGCCTGGATGGGCCGCTGATCCTCCTGGGCGCGGGCGGGAAGATGGGTCCGACGCTGGCGAGGCGCGCGGCACGCGCAGCGCAGGAAGCTGGAGTGGAGCGGCGCGTGATTGCGGTCTCGCGATACTCAAACGCACAAGCGCAGGAGCGGCTGAACAGTTGGGGTGTGGAAACGATCAGCGCCGATCTTCTTGATCGCGAGCAACTGGCAGTCCTGCCGGATGCGCCGAATGTCATCTACCTGGCGGCGCGCAAGTTCGGCTCGACGGGAGCCGAGCACCTGACATGGGGCATGAACGCATGGCTGCCGGGATTGGTGGCGGAACGCTACCGCTCGGCGCGGATTGTGGCGTTGTCGAGTGGCAACATCTATCCATTTACGCCGGTCACGTCGGGAGGTGCGATCGAAGGTACTCGTTTGGAGCCGGTGGGCGAGTATGGACAATCGGTGCTGGCGCGCGAACGGCTGTTTGAGTATTTCTCGTCGCGCTATCAAACTCCGGTGGCACTGATCCGGCTGAACTACGCCGTGGAGTTGCGCTACGGTGTGCTGCTCGACGTGGGCACGGCAGTGTTTGAACGCAGGCCTGTGGATTTGTCGATGGGAAACGCCAACGTGATCTGGCAGGGCGATGCGAATTCAGTAATCCTGCGAGCACTGGGGATTTGCGCGTCGCCACCCGAAGTGTTGAACCTCACCGGGCCCGAAACATTATCGGTGCGTTATGTCGCGGAGCGTTTCGGCAGGCATTTCGGAGTTGCGCCGGAGTTCACGGGTTCAGAGTCGCCAACGGCCTTGCTGAACAACGCAGCCAAGTGCCATCGCTTGTTCGGCTATCCGACAGTCACCCCGGATGAACTCATCGAATGGACCGCGAGTTGGATCGGCATGGGCGGCATCACGCACGGCAAACCGACGAAGTTCGCCGTGCGGGATGGGAAGTTCTGAGCGAGAGAAGGGAGAACTCGTCAGCTCGTGATTTGTTTGATGGGATCGCCATACACATCAGTGAGGCGCATGCGGCGGCCTTGATAGGCGTAGGTGAGGCGCGTGTGATCCATGCCGAGCAGATGCAGAATCGTGGCGTGGAGATCGTGGACGGTGATAGGTTGCACTTCGGCCTTGTATCCGAAATCGTCACTGGCGCCGATCGATTGGCCGCCCTTGATCTTCGCGCCAGTCATCCAGATGGTCATCGTGCCCGGATTGTGATCGCGGCCCACACCGCGCTGTGAAATCGGCATGCGGCCGAACTCGCTTTGCCACATGACAAGTGTGTTGTCAATCAAGCCGCGAGCCTTCAAATCCTTCAACAGGCCGGCGATCGGAAGGTCGGTCTCAGCGGCATGCTGCGTGTGGTTTCCGCGAATATCACTGTGCGCGTCCCATGTGTCGGAGTTCTGGTTGCCGAGCCCGCCGTGATAAAGCTGCACAAATCGTACACCGCGTTCGACGAGCCGGCGCGCAATCAAGCACTGCCGTCCGAAGGGTTCCGTGATCGGATCATCCAGGCCGTAGAGTTTTCGCGTCGCCTCGGATTCATTGTTGAGGTCCACCGCCTCCGGCGCGCAAGCCTGCATGCGATACGCCAGTTCATAGGATGAAATGCGAGCTGCCAGTTCGGAGTTCGCCGGATTGCGCGATTCATCCAGCGCGTTGAGCTTCCCCAAGAGAGCGAGGCGCGCTCTTTGTTGTTCGGCAGACACACCGGCCGGCGGCTTGAGATCGATGATCGGATCGCCCGCGGAACGGAAGATCGTGCCTTGATACACAGCGGGCATGTAGCCAGCGGTCCAATTCGCGGGCCCGCCGAACGGGCCTCCGCGCGCATCGAACACCACCACGAACGCCGGCAGGCTTTGATTTTCGGAGCCAAGCCCGTAAGTCACCCACGCGCCGACGCTCGGCGCACCCATGCGCACAGTGCCGGTGGCGAGTTCGTAGTGCGCCATCACATGATCGTTGGACCGGCCCACCACCGATTTGATCAGAGCAAGTTCATCAATATGTGAGGCAACGTGGGGAAACAGTTCGGAGACCTCGAGTCCCGATTGGCCGTATCGTTTGAACTCGAAGGGCGAGGGCATCAGGGGTCCCGGATGTCCCTGGCGCACGACGATGTCACCTTTGCCTTCGAGTGGCTGACCTGCGTATTTCCTCAGTGCCGGCTTCGGATCGAAAGTGTCCATCTGGCTGACACCGCCACTCATGAAGAGCGAAATCACAGCTTTCGCACGTGGCTCGAAATGCGGCTTCTTCGGCGAGAACGGCGATTCGATATCACCCGCGCCGCACGCCGGCGCCGCGAGCAAGCCCTGCTGGTTGAGGAGAGATGCCAGTGCGAGGCCGCTCAGCCCACCGCCAGCTTCAAAGAGGAACTTTCTGCGTGAGACGATTGGCATCTGTTACCTCAGGTACAAGAACTCACTCAGATTCATGAGCACGTGCGTCAGATCTTCGAGCGCGTTGCGTTCGAGGAACTGCATGCCGAGCGCACGTTCCTGCGCATCGGGAGGACGGCTCAGCGCCAGTTGATAGGCGAGCCGCAACTGCTCCCCTTTGTCATCGGACATCCTGCGTACGCGCTCGGCGAAGCGCTTCGAGTGATCGAGAACGAACTCGTTGTTCAGCAGCGTCAAGGCCTGCGTGGCGACCGTGGACACGTTGCGGCGGCCGCAGGTGATGGTCTGGTCGGGAAGATCGAAAACTTCAAACAACGGGAAAGGCAGACCGCGCTTGCGGTAAACATACACGCTCCGGCGCCATGTTTCGGGGCCATCCGGCTGTGTGCGCCAGATGCCGTTCTTCATTGACTTCAATACGTCACCGGGAAGGCTTGGGAAGATCGCGGGGCCTTCCATGATCGTGTTCAGTGAACCGCTGACCTGCAACATCGCGTCGCGAACAATCTCCGCATCCAGACGCTGCTGGCGGAATCGCCACAAGTAGAAATTCGCGGCATCCTTGCGAAGGTTGGCATCCGCGGCGAAGGAAGACGACATCTGGTAAGCGGCGGAAGTCATCAGCAGCTTGTGCATCTTCTTCATGCTCCAGCCGCTCTCCCGAAATTCGACCGCGAGCCAATCGAGGAGTTCAGGATGCGTGGGACGATCGCCAGTCTGGCCGAAGTTGTCCAGCGTGGCGACGATGCCCCGTCCGAAATGATGATGCCAGATGCGATTCACCATCACTCGCGCCGTGAGCGGATGATCGGGTGAAGCGAACCACTTCGCGAGGGCCGAACGGCGGCCGGAAGTCCGGCCATGGGAAGGAGGCAGTTCGGCTGGTGGTTCGCCTTTCGTCACCACCACCGGAAAGCCAGGCTTCATCACGGAACCCTTGCTGTAAATATCGCCGTGATGGAGAAAATGAGCAGGCGGCGCCTGATAGCGGCCAGGTCCGTTGTGAAGATAGGAGCCTTCAATGGCCTCCTGCTTCACACCCTTGCCTGGGGCCGGCTCGTCGCCAGGCCCGTCGGGAGTGAAGCGGTAGTCGCCATCCGTGATGCCCATGGCCACAGGGATCGGAGCGGGTTTCTCCTGCTCGATCGCACGAATCTCCGATTGCAGTTTCTTCTTCTCCGCGAGTTCGACGCGGTTCAGCACACGATCTAACTCCGCGCTGCTCACGCTGGTAGTGCGGATGATCTGATTCGCCAGGAGCGCCTGTCCGGGAGTGCGCTTCTCCTCAGGCGTGTTGATCGCTTCCTGGATGTGTTGCGGCCACTTGCGGTACTTCTCTTTCAGAAGGCCCTCGCGATAGGGATCCTCGATCTCGCGAATGCGGGCTTGCAGAGGCTTCACACGCGCGGCAATGTCATCGAGTTTCGCGTAATAGGCAGCGGCCTGTTCGCGCGGCACCAGCGGGTGATCCACTTCCACGTAGCTGTAGAGCGAGGTCTGCAGTTGATAGTAGTCGCGCTGAAGAATCGGATCGAACTTGTGATTGTGGCAACGGGCGCAGTGCACGGTCAGCCCCATCACGCCGCGGCCCAGCGTCGCGATCATGTCGTCGAGGTAATCGAAGCGGAACTGCGGATTGTCCTTTTCGCGAAAACCGACCTTGGCGTAGTTGCGAAGGAATCCGGTGGCGATCAAGGTCTCATGGGACGCGTCTTCCAGTTCGTCGCCGGCGAGTTGTTCGAGCAAAAAACGATCGTAGGGTGTGTCGCGATTGAAGGAGCGAATCACGTAGTCGCGATAGCGCCAGGCGTTGGGACGGTCGAAGTCATGTTCGTAGCCATTGGAATCGGCATAGCGCGCAACGTCGAGCCAATGGCGGCCCCATCGTTCGCCATAGTGCGGCGAGGCGAGCAGCTTGTCGATCAGCTTGGGCCAGGCATCGGAAGAAGCATCGTTGACGAACTCGGCCACTTGACCGGGAGTTGGAGGAAGGCCGGTGAGATCGAGATATGCGCGGCGCACCAGCGTGTGCCGGTCAGCGGGCGGGGCCGGAACCAATCCCCGCGCATCCCACTCCTTCTTGAGGAACGCGTCGATTGGATTGCGCGACCACCGGGGATCGGCAGTTGGCGGCGCGGAACGCACGGGCTGCTTGAACGACCAGAACTCGCGGGCGTTGGGAGGAAGCTTCGCGTTCTCCAGATCCGTGGAGGCCGATTTCGGAGCAGCCGTTTGAATCGCGCCTTCCCACACCGCGCCCTGATCGATCCACCGCTTCAAAGCGTCCACTTCGGAGGGAGCGAGTTTGCCATCCATCGGCATCACGGGCTTCTCCAGGCCAGCCACGCGCTTGTAGAGCGCACTGTGTTCCGCATTGCCAGCAGTGAAGGCTGGACCACGCTCACCACCTTTCAGGGCGGCGGCACGCGAGCGCAGGTCGAGTTTACCCAATTGCATCGTTGCGCCGTGACACTTGATGCAACGAGCTTCTAGAATGGGTCTGATCTCTTTCTCAAAAGAGACTGTCGCGGTTGGTGGAGCCGGTGGGGCAGCTAGCGCACACACGGCGGCAGCGGCAAACAGCAAGCGGATCCTCGGCGCAAGCATAGCACTTGGGTCCGATTATATATGAGTTTTCCGTGGGGATCAGGAGGTTGGAATGGCAAAGCTGGAAGTGGCGACGGTGCGAGAGCTGGCCGAGTTGGTTGGGCAGGAGGTCGCGGTAGGTGATTGGCTGGAGATCACGCAAGAGCGGATTGATGCTTTCGCCAGCGCCACGGATGACCACCAGTGGATTCACGTCGATGTGGAACGAGCAAAGCGCGAGTCGCCATTCGGCACGACGATCGCGCACGGGTTTCTCACACTGTCGCTGCTGTCGCGCTTCGCCTATGCGGCTCTGGAGATCCGTCAGCCGTTCAAGATGACGATCAACTACGGGCTGAATAAGGTGCGATTCGTTTCGCCGGTGCGGTGCGGGGCACGGATCCGGACGCGGCATCAGTTGCTGGAGGTCAGCGAGGTAAAGGGCGGGTGGCAATCGCGCTGGCAGGTGACTGTGGATATCGAGGGATCAGACAAGCCCGCGTGCGTGGCGGAAACGCTGACCCGTTACTACGAGGACAATCCAGGGTAGTCTCCCCGGCTACAGCCAACTGCCGGGCTACAGCAACTGATCCCGGAGCGACGAAACGATCAGTAACGTGCAGCCCTTCTCCGTCCACTGCACGCCGTGCGTACTCCCCTCGGCGGCGCATTGGAAATCGCCCTGGCGGAAAACTTGATCTCCGTCGTGGATATCGCCTTCCAGCACGAAGCACTGCTCGGGACCGCCGTGTCGATGGGGCACGTACGCTGCGCCAGGATCCATACGAATCAGCATGGTGGCCATGTCGCGGCCGGTGTCCACAAAGAGCTGTTTGGCCCAGACACCTTCGCGGACGTTCTGCCACCCTTCGCCCCCGTGGCGGACCACGTGGAGATCGGCGGCATTGCCGTCCCACGCCTTCCAAACCTGCTGGCTCGGCTGCGCCTGAGATTCCAAGCGCTCACTGTGAACACAAGCCATCAGCCGTTCCCGAAGGCGGGGCGGCGGAGTGGCAAGAGGAACAGCCAAACCCAGTGAGGCCGCCACTTCGTTGAGGTTGAGCGGGGCCGCTGATTCGAGCGCGGCTCGATCGTCCGGATCGAGAGCGTCTAAGGCGTTTAGCGGAACGAAGTCGGCAAACCCATCCATCCGATCACCAAAACCAAGCGAGTGCGCACGAGTGCCCGGTACCCAGGGGCGCGCATGCTCAGTACCATTTTGCCACATATTTTCAGTACTTTCGTGGCATGCACGTTGGCTGGAGGGGCGCCGATCTCCTGCTTACGATGAGACAAGCGTTTGTGATTGTTTTGTTTTCACTGCTCCTCGCAGGGACGGGAGCAGGATCGGTAATTAGCACGTTTGACACGGATTACGAAGGTTGGACGGTTGTTGGGGACGGCGACGATACGTCTGTCCAATACTTCAGCACCGGCGGACTTCCCGGTGGATTCATCCGCCGCAACGATAACACTGTCAGCTATATGCACTTCAGCGCGCCGGCGAAGTTTCTGGGAGACCTGAGCCGGGCGTCATACATCAGCTACGACCTGCTGCAGACCGTAATCAACAATGACGACTTCTGGTACTACCGTGTCGTGGTGGAAGGCGCCGGAATGATGCTGCTGAACCAGGTGCAGATGCCTGTGAACCCGAACGATTGGGTTCACCAGGTGGTCTACTTCCAACCAACGGGTTGGGAAGTGATCACCCATCTGGGTCACACCTCGGGTACGGCGGTGACTCCGGAGCAATTCGCGGCGGTTCTTGCCGACGTGACAGGACTCCACATCACTGGAGACCTGGCGAACACGCCGGTAGACATTGCGTCGCTAGACAACGTGAACCTGGTCGACTCGCCGGAACCGTCGTCGGTCGGTCTGGTGCTGTTGGGCTCGGTGGCGATTCTGATTGGCCGCCGCCGTCGAAGCTGCTGATTCTGAACAGGGATTTCTACCCGCTCAGCCCGCAAATCCTCCGTTGGGTGGAAATCGGACAATTCTGGTCGCGGGAAATGCGACAATTTTGGTCGGGGAGGCTTGACCCCCTCCCTGAATCAAGGTACAACTGAAATAGGACAAGTTTGGTCCTATTTCTGTTTCGCATGTTGAAACTGACCAAAAGAGCGGACTACGGGCTGATCGCGTTGAAGCACCTGGCAACCCAGGAGCGGCTTCCGAACGCGTCTCCGGACACCGGGTCGACCACGAAAGAAATCGCCGAAGCCTACCATATCCCTCTGCCGCACCTCGCCAAGGTTCTCCAAAAGCTCGTCCGCGAAGGCTTGCTGCGCTCCGTCCAGGGAACCAACGGGGGCTACCGGCTGGCTCGGGAAGCGTCTCGAATCAACGCATTGGAAGTGATCCGTATCTTTGACGGGCCGGTGATCTTGACGTCGTGCTTCACCGACCACGGGGGCGCATGCGAGCAGTCCGAGCACTGCAATGTGCGAGAACCGCTTCGAAAGATACATGAAGGAATCCTTGGGCTGTTGGCGAACATCACAATAGCGGACATGGCCTCGGATGATCCTCTTGCTGGAAGTCCAGGCACCAAGCTCTACGCGATACCGACGGGTAACGGTCCGCGCCGGGAACAGACGGTGATGTCCGCGGCCGTTCAGATGCCCGCTCAAATGCCCACTCAAAGAATCGAGGAGTTGCAGGAATGCTGAAGTTCCCCATTTACATGGACTACCACGCCACCACGCCGATGGATCCGCGCGTGCTGGATGCCATGATGCCCTATTTCACGGGCAAATTCGGCAACGCGGCCAGCCGCAATCATGCGTTCGGCTGGGAAGCGGAAGAGGCTGTGGAAAAGGCCCGGAAGCAAATCGCCGACCTCATCGGCGCAACCGCGAAGGAGATCGTCTTCACTAGCGGCGCCACCGAATCGAACAACCTCGCCCTCAAGGGTGTCGCCGAGATGTACGCCGAGCGGGGCAACCATATCATCACCGCGGCCACCGAGCACAAGGCGACGCTGGACACCTGTAAGCGCCTGGAAAAGCACGGCTGCCGTGTGACCTACCTCCCCGTACAGACGTCGGGCCTGGTGGATCTGGATGTACTGCGGGATGCCATCACGGATAAGACGATCCTGATCAGCATCATGTACGCCAACAACGAGATCGGAGTGGTGCAGAACATCCGCGAGATCGGCCGTATTGCAAGGGAGCGCGGCGCTCTCCTGCATACCGACGCCGTACAGGCAGCCGGCAAGATCCCGGTGAACGTGATTCAGGACAATATCGATCTGCTGTCGCTAAGTGCACACAAGCTGTACGGGCCGAAGGGTGTGGGTGCGTTGTATGTGCGCCGCAAGAATCCGCGGGTGCAGTTGACGGCGCAGATGGACGGCGGCGGCCATGAGCGCGGCATGCGATCCGGGACTCTGAATATCCCCGGTATCGTGGGTCTGGGCGCGGCCTGTGCTCTTTGCCAGAAAGACATGCCGGAAGAGAGCGTCCGGCTGCGGGAATTGCGCGACCGTCTGAAGGACCGCTTGCTGGCGAATCTCGACGAGGTTTACATCAACGGCTCCATGGAAAGCCGTCTGCCACACAATCTGAACGCGAGCTTTGCTTACGTGGAAGGCGAGTCGCTGCTGATGGGCATTAACGATGTAGCGGTGTCGAGCGGCTCGGCTTGCACATCGGCGACGCTGGAACCAAGCTACGTGCTCAAGGCTCTTGGCGCGGGCGACGATCTGGCGCATTCCTCCATCCGTTTCGGTCTGGGCCGGTTCACCACGGAAGAGGAAGTCAACTATGTCGCTGATAAAGTGATCGACGTGGTGAAGAAACTCCGTGACCTCTCGCCGCTGTACGAGATGTTCAAGGAAGGCGTCGATCTGAGCAAAGTTCAATGGACGGCGCACTAGGCGGGCTGGGATTCCGCTCTGGGAAATAAGCACTCTTAACGACTTCAGGAAAGGATACTGAGAATGGCCTACTCGAACAAGGTTCTGGATCACTACAACCATCCGCGCAACGTCGGATCAATGGACAAGGCGGACCCGAACGTGGGCACTGGGATGGTGGGCGCACCCGAGTGCGGAGACGTGATGAAGCTTCAGGTGAAGGTGAATCCGGAAACTGGCATCATCGAAGACGCGAAGTTCAAGACATTCGGATGCGGCAGTGCGATCGCCTCATCCTCGCTCGCCACGGAGATGCTGAAGGGCAAGACAGTGGATGAAGCGCTGGCGATCAAGAATACCGAACTCGTGAATGAGCTGAGCCTGCCCCCCGTGAAGGTGCACTGCTCCATTCTCGCCGAGGATGCAATCAAGGCGGCGATTTCGGATTATAGGAAGAAGCAGGGCGTCGAAGACGCTGCTGCTGTGCAGGCCCACTAAGCCGTCACCGGCATCGTGGCTTGGCTGGAGGATGGTGCAATGATCAACGTAACGCCGAAAGCGGTGGACAAAATTCGCGAAGCCTTTCAGCGTGAAAAGGTCGAGGGTGGTTTACGGCTGGGCGTGCTGGGTGGCGGGTGCTCTGGACTCAGCTATCAGTTCAAGTTCGACACCAAGCCGCGGGCGACCGATAACGTATTCGAGTACGGCGATGTGAAGGTCTTTGTCGACCCGAAGAGCATGGTGTTCCTGGATGGGATGACGCTCGACTGGAAGGATTCGCTCATCCAATCAGGCTTCGTGTTCGAGAATCCGCACGCGAAGAAGTCATGTGGCTGCGGCACATCATTCACCGCCTGAGTCTTGCCTGGAAAGCGCCGGATGGCTGCAAGATCCGGCGCTGTGCTTGAAGGAACCTCACCGTTGTTCTGATCTTTCTGCGTATGGAACACTCTCCCTGCTGGCAGTGCAACAAGAAGTACACTGGCCTCTTCTGCAGCCACTGCAACGCTCTTCAATGCCCCGTTGCCGACTACTATGCCGTTTTCGGGATTGAGCGGAAGCTGGCTCTTGACACGCAATCACTGCAATCGAAGTTCTACCAGCTCAGCCGGTTGCTGCATCCGGACCGCTTCACCCGGCGGTCGGAGATGGAGAGAGCTTACTCGCTGGATGCCACGTCCCTGCTCAACGCCGGATACCGTGTGCTTCGGAATCCGTCCGAGCGTGCGGAATACGTACTGAAGCAGGAGGGTTTCGATATTGGCGAGCAACGATCCAAGGATGTACCGCCCGAGCTTCTGGAAGAAGTGTTCGAACTGAACATGGCACTGGAAGAACTGAAGATGGGCGATGAGGATGCTCGGGGGCCCATTGAGGAAGCTCGCGGCAAGTTCATGGGTATGCGCGAGTCGATTGACCGGGAGATGCAAACCCTATTCGCAAAATGGGATGAGACTCAGGATCGCGCCATGCTGCAGCAAATTCGCGGGCTGCTGAACCGCCGGCGATACATACAGAATCTAGTGAACGAAGTGGACAATGTCGCAACTCTTTCAAATTGACTTCGGCGCGTCGCAGAAGAAGCGCATCGTCGGGATCGACCTCGGCACAACGAACAGCCTGGTGGCGTTCATGGATCTGACCGGCCCCAAGGTGATCGCCGGCGCCGAGGGCGACAGACTGATTCCAAGCGTGGTTTCACTGAGCGCCGCTGGTGAATTCGTGGTGGGTAATCCGGCCCGGCGGCTGCTCATTGATCAGCCGGATCGCACGGTCTACTCGGTGAAGCGGCTGATGGGCCGAGGAGTGGAAGATGTGCGCGACGAGATCGGGCTGTTCCCGTTCCGCATCGCGCCCGATAGCGGCAACGTGATCAAGCTCGAACTCAGCGGCCGGCAGTTGACACCGCCCGAGATCTCGGCACAAGTGCTGTTGCAGTTGAAGCGGAATGCCGAGGAGTTTCTCGGAGAGGAAGTCACGCAGGCCGTGATTACGGTACCTGCCTACTTCAACGATGCGCAACGTCAGGCGACCAAGGATGCGGGACGCATCGCGGGCTTGGAGGTGTTGCGGCTGGTGAATGAGCCGACCGCCGCGTCGCTCGCCTATGGTTTGGATAAGCGGCAGAACGGGATAGTGGCGGTTTACGACTTCGGCGGCGGCACCTTCGACATATCGATTCTGCGCCTGCATGACGGCATCTTCGAGGTGCTGGCCACGAACGGGAATACGCACCTTGGCGGCGACGATATCGACAATCTGCTGCTTCGGATCGCGCTGGAGGATATCACCGCGGAGTGGGGCGAGGATCTTTCGCGAAACGGCGAGGCAGTGCAGACATTGCGGCGGGCCGTGATCCTTGCGAAAGAGGAGTTGTCATTCGTTCCATTCACCAGTCTTCAGTTTCAGTTCGCGGGCCGCTCGTACCGGCGCGAGTTGACTCGCGAGCTGTTCGAGAATCTCATTCGCGGCATTGTGGAACAGACACTGCAGCCCTGCCGGCAGTGCATCGCCGACAGTGGCGTGACCGTGGAGCAAATCGACGAGGTCGTCATGGTGGGCGGCTCCACTCGTATTCCGCTGGTTCGCAAAGCCGTGGAAAGTTTGTTTAAGGCCAAGCCGCACACGGAACTGAATCCCGATGAAGTGGTGGCGCTCGGCGCTGCGGTCCAGGCGGGAATTCTCTCGGGCGATGTCGACGACAAGCTGCTTCTCGACGTCACACCGTTGTCGTTGGGGATCGAGACGATGGGCGGAGTTGTGTCGAAGCTGATCCATCGCAATTCGACCATTCCGGCGACGGCCACCGAACAGTTCACCACTGCCGTAGATGGACAGCGGAACGTGCTGATTCACGTGCTGCAGGGCGAACGCGAGATGGTGAAGGATTGCCGCTCACTGGCGCGTTTCGAACTGAAGGAGATTGAGCCGATGCCTGCGGGCGCGGCCCGTATCGAAGTCCGGTTCCTCATTGACGCGAACGGCATCCTCAACGTGTCGGCGAAAGACAAGCGCACGGGCAAAGAGCAAAGCGTCGAGGTAAAGCCATCCTACGGGTTGACCGAGGATCAGGTGGAAGCGATGATCGTCGAATCCATCGAAAAGGCCGAGGAAGACTTCAAGGAACGCCAGATTCGTGAGGCGCGCGTGGAGGCCGACAACATCCTCGCCGCCACGGAGAAGGCGCGCGCCAACGACGCATGGTTCGAGTTGACCGAAGAAGAACGTAAGCAGGTGAGCGACGCGACGAATCAACTCCTGCTGGTCTACCACTCCGAGGATCACAATCTCATCCGGCAGAAGATAGAAGAGTTGAACGAGGCGACCATCAAGCTTGCGGAAACCATGATGAACACGGCCGTGCGGGCCGCGCTGAAAGGAACGAAGGTCGAATGAAGGGTCTGCATTGGACCGACGCCGAGGATCTCGGCATCGCACTTTACGAGAAGCACCCGGATCAGGATCCGCTAAAGGTGCGGTTCACCGATCTGCATCGTTACGTAACGGAGCTTGAGGGCTTCGAGGATGATCCGGCGAAGTCGAATGAGCCGAAGCTGGAGGCAATTCAGATGGCGTGGTACGAAGAATGGAAGGACAACCAGTAGCTCCGCCCGGTTCCACGTCCGCTGTTGTCCCGTTACAATAGACAGTTTGTACAAAGGCCTCTCCATCACGGTTGTCACTCCCTGTCTGAACGAAGAGCAAGGCATCGAGCAGGTTTTGAAGCGGATGCCGCCGTTTGTCGACCAGACAATCGTCGTCGATAACGGATCCACGGATCGCACCGCGGAAATTGCCGAGTCCTACGGCGCGATGGTGATTCGAGAAGACGTGCGCGGCTACGGGCGCGCCTACAAACGCGGCTTCCAGGCTGCCACCGGCGATCTGATCATCACGCTCGATGGCGACCATAGCTACCCGGTAGATGCGATTTCGTATTTGGTGGAAGCGTTCCTGCATCTCGAAGTCGACTTTCTGAACGCCTCGCGATTTCCGGTGCGTGACCGGCACGCGATGAGCTTCAAGCACAAGTTCGGCAACTGGGTGTTGTCGCTGGCCATGTCGATCCTGTATTTCCACTGGGTGAGCGACTCGCAATCCGGCATGTGGGTGTTCCGGCGCTCGATCTTGAAGGACTTCGTGCTTGAGTCGGACAGTATGGCCTTTTCCGAAGAGATCAAGATTGAAGCCCTGAAGCACCCGGACGTACGCTTCCGCGAGATCTCCATTCAGTACTCCTCACGGCTTGGCGAGATCAAGCTGAATCCGTGGCGCGATGGTTTCTACAACCTGTTCTTCCTCGTGAGAAAGCGTTTCACTGCGCGCCGGAAGTGAGCTACACTATAGACGTCCCTCCGTTGTTCTAATTTCTCCCCGCGTCCTTGAGTGCGTTGTCTCCTGAAGCATCGCGAGTTCGTCGTATTCTAAGTTGGACACGTTCGGTGAAAGTCTCCGCAGTCATACCGCACTGGAATCGCCGGGATCTCCTGGTCAGCCTGCTCGAAAACCTGCGTTTGCAGACACATCCGTTTGCGGAGATTCTGGTGGTGGACAATGGATCCTCGGACGGCTCAGCGGAAGCGGCTCGCGAGCGTGGCGCCCGGGTGATCGAACTCTCCAGCAACCGCGGCTTCAGTTTCGCCGTCAATCGAGGCATCGAAGCTGCGCTTCACGATTGGGTGGCCGTGCTGAACAACGACGTGCTTCTGCATCCGGACTGGCTGGTGAGGCTGGCCGGCAATGTGCAGGACCATTGGTTTGCGGCGGGCAAACTCCTGCGGGCGTCCGACCCGGAACAAGTGGATGGAACCTTCGATCTGCTATCGCGCGGGGCCATGGCGTGGCGAGCCGGACATGGACGGCAGGACGGGCCGCAGTGGGCGGAGGGCCGGACCATTTCTTTCGTCCCGTTCACGGCCGCACTGTTTCGCAAGGATCTTTTCGATCGGGTAGGTCTGCTGGATGAGGAGTTCGAGTCGTATCTAGAAGATGTCGACTTCGGCTTGCGATGCGCTTTGGCGGGCTATCAGGGGATCTATGTGCCGCAAGCGATGGGCCGGCACATTGGAAGCGCTACTCTCGGTGAATGGAACGAACAGACCGTGCGGCGGCTGGCCAGGAATCAGTTGCTGCTGATCGCAAAACACTATCCGCCGAACTGGATTTGGCATTATGGTTGGCCCGTTTTCGTCGCGCAGAGTTTGTGGGGAGCGGCGGCGTTCAAGCATGGCGCCGGCATGGCTTTCCTCAGCGGCAAGTGGGAGGCGCTACGGCGGTTCGGCAAGGTTCGGAGGAGTAAGTCCGAGCGGCTGGATCAGGTGCTGGCATCGAGTGAACTCGAGATCCGGCGGCTGCAGGCCGAGACTGGCTTCGACTTCTACTGGAAGGTCTACTTCTGCCTGACATGAACCCAACGAAGAGTCCAGTGTCGGTGGTGATTGTGACCTACCAGTCGCGGGAGGTGATCGCGCAATGTCTGGAGCGCGCGCTCGCCGCGGCGGAAGAAGTGATTGTGGTGGACAATCAGTCGCAAGACGGCACGATCGAGGAAGTGCGGCGGTATCCGGAAGTGAAGCTGATCGCCAACGCGAGGAACCTCGGGTTCGCGGGCGGCGTGAATCAGGGGGCGGCAGCGGCGAGTCAACCCTACGTGCTCCTGCTCAATCCGGACGCGATGCTGGATCGCGGACTGGAGGCATTGGTTCAGGCAGCTTCGCGGCCCGGCGCAGCGGCGTCGTGCGGCCAGCTTTGCGACCGCGACGGGCGTTTTCAAGCAGGTTTTGGGATCCGGCGTTTGCCGACTCCAGGTGCGCTCGCGATGGAATGTCTGGGGTTGAACCGGGTACTTGGCTGGACCCCCGTGAACCGGCGGTACCGGCATTTGGATTTCGATGCGTCGCATGCGCAGCAGGTGGAGCAGCCGGCGGGTGCGTTTCTCCTCTTCCGGAAAGAGGTTCACGCAGAGTTGGGCGGGTTTGACGAGCGGTTCCATCCGCTCTGGTTTGAAGATGTCGACTTCTGCAAACGATTGAAAGATCGAGGGTTGGCGATTTGGTACGAGCCGGCGGCGAGGGCCTTTCACGCCGGAGCGCATTCAATTGGCAAACTCTCGTGGGACCGCAGAGTGGAGCATTGGTATGCTAGCCTACTAGGATACTCGGCGAAACACTTCACGCGGCCCGGGGTGGCAATGGTGGCGGCGGCAGTGGCCGGGGGTGCCGCCATACGGGCGGCAATGGGGATTGTGGCTGTTCGCAATCTTAAGCCGGTAGCAGTTTATGGTAAGGTGATACGTCTGGCTTGTCGTTACCTCTCTCCCCCGGTTACGACAGCGGCGGAAGCAGTGCTGGAAAAACATTCATAGACCAGGCTCAGATTCATGTCCTCTCACGATTTGGTTTCCGTCACGATTGTGACGTACAACAGCGGCCGGTTCATCAAACGGTGTCTCGAATCGGTGCTGGCCCAACGGTATCCAAACAAACAAATCATCGTCATCGACAACGCTTCCACCGACGGCACTCTGGACATCCTCGAGCAGTTCGAGGATCGCTGCCACATCGTCTACAACGACGAGAACATGGGCTTCGCGGCGGCGCAAAATCAAGCCATCAAGCTGTCCAGTGGCGAGTGGGTTCTGACGCTGAACCCCGACGTTCTGATGCTTCCCAATTTCATTTCAGAAATGGTGGAAGCCGGACAACTCGATCCGAAGGCAGGAACCATCTGCGGAAAGCTGCTGGCAATCACGGCCAGCTTCGATTTACCCGACAAGCCTCTCGTGGACTCCACAGGCATCTATTTCACCCCGATGCTGCGGCATCTGGATCGTGGCAGCCAGGAAGTGGACAATGGCCACTTCACCACGAATGAATATGTCTTCGGCGCGACGGCCGCGGCCGCCCTGTACCGCCGTGAGATGATCGACGACATCTCGGTGTTCGGCGAATTCTTCGATTCCGACTTCTTCGTGTATCGCGAAGATGCGGACGTGGCATGGCGGGCGCAATTGATGGGCTGGCGATGCATCTACACGCCCACGGCTCGCGGCTATCATGTCCGCGCGGTATTGCCCGGCAATCGCCGCGCGCTGCCTGCGGTAATCAACATGCATTCGGTGAAGAACCGGTTCCTGATGCGGGTAAAGAACATCAGTGGCCATCTTTACATGCAGAACTTCTTCTCGATTCTGTGGCGCGACCTGGTTGTGGTGGCGTGCTGCCTGCTGCGCGAGCACAGTTCGCTGAAGGCGTTCTGGTATCTCGCCACGGCCTGGCCGCGCGTATTGGAGAAGCGCCGCGAGATCATGAAGCGCAAGCGCGTCAGCGATGAGTACATCGCGAGTTGGTTCTCCTACGATCCGGTATCGATGCCGATCCCCAAAGTTCGCACCCGGGTGACGGCGCGATCAAAGGCGGCACGGGGTTGAACGGACTGCAAGTCAGGCAGCGAGGCTGATGCGGATTGCCGCTTCGAATCTCGATCCTCGGCACACGTGGCATCCCGGCAAGCTACGGGGGCTTTGAAACATTCGCGGAAGAACTGTCGCGGAGGCTCGTCGCGCGCGGACATGAAGTGACGGTCTACTGCCGCAACCGGCACACCGGAGAAAAGTATCTCGGCGTGCAATTGCAGTATCTGCCGACCATCCGCCATAAATACACCGACACCATCGTCCACACCGGCATCTCCACATTGCATCTGCTTTTCAGCGGTGCGGACGTCGCACTCTACTGCAACGCCGCCAACGCCATCTTCACGTGGATGCCACGGCTTTTCGCAACACCCACCCTGCTCAACGTGGACGGACTCGAGCGCAAGCGCCGCAAGTGGAACATGCTGGCCAAGGGCTGGTATGGCATCTCCGAATGGATGTCGACATGGATGCCATCGAAGGCAGTGAGCGACGCACGCACAATCTCCCGCTACTACCGGTCGCGGTACCGGGCCGAGACCGCGTACATTCCCTACGGTGCGCCAACCGGCAAAGTCACCACAACCGCGGTGCTTAACAAGCTTGGGCTGAAGCCCGGGGAGTACTTCCTCTACGTCACCCGCTTCGAGCCGGAGAACAATCCGCTGCTGGTTCGCGAGGCGTTCGAAACTCTGGACACGGACAAGAAACTCGTTCTGGTGGGCGATGCTCCCTATGCTCACGAGTACATCCGCAAAGTGCGGAACACAACCAATCCGCGAGTGGTGCTGCCGGGCGCCATCTACGGCGACGGATATCATGAGTTGCAGTCGCACTGCCTTGCCTACGTGCATGCGACCGAGGTAGGCGGCACACATCCCGCCCTCATTGAGGCGATGGGCCGGGGTTGCGTGGTGCTGTATCTGCGCACTCCGGAGAACGAAGAAGTGGCGGGCGGCGTCGCGGTGCCGTTCCATCATGGCGACCTTGCCGACCGTATGCGCGCGGTCCTGGCGATGCCGGAAGAGGATCGGGAGGCCATTTCGGACGCGGCAATGAAGCGCGTTGCGTCTCGATACAACTGGGATGCGGTGACCGATGCCTACGAGCGGCTTTTTCTGGAACTCATCGAGCAGTAAGGAGGCAACGGATTGAGCAGCCATCTTCGATGCTGGGTGGAGATCTCCCGCGAAAGACTCGCAGACAACTATCAGCAGTTGAAGCGGACGGTTGGCTCACAGGTGGAGTTGATGCCCGTGGTCAAGGCGGATGCTTACCGCCATGGCGCGGTGGAGGTGTCGCGGACGCTCATGGAAGCCGGCGCGCAATGGCTCGCGGTTTCGAGCGTGGATGAAGGTGTGGCGTTGCGGCAATCGCATATCGGCGCGCGCGTGCTGGTGATGGGTGGTGTGCTTCCGTGGGAGAGGCAACGGCTTCGTCACTACGAACTGACACCGGCTGTGCACTCGCTGGATGAAATCTCCGCGATCGGAAAAGGTCCGTATCATCTGAAGATCGATTCCGGGATGGGGCGGCTGGGGACGCGCATGCCGGTGGAGCAGATTGCGTCCGCCATTCGTAACGCACCGGAAGCGCGGCTGGAAGGGCTGATGACCCACTTCGCATCCTCGGCGGACTTCACTTCCACGCAAACCGAATCGCAGATCCAGCGTTTCACTGACGTGCGGGAGGGACTTCGCGCCGAGGGCATCACGCCGGACTACGTGCATATGGCGAGCACGAACCCCGTGGTGCTGGCCCGGACCGAAACATGGTGCAATCTGGTGCGGCCAGGTCTGGTGCTCTACGGTTATTGGTCAACCGGGCGGGGAGCGGCGCCGAAGCCCCTGGTGGAAACGAAGCCGGTGCTGTCATGGAAGGCGTCGATTGTCACGGTGAAAGAGGTGGAACAAGGTGCGCCGGTCGGCTATGGAGCGATGTACAAGGCGTCTCGTGATCTGCGGATCGCGGTGCTGGGGATCGGATATGCGGATGGTCTGCCACACCGGTTGTCGAATCGCGGCCGGGTCATCGCGGCGGGAAAGCTGACGCAGATTCTCGGCGCCGTGTCGATGGATCTCACCACGATTGATGTGAGCCATGCACCGCACTTGAAGGCTGGCGACGCGGTCACGATCATCGGCGACGAGGGCGACGCCCGGCAGGACGCACGGCAGTTGGCACATGTCGCGAGCACCATCACCTACGACGTGCTGTGCAGCATCAGCGCGCGAGTGAAGCGCGTCTATCAGTGAGGGAGCCCCGAAGCCCTCAGTCGAGGCACTGATTGCCGCTGATCTTGCTCGCCTGTCTCGACACTCCCGGGGCGGCGCCGACACATCGCGCCGACATCTTGTGGCCCTGCACCACGTTATTTTCGATGGTCAGATTTCGCGCTGGCGAGGGCCGCTCGGCGCCTTTGCCGAGGTAGATGCCGCTCTGCAGCAGATCCGGCTCATCGGCCTTGTACAGGCACCCGATGTTGCCGTTCTCATTACACTGCGCAATGTTGATGCGGCGGAATTGATTATCCCGAACCACGTGCCCTTCGCCGATCAGAAACACACCACCAAACTTGAAGCCTTCCATCCGGTTGCCGAGGATGCGGATGTTGCGCGATTCCATCTGGGGATTGCTGTTGTTCAGCACGATCCCGAAGTGGCCGTGCGGATACGCGTCGACGGCGCGGCGGTTGATGCACTCGTTGGCGCGCACTTCGCCGTTGTGAAAGCCGTCCAGATCGATGCACTTTCCGTTCACTTCCTCAAACTGATTGCCTGCGTAGACGCTGTTCTCCACGTTGCCCGCCGTATCGACCACGACCGGAGTGGCAAGCCGCCCCATGTCGACGTTCTCCGTGGGATAGCCGACAAACGCGCCCGTGTTCCCGACGATGCGCATCTCGATTGCGTGGCCCGCCTGAAGCGCGTCCCGCCCAATGTAACGGAGGTCGTTCTCTTCGAAAAGTCCTCTTCGATTGCGCGGGGACGACATCAGAGAATGCGTCCAGATCCCGTTGCCCCGGATGTTGCGCAACTTCGACTGGCGCACCACGAAATCCTCGCATCCTTCTTCAAACAGGATGCCGCCCGTCGCGTTGTTCATCGACTTCTCATCCAGGGATCCTGAATCGCCAGCCAGCACCTGCTCGATGGTGATCTTGCGGCTTGCGTTCACCAGGATGGGATAGCTGACGATCTCTCGCAGAGTGAGCTTTTCCAGGCGCACCTCGGAGGAGCGCTCGATCAGAATGCCGTTGTTCTTGTTCCAGCGGGCCATTGGCTGATCGGAAGGAGGCAAGCCGAAACGCCGGTCATTCGTCTCGCGGTTCCCAACCATGGTGAGGTTCTCGATGCGGACGTTCTTCGAGTTGATGATGAGGATCGCGGCGTCGCCGTCGAAGGCCACTTTGAGACGCGCGCCGTTGCCTCGAATGGTGAGGCCGTCGGCATTCTCGATGCGGAGTGGCGCGGACAGCGTGACTTCGGAGGCGGGCAGATCCACGGTGCCGGTCCGTGCCATGAACAGTTCGCGCACGGCGGGTTCGCGGCTACAACCAGCAAGCAGCAGGATGAGAAGCGCGGGAGTGCCCCCGCGCTTTGGAAAACGGGCCACACCTCGGAATTGGGGAGGCGGTCTCAGTGAGTCACCTTTGGCTCGAGTTGCTTCGCGTGATCGATCCATCCCTGCACAACAGATGCGGACGGCAAGCTGCCAGTCAGGTTTTTCGCTTCGTTGACTTCCTTGATCTTTGCGGCGAGGTTCTCCGCGTTACGATTGCGAAGCTCCTTCACGGTGTCGACGCCGGCGGCTTCCAGCAGCTCAGCGAACTGGGGCCCGATGCCGTTCACGCGAATCAGATCCGCGTGATTCGTCCACTTCAGGATAAGCGTCTCGGTGATGCCGGTCTTTTCCGCGATCTCCTTGCGGCCTTTTGGAAGGGCACCGGTCTCCAGAAGTTGCTCGACGGTGGTGATGCCGGCTTCGTTGAGCTTGGCCTGATAAGCAGGCCCAATGCCTTCGATCTCTTCAACCTTCATGAACACAGCCTCGTTATACGGATTTTCGCACTGTCCGAACGATTATAGCCCCACGCAGAGGAAGGCATGATCGATCCGGCCGGTATTTTGCGCCTCCCTGAGTGGAGGGATGGCGAGGTGCTACAAAGGTTGTTCTGGCCGCTGCTTGGTATCCAGATGATGGGAGTGATGTTCCTTCTGGGTGCGTCCGTGGTGGATCTGATGATTCGCGGCGACCGGGGGGGAGGGGGAAGCACCGCGCTTATGCTCCATTGCGGAGCGCCCATGCTCTTTCTCTGCCTGATGGGCGCGATCTTCCACTACAGCCGCTGGGCCGCGCTGCAGTGGCTTGCTCTTGTCATGGTCATGGCGCCAGGGGCATTGGTTCTCACGGGGACTCTGCGCGTTAGCTGATCGGAAAAAATCTGCTACGCTCTCCGCATGCGACACGGCTTTCTGCTGGTGTTCTTCGCGGCGAGCATGCACGCACAGAGCGGACTATCGGTTACGTTAGGCTCCGGGCCGCTGTTATTGAGCGATCTGCCAGATAGTCCGATCGAACTGCAGATCGGCAGCGCAAAGCGTTGGAGCATGGCGGTGGTGGTGGACGCAACCGTACCGGGCGCCGTCTGGGCCGGTATCGCGAGCAACTCCGAACGCGCTGTCTCGGTACGCGCGATTCCTCGAAGCAGCATCGTTCAGACTGGCGCAAAGATCACGATCCCATCGGAGCCAGGCACGGAGTTGATGGTTCATCTGCGCATCCCGGCACAGCGCGTGATTCGAGTGCTGGCCGGCGCTCGCACGTTGTTCGAAGGGACCGCGGAGCGATCGCTCATCGTCCAAGATGGCAAGGTCCAACGCACGGCGGTTGGTCCGCTGCACGAACTTCTGTCGATCTCCCGGTAGTGGTGTTCAGATCAGCTTGAGCACCATGTAGTACTCGTCAATGTACTGATCACGATACTTCATGGACATGGGCTCGATGCCTGTCTGCACGAAACCGAGCGAGTCGTAGATCCGTTTGGCGGGGTTCGTCGTGGTGACGGTGAGATGCAAGAGCGAGAGCCCTTCCATCCGGCGAGCCCGTGCGATCAGGTACTCCATCAACTGCCTGGCAATTCCCTTCCCTCTCCATGCGGGTTGCACATAGACGCCCCATACCATCGCCATGTGCCGGCGCTTGATCCGTTCGGCACGGGCAAGCGCCGCCGTGCCAACCAGCGTCCCATCGGCGAAAGCTCCAAGGACGAAGCTATCCTGCGTGCCGTTTCCAAGCCGTGCCTCGATCGTTGCCCGCGAATGCGCGCGATGTTCGGAAGGGTCTTCGCCGAAGATGAGAGGTTCGGTCTCTAGCGCCTCCAGCCGGAGAGCGAAGTACTCCGCGTAGTCCGCACGTGTGAGTTCGCGAATTCGAGTGTCCATGGTTTCGCTACTTGAGCACCAGCACTCGGAGGCCGGAAGGATTCGCCGGGGAGCGATAGATACGCTGCGCCGCTTTCACGAAGTCCTCCTTTTTGGCTTCGTAGATGTTCGGCACAAACTTCTGCGGATTGCGGTCCACGAGTGGGAACCACGTGCTTTGCACCTGGATCATGATGCGGTGACCGCGCCGGAAGTTGTGGTAGGCGTCGGGCAGGGTGTAGAAGACCTTGTCAATCTTGCCCGGAGTGAACGGCTCCGGCTTTTCGAAGCCATTGCGGTAACGGCCGCGGAAAAGCTCTCCACGAACCAACTGTTGAAAGCCGCCCATGGTCACTTGCTGGGGATTCGGGTCGGGATTGGGATAATCGTCGGGATAGACGTCGATGAGCTTCACCACGAAGTCCGAGTCGGTGCCGGTGGTTGAAGCGTGCAACTGCGCGTCGAGCGGTCCCGCGATGACAACGTCGTTTTCGAGCGGCTCCGTTTGGTAGACCAGCACATCCGGCCTGGCAGCGGCGAAACGCTGATCATCCACCATGTGTTCGCGCGTCATCGCTTTGACGATCCCCGGAGTGAAAGGAACGGGCTTGTTCGGATCGCTGATGTACTCGTCGAAGCCCTGATCGGCCACTGGCTCGAAGGAGAGCTTGCCATCGGCGTGAAAGTGCAGTGTGCGAGGAGTTGCGTTCTTCGGCGGCCATGCGTCGAACTTGCGCCAGTGGTTGGCCCCGGTTTCGAACATGTACGCTTCGGGAAGCTTCATCTCGCCTTTATTCTTCAGGTGATAGAGGAAGAATGGGAACTCGATCTCATCCCGGTAGAAGGCGCTGGTATCGGCGTTGAAGTTGACAAAGCCGAGTTTGTCGCCCTTGCCTTTGCCGCCCCACTGCCCGTGATACCAGGGGCCCATCACCAGCATGTTCTGCGGAGTCTTGGCCTTCCTCTCAATGGCCTCGTAGAGCCGAAGAGCGCCGAACAGATCCTCCGCGTCGAACCAGCCGCCGACGGTCATCATGGCGGGTTTCGTGTTCGCGGCCGCGGTGCGGATATCGCGAGCTTTCCAATACTCGTCGTAGTTGGGGTGACGGATGAACTCGTTCCAATAGGCGATCTTGTTCTTGAAGTAGCGCTCGTTCAGATTCACCAGCGGGCCGACGCCGAGATAAAAGTTGTAGGCATCGGCGATGTCGGGCGCAATGCTGGTGGCGTTTTTGGTGGTGGGCTCCGGACGCTCCAGACCGAACGTTGTGAAGAAGCGGAAGAAATGGGGAAGGTAGAACGCCCCGTTGTGATGGAAATCATCGCCAACGAACCAATCGGTGACGGGCGCCTGCGGTGAGGATGCTTTCAAAGCAGGGTGGGCGTCAATCGCGGCCATTGCCGCGTAGAAGCCGGGATAGGAGATCCCGTGAATCCCGACGCGTCCGTTGGTGTTGGGGATGTTCTTGATGAGCCAGTCAATGGTGTCGTAGGTGTCGGTGGTTTCGTCAATGTCCTTCGGTGTGCGTTTCACCGGCACGTAAGGCCGTACATTGACGTACTCGCCTTCGGACATGTACCGGCCGCGCACATCCTGAAACACGAAAATGAACTTCTCTTTCACATACTTCTCGGACACGCGGAAACTGTCCGGGTATTGATCGGCGCCATACGGACGGATGGAGTACGGCGTGCGGTAGAGAAGAATCGGGTACTGTTGCGAGTCGTCTTTCGGGATGAAGACGCTAGTGAACAAGTGTACGCCGTCCCGCGCGGTGATGCGGTGCTCGTACTTCGTGTAGTTGGCAAGAATGTAGTCCTTCTGCCCAAAAGCTGAGATGCAGAAGACGAATGTGGCGGCGAAAATACGCATAGTTGATTGCGTATAGTTTCTCATGCGAGGAATGGGACACGCGACAATAGCGGAGGGCGGCGTCTGGCACGGGAATGGCCGCGGCCAGGCAAGTACACATGAAGCGAAGAACCGTAGCGTGGCTGGCACTGCTTGCAGCCTTGGGTGGGTTTGCAGGGTACTCGGTGTGGAGGGCACAGCAAGCGATCGGCACGTCACGCACCGAACATCGAAGATCAAACGAGATCCCCTACGCGATGCGCGCCCTGGATGGGAATTCGGCGGCTGGATTGGATCTCCTGACATCGCGGTTGCCCCTGATGGATGCGGCGGCGCTGGACGGCAAGTGGTATGTGCTGACCTCGCAGCGCCTGATCGAGGTCGATTCGGATGGACGGGAGACCGCGGCGTACCGGTGCGGCATCGAGTTGCCGGCAGCGCCGCTGGAGAGCATGACGACAGGGGTCGCCGGAGGAGCGCAGCGGCGCGAACTGTACATTGCGACATCGGGAGCGGGAGTGCTGCTGTTCGATGGCAAGGCTTTCCGCCAGTTGCTGCCGGAAGCCGTGGCGGCACGGCGGATCACGGCGCTGTTGCCTCTGGAATCCGGGCAGTTGTTGATCGGGACAGACAAAGCGGGGCTGCTGGTTTGGGATGGCTCGCGGCTCACGTGGTTTCATGAGAGTCTTAAGAACGTTCCGGTGACGGCGCTCGCCGGGCGGCTCGATTCACTTTGGATCGGCACCATGGATCGTGGCGCGGTGCACATGCGCGCGGGCCAGGTGGACAGCTTCAAGGACCTGCCGGACCCGCACGTTCTGTCACTTGCGGTGAAGGAAGATCGGGCCTTTGCGGGAACAAGCGCGGGGGTAAGCGAGCTTGGCGGTGAGGCTGTGTCGCGAGTGGTTGCTGAGGGCGTATTCGCGAAGGCTCTGCTTGCGGGGGACGATACGCTTTGGATCGGAACCATGGAAGACGGCTTATTGGAGATGCCGCTTCGCGCGCGTCAACCGCGTCCGCGCAGCGCGGCGACAGTGGAGGGCACAGGCGAAGTCCGCCGCCTGAAGGCCGCCGATGGCGCGATTCTGGCCGTGCTTGCGGAGAAGGTGATGGTGCGCGAATCGGGGAAGTGGCGCAGGGTCCCGTTAGATCTGCACACAGGCCCGGGCTTCTCGGACGCGAACGTTTCCTCGATTGCGATTGAGGATACCGGCCGCGTGTGGGTGGGCTACTTCGATCGCGGCCTGGACATCTGGGACCCTTCCACGGGCCGTGTTGCCCACTTGGAAGATGAGTATTTGTTCTGTGTGAATCGCATCGCACTGCGGCGTGATGGCGCGGTGATCGCGACGGCCAACGGGTTGGTGTTGACGGATCGCGCGGGAAAGACGAGGCAGGTGATCACACGGACACAGGGCCTGATCGCGACGCATGCGACCGATGTGCTGTTGGAGGACAACGGCATGGTGGTCGCGAC
>JAEUQE010000008.1 GCA_016789785.1 Bryobacterales bacterium
GAACTCCACGCTCGCGCCACTGCCGGGCTTGCCGTGATACTTGCGCAACGAGCGCAGCACGGGCCTGCCGTCGGCACTGTTGATGTGATGCGGTCCATCGTGACCCACCAGCGCAAAGCCTTCGCGAAAATCCACCGGGTGAAACTCGGCGAAGCTACCGCCGATGCCGATGCGATCCATCAGCAGCATCGCGACGCAGGTCTTCAGGTCGGACTCGCCACACATCGGAAAGCCCGCCGCCGTGAGCAGCGAGTTACCCACAATGAGATTCGTCACCAGATCCCGCAAAGGACTGCCGGCTTCGCCCTCGTAGTAGTAAGCCAGCCCGTCGAGTTCATGGTGCTCGACAAAGCGGTCCAGCGCCACCGCGGTGAACGCTGCCCGGTGCAGATGTTCGGGAGTCAGCTTCTCGGTCAATGGATCGGCGCCTGGGTCCGGCGTATCGAACAGGCGCAAAATCTCGGCAGTCTTCGCCGACACCGCGGTGTCGTCAATGTCACGGCTCAGGCGCAGCAGATCATCGGCCTCGGTCTGCACGATGTGGCAACCGAATGCCGCAGTGAGCGACGTCTGATCGGTCTGCATGTCGAGCATGTGCTCGATCGGGTGGCCGAAGTGGCCGATTCGCGCGCGCTTCACGTCATGCAACGCCATGGCGGCCTCGCACCAGTCGCGAATTTCCGCTTCGGCCTCGGGATCATTTTCGAGCGTTCCGAGAATCACCGGCGGCGGTTGCTTCCCCATGCGAATCGCGACCCCGAGGAACTCAGGCACGGAGCAGAAATCGTCGTTGGCGAGTTGCATGTGCGTGGTCGCGCGCGCGTAGTCCATCGCCGCAAGCGGCTGCAGCGCCACCAGCACGATCGGCACATCAAGATTTCTGACAATGGCTCCGAAGCTGGCCGACGTCGCGTAAGTCAGCATGTCGCAGAAGATCAGGTCGAGATCCGCGGCTTTCATCCGGGGAACCAGCGCGTAGGCATCCTGTGCCTTGTCCACCAGGCCGAAGTTCGTGACCTGCGCGCCTGTCGCCTCAGCCCGCGAAATCAGCACGTCCAGCTTCGCCAGCAACTCCTCCTTCAGCCCTGGAAACTGATTCCAGTAAACGTGGTAGCCCACGCCAAAGACGCCGATTCGCGCCTGACGTGGCTTTCTGCGTGGGACGATCATGCATGTCCTTTCTCAAGCTTGGAGGTCGCGGCGATGATCAGCCACGCCACCGGATAGAGAAGCGCCGAAACGAGGAACACCGGCTGAAAGCCGAACGCGTCCACGGCGGGTCCAATGGCGAGATTGCTCAGCATTCCCGCGATGCCGCCGCAGGTGCCCGTGAGCCCGACCGCGGTGCCGACCTCGTGCGAGTCCACCGTGTCGCCGATCAGCGTGATGAAATTCGCGATCCAGAATCCGTGCGCAAACATCAGCACGGACATCAATGCGATCGCCATTGGAGCGGTGGCCGCAAGGGACGCGCCCCAGGAAGCAGGCGTGAGCAGCGCCGCCCCGAGCATCAGCGTCATGCGCGCGCGGCGCGGTTCGAATCCGCGCTTCACCAGAAGATCCGATATGCGCCCCGCCCCAATGTTCGTAATGCCTAACGCGAAGAACGGTATCCAGGTCAACCCTCCGATCTCATTCAGTGACAGCCCTCGCTCCCGCGCCAGATACTGCGGGATCCAGAACATGTAGAAGTAGAAGACCGGGTCGAAGAAGAAACGCGCGGCCATCAATCCGCGCATGCGAGCCCTTCCGATGAGGGAGCGGAAGCTGACTGCCGGCCCATCGGACGGTTTCGACGCGCCTTGCAATCCTCGGAACGCCAGTTGCCATGCCAGCAGCCATAGCAAGCCGAGAATCGCCGTCGCCACGAATGCCCCGCGCCAGCCGAACCAGTTGGCCCACCACACCGTAAGCGGCGGCGCCAACACCGCACCGAATGCCGATCCTCCGTTGGCGAAGCCCACCGCCAATGCCCGCTGTTGGGGCGGCATCCATTCCACCGCGCCTTTGGTTGCAGCGGGAAAGCAGGCGCCCTCGCCCACTCCAAGGAAGAAGCGCGAGATCCCCAGCATCCACGGACCATTGGCAAGCGCATGAGCCGCACTCGCCGCCGACCACACCGCCACCGAGATCGCCAGTCCCAACCGTGTACCCAGCGCGTCCATCAGCCGTCCCCCAAGCGCGAACATCACGGTGTAGCTCAACACGAACGCGAAGACCACACGCGAGTAGACGGTGTTCGAGATCTGAAACTCGCGCATCAGATCCGGCGCAAGCACGCTGAGCACCTGGCGATCCAGGAAACTCAGCGCGGTGGCTGCAAACAGAAGCGTGCAGAGGATCCAGCCTCTGCGGGCCGGCAATGTGTGCGGCGCCAAGAGGGGTTGCGGCATCGGGTGCGGTTGCGGCATCAGAAGTAGAGCCGGAGCGCCATCTGCATAATGCGCGGAGACCGCGCGGAAAGAAACTCACCCAACCGCGAGTTCACTTGCGCGCCGGCGTTATCGAACCGCGCCGCCGTATCGAGCGTGGCGAATTGCGTGTGATTGAAGGCATTGTAGGCCTCCACGCGGAACTGCATGCGAAGCTGCTCGCGGATGGGAAGGTTCTTCATCAGCACGATGTCCCAATTGTTGATCCCAGGGCCGCGAATCTGCGTGGTTGCCGAGTTGCCGAAGGTGCCCACGGCCGGACGCCGGAACACATCGGTGGCGAAATTACGGCTGAAGGTGCGCTGGCTCTTCGGCAACACTGCGTTGCCCGTGACATCCACGCGGGCGCCCTGGCTTGCGGTTCCCGTAATATCAATCGCCGTGACGTTTGTCCAGGAAACTCCCAGTGGTTCACCGCTGATCATACTGGTGATCCCCGACAATTGCCAGTCGTTCAGTGCGTAGTTCAGCGCCCGATAGGCGGTCTTTGCCTTTGGCAGTTCCCACGTCCAGTCCACACGCACCATATGGGTACGGTCGAAGCTCGAAAGGCCGTAGTTCCAGTAGCGCGGCGATGCCAGCACGCTGACTGCGTTTGCGTCGAAATCGCTGTAGGTCATCGACTTCGACCATGTCCATGCGAAGCCGAACTGCACGCTGCGCGCGAAGCGCCGGCGCGCGGTCATTTGCAGCGAATGATAGTTCGACGACGAGGCGGGCTCGGACATGAAGATGTCGTTGTAGCCGAGCAGCGGTCGCAGGAAGGAATTCGGAAGCGGCGTCGCTGGATTGGAAGGGTCGGCGTTGGCGGGAACGAAATTCGCCCCCGTCGGCACGGGGTTGATGTTGCGCAGCCACATCTGATTGCGTCCAATCGAACCCACATAGCCCAGATCCACCACGGTGTTGAATCCGACATTCTGTTGCACGGAGAGACTGTAGTTCACCACGCGCGGCACGCGGTCGCTCAAGTCCATTCCATTCACATTCTGCGGGAAGACGAAGCCCGCCGAAGAGGTCAGCGTACTCAGGTTTCCAAAGAAGATGGTGGGGTTGTCCGTGAGCGGGGGCTGCGCCGCGAAGCGCAAATAGTTTTCACTCATGTTCGGCCGGTTGTAGAACATGCCGGCGCCGCCTCGCAACGCGGTCTTGCCGTTGCCAAACACGTCCAGCGCAAAGCCGATACGGGGGCCGAACAAGACGCCGTAACCATCCACGAATCCTCGCGGAATGCCGTTCTGCCCCGCAATCGCCATCCCGTTCACGGGATTGCCAGTGCCCGGAGCAATGGCGCCAATCAACGTCGCGGGATAGATCTGACCGGTCACCGGATGCCGTCCCACGCGCTGGTTGTTGACGCGCACCGGCTGTACCAACTGGACCTGCTGCTGCCGGTTGAAGAGACCAGGATCAAACGCCGTCAGGCGGTCCGAGCGCATGAAGATCGGTTGCAGCGCGTGGAAGCGGACTCCGTACTCGAGTGTCAGCCGCTTGTTCACTTTCCACAAGTCCTGCGCGAACCACTCCACCGCATGTTGACGGTAACTGTTGATCACGCGTTGGAGAGCCTCGGTATAGCTCGAGAAAACACCGGTCGCCGCGTTGGAATAGGCGTAGTTGGTATCCGCGGGGTTGTTCACGTTCGGAGTGAATACGAAATTGCCATAGTAGTTGGCATCCGACAACGCACCCTGGTAGTTGCGCTCAATCATCACGCCGAACTTGAAGGTGTGGCTGGCCATCGTTTTTGTCACGTTGTTGGTGAGATTGAACGCCTGCAGCATCTGGTAGAACGGGAACCGGCCTTCCATGAAGAGATTGGCCGGGTTCTGCACTCCGCCGAACGTCGCGTTCGGAATCAGCCCCAGAGGATTCACTCCGGGATTCAACTGGCCCGCCGTGAACCCGACCGTCGCACGCTGATTCCTGCGAATCGCCTCGTCAGTCGCGCTATTGCCTTCCGGCCGACGGGTCCAGCCGAAGCTGGTCTCGTTGATCAGCGACGGCGTCAGCACGCCGGTGTACCGCAGGATATACCCCTGCCCGTGCAGCCGGTAGGTCTTCTCCATCTGCGGCCAGTTTGTGGCGCCTGCCGTGAGAATGCCCACCGACCCGGTCTGCCGGTCGAGGAAAGAGGCGAACGTGAAAGCCAGCGTGTGAGTCGGCCGGATCTGGTAGTCGATCCGTGCGTTTTCCATTCGGATCGGCGTTTCATTCTCGGCCTGAAAAACGTAGTTGTAGCGTCCCGCTGAAATCCCGCGGTCCAGGAAGTTGGGCTCGGGAAAGGCCTTTAACAGGGCCAGTCCGCTCGCGTTCAGCAGGGTCTGCGGCAGCGCGTTGCCAGGCAAAGGCTGCCCCGTTGTGGGATCGCGAACCACAATCAGACGGTTGTTCAGATCCAACGACTGCGTGAAGTCGCCACGCCTTTCGAGCATCGACGGCACGGTCAACTGGGCCACCGGGCGCGGCACCCGCAGCGGCCAGAATTCCTGCGACCAGAAGAAGAACAGCTTGTCGCGGTTGGCATTGATCCTTGGAATCGGAATCGGGCCACCCACGTTATAGTTCCAGGTGTTGTACCTGTACCTCGGTCTCGGCTGCCCGAGCCGGTTGTTGAAAAAGTTGTTCGCGTTGAACTGCTCGTGCCGCTTGAAGTACGACCCCAACCCGTGAAACTGCTTCGAACCGGATTTGGTGATGAAGTTGACGGTCGCGCCGGAAGAACGCCCATATTCGGCCGGGTAGTTCGTCAGCAGGACCTTCACCTCCGCCACGGCATCCTGCCCCAGCACAATGGTGCTGTTGAAATTGTTGCCGATGGGATTGGCGGGCATTCCATCCACCGTCACGGTGTTCGCGTTGCGCCGGTTGCCCTGCACACTGATATCGAAATTCCGGTCGATCCTCTCCTGGTCGCCGATGCCGCCGCGATCCACCACACCCGGCATCAGACCGAGCAGCGACATCGGATTCCGGCCCTTGGTAAGCAGGTTCTCCAGTTGTCCCGTGGTAATGACACCCGCGCGTTCCGAACTCGAAGTCTGCACTGCGACACCTTCGGCGACCACCGTCACTTGATCGGTGACGACGCCGATTTCGAGCGACAGCCGGCCCACCGGCAGCGTCTCTGCCGAAGAGAGCACAATGCCGGTCCGCTGCAGCGTCTTGAACCCCGCCGCAGTCACCGACAGCGTATACGCGCCGGGCTGCAGACTGCCAATGACAAAATCGCCCTGGTCGTTGGTCTGGACCGAACGTTTCGCCCCTGTCGCCAACTGGGTGGCAGTTACCTCCGCGTTTGCCACGGTGGCGCCCGAGCTATCGGCAACGGAGCCGGTGAGTGTGCTTGTGACAGTCTGTGCCTGAAGAACTGCCGCTGCGCTCAGCCATAGAGCGAAAAGCAGCATGAAACGCGTCAGTTTGGCTCTCATCGATATTCACCTCGCCAGTCTGGATTCGGGCAGTGCCCGGTGTCGTGTCAAAAACCCCTCAATCCTGCGTTGAACCAGCAGCGTGTCCTGATCGGTCCAGGTGTGGCGCCCGTGCCGTCCGCCCTTGATGGTCACCAATTCGTTTGGCGTCTTTACTTGATCGAGCGCCTGGTGCAGCGTCGCGGCATGCTCGTGCGGCAGCGTCTCGTCGGCGTCGCCATGCAGCGTGAGCACGGGAGGCGAACCGGGCCGCACCCAACGCAACGGCGAAATGCGGCGCGCCATCTCCATGGTGTCTCCCGGACCGCTGAACAGCTTCAAGTGGCGTGTCTGCGACCTTTTCAGAAGCAGTGTCATGTCGGTGGCGCCGTAGTAGTTGATCACGGCCGCAGCCTTCGGCGCTGGTCCCTCAATGCCACAGGGACCATCGAAGCTGGTATCGAGGAAGGCGGTCATCAGCGCCAAGTGTCCGCCCGCCGAGCCACCAGTCACCACCAGGCGGTCCGGGTCAATGCCGTACTTCCTGCCATTGCGCGCAATCCATAGATATGCGCACCGGCAATCCTCCACCTGCGCCGGCGCAGGCGCTCTCCCGCTCAGCCGGTACTGCACGGCCACCACGCGAAAGCCTAACTGCAAGTACGGCAGATACCACAGCACATACTGCTCTTTCGTGCCCGTCTGCCAGCCGCCACCATGAATGTAGAAGATTGCCGGACCGGGCTCCTTCGAGTAGGGAACATACAGGTCGAGCTTTAAGTCGCCATCCGGCATGGGCCGGTAGACAACGTCGCGTACAGCTTGAAAGCGTTGCCCCACCAGCGACGCCCAATCGCGCGCCGTTTGTTCCTGGGCATGGAGCGCCACTCCCGCAAGGGCAACCCAGCCCGCGATGATCACATATTGAACACTCATGCTCACTTGGCGTACCCTTACTTAGATCCACATGCGGGATTTGTCAAGGAAAATCGGCAGGAAGCTCATAACTGGCACGCTGGAGCGGGGGCTGATCGTGCTTGAAACGGTCGAGAATTCTGTTCACCCTTTGAACATCCAGGAGATCGCCGCCGCCACAGGCATCCAGCGTCTGGCCGTCTACCGGCTTCTCAGCACATTGGAAGCGCGGGGCTATGTCCGCCGGGGCGAGGACAAGCGCTATCGTGCGGTCTCTCGCCGCAAGCGTCTGCTGATCGGCTACTGCGCGCCGCTCACCGGCAATGCCTTCCGTGCCGATCTCGCGGCATCCATCCAGGCGGCTGCGGCTCACGTGGGTGTCGATATCATGATGCTCGACAACCCGAAGGAAGATGCCGCGGCGGCACTCAGCAACGCCGAACACCTGGTGGAAGCGCGCGCCGATCTGGCGATGTTCTTTCAGCCGGTGGAGCGAGTGGGACACATGCTCTCGGACAAGTTTCAGAGTTCGGGCATCAAGTTCGTCACGATTGAGCGTGCAATTCCGGGTGGGGTCTACTTCGGCGCCAATAACTACGTGGCTGGGAAGCTTGCGGGCAGGGCGCTTGGCCGCTTCGCTCAACGCTTTTGGGAGGGGCGCTTCGACCGCGTGGTGCTGGTGGAAGGCACTCCAGGCAGCACGAATCTGCACGCGCGCCTGGCCGGAGTGCTGATCGGATTGCGGGAGGTGGCAGGTCCCGTGGACGAGTCCCGTGTCTCGCACCTGCTCGGAGAAGCGAGTGGCGAAGAAAGCCGTCTGGTGATGCGCGACTATCTGGCGACGCTTGCCCCTGGCACACGGCTGCTGGTTTCGGGCTTCAACGATCTGAGCGCCGTGGGGGCCGCGCAGGCGGTGCGCGAGTCGGGCTGGTCAACGACGGTCGCGATTGTGGGCCACAATGCGGCACAGGAAGGCCGTCACGAGATCCGGCGCGAAGCAAGCCCTTTCATCGCATCCGTCGCCTATTTTCCGGAGCGCTATGGGCCCAAGTTGCTGAAGCTGGCCCAGTCGATGATCGCCGGCGAAGCCGTGCCGCCCGCCGTCTACATGGAACACGAAGTGATCGACCGCGACAACATCGACCTTCTTTACCCGGCCACGGCGTCCGCGGTGCGGGACGCCTGAGAGTCTGCCGCAGTCTTTGCCCGAAAAAACGCCACGTGTGTGATCAGATCTCCCCGCGAGTGTCGCCCTGTCAAGGCGAGGGAGAGAACGAAACGTGCGATTGAAGATCAATGTGAGCGATCCGAAGAACATGCTTCTCGGAAACGCCGTCATGAAGCTCGACTATGCGAGCAATCAGTGGTCGATCGAGCAGGATCCGAATCAAGTCTGGTCGAAAGTCAGTTCCAATACAAAGGGCAACCTCAAGGTCCAGACGTGGGGCATGATCTGGGTTCAGGATCCGGTGAAGGAGCGTCTGCTGGCCGTGATCCAGCACGGTCCGATGAACGAGGGAGACAAACAACACACCTCCGGCGTCGCCCGAATTCACCTGCCCGACAACGATGCTTTCCGCGATGTCTACTTCAAGTGGCAGGCGGACGCCGCGGCTCCAGCACCGGCGCCTGAGCCGCAGAAAGAGCTTTCGAAAATCCGCAAGAAAGCACAGGATTTGTGCCGGGCCGCCTTCAATCCTAAGGGCAAAATGTTTACCCACGGTTCGCCGAAACCGGGAACCAAGAACGAGGGTAACTGGGATCCCACGCTCGCAAAGGTAACCTATGAACGGAAAGAGGGTGGTTACGCGAAGGGTTACACGAGTTGTGGAGCCATGGCTTCGTTCCTGAGCGCGAAACTCGGGCGCGGTTCCTACTTCACCATTGAAAGTGTCTGGAAGATGTACAAGGACCAGGCAGCCTGGTGGGTTAACGCGACGAAGCAGAATCTGCCGAAGCCTGGCGACGTCTATGTGCTCCTGAAGCCTAGCGGAGACTTCTCGCATATCGGGGTGGTGGTGGAGGCAAGCAAGACCATGTGGGAGACCGCGGATACCGGCCAGGCGCCGGATGGTTTTTCAGGCGGACGCCGCGATCGCGCCTACAACCAGGACCAAATGAAGCTGGCTGGCGAGCCTGTGCAAAGCAAGGAGGACCGTGTGGTGGCTGGCTGGGTCAACATCAACTACAAGGGGCTGTTCAAGGACTCGGACGGCACGGACTAGCAGCGGGACGATGTGCCGCCATCGAAGGACGGCGTGGACCCGCGTCAGGGGAACCAGGAACAAGCCTGTGATCTTGATCGTGGCCGCTCCCGCCGTGCTCGTGCAAACGATCTGAGAGCATCGGACCTGCCGAACTCCAAGCCGCGTGGGAACTCGAGATCTCTATTCGATTTCCGAACCTCATCCATGTCGGGTAAACTAACGCCCATGAACCGTAGAACCTTCGTGACGGCGGCAGCGGCCGCCCAAAGCCGCATTGTGGGAGCGAATGAACGGCTCCGCAGTGGCATCATTGGCAGCGGTGGCCGGGGCCGGTTCCTGATGGGCCAGTTCAAGGAACTCGGCGTGGAACTCGGCGCGGTGTGCGACGTGTACGAAACCAACCTCAATCTTGGGATGAAGGAAGCATCGCCGGGCGCGAAGCCGTTCACGGACTACCGCAAGATGCTCGAAGACAAATCGCTCGACGCGGTGATTGTCGCGACACCGGATCACTGGCATGCCCAAATGGTGATTGATGCCGTCAACGCCGGCAAGGACGTCTATGTCGAGAAGCCCTTGGCGCACAAGATCGACGAAGGCTTCGACATCATCGCCGCCGTGCGCCGCACCAAGCGCGTGGTTCAGGTCGGTACGCAGCGCCGGAGCGCCGAACTGTTCCTGGAGGGCAAGCGCATCATGGACTCCGGGCAGTTGGGCGATGTGCGTCTGGTCACATCGCAATGGGTGAACCATCAGGCTTCACTCTCCAAAAGCAATCTCACCGGGAAGCTCGACTGGAAGGCGTGGCTCGGCAGTGCTCCCGCGCGCGACTTCGATCCCGTGCGCCATCGCAACTGGTATTACTTCTACGACTACTCCGGCGGACTGTTGGTGGGGCAGGCGGCACACATCGTCGACTGCATCCAATGGTTCATGAACTCGAAGGAACCTCTCGCAGTCACCTGCACCGGAGGCAAAGTCAACCTGGAAGGCGCGGAGATTCCGGAAACCGCAACCATCGCCATTGAGTATCCGGAGAATTATCTGGCGACGTTCACGCTTGGCTATAAGGCCATGCGGTACGCAAGCTTCAACGACCAACTGAAGCAGTTCCACGGATCGAAGGCGCGATTCGACGTTGGCCGCGAGTGGTATTCGCTGTATCCGGAGTCGAACGCCATCGAGATGAAGCCCTCCACGGACCGCCGTAAGCCGGGCAGTTTCAACATGGCCACGCTCCAGCACATCCGCAACTTCATGGATGCGATCCGCTCCCGCAAGGATCCCAGTGCGCCGGTGGAAGCGGGACAGGCCACCAATATCGTGCTATGCATGGCCATGGACTCGCTCCGCCAGGGGCGGCGGCTGAAGTGGAATTCTCAGGCCCGCCGCGTGGAAGGCTGACCCGTACACGCGGTGCGAAACGGCCTTACGGCGAAGTCAACTTCCCGAAGCACTGACGAACGCCTCCCCAGGACACAGGTGCTGATTCTTTTGTGACACGGGAGTTTCCCACGGCTCGCATAACGATGTGGCCTCAGCCCTGAGTTCGCGACGCCAGCCAGTCGCGCCATCCCCCGAACTCCGTAATGTCCTGCGAGCCTTCCACAGCCTGCGGCTCGCAGACAAATCCTTTCACCCACTCCCCTTCGCCCGTTTCCAGATTGCCGATGGCCAGGGGCGGCGGCACCTCCGCCACAAACTCCCCGAATCGCGCCTCCGGGATCGCCCACACTTCGATCTCGATCCCTTGCCCTGCAAACGAGCGATCGCGCACCAGCCCTGGTTTTGGCGGCGACGTGTTGCGCAGGGCATATAGCCGGTAGCAGGCCGCGGTCCGGCAGGTCCGCAGCAGCCGTGCTTCGCGATTGCGCAGTTGCCAGTTCAGTGGCTGTCCTTCCAAATGCGCGCCGACCACGGCTACGCGCACGCAACCCGCCGGACACACGGAAGCCGGCTTACCCTCCCACCGCCGCGACAAATCCAGTAGCCCTTCATCCTGAAACGCCCGTGCCAGAAATGTCACTCCAAACGGCAACCCGTTCGGACGAAGGCCCGCCGGTACGGCGATCGCTGACAAATCGAGTAAGTTCACGAAATTCGTGTAATAACCCAAGTTCGTGTTCAGCATCACCGGATCGGCGAGCATTTGCTCGATCGAATAAATCGTTCCCGTCGTCGGTAGAAGCAGCACATCCATCTGCTCCCAAATCCGTTCCGCCGCCGCACGCAACTTCTCCAGTGCATACTGGCTGCGGTAAGCATCCACCGCCGTATACTTCGCTCCCCCTTCGATGATCCGCCGCACCACAGGGTGCCCCACCTCCGGATGCGCCTCCAAAAACGGTCCGATGGCCGCCAGCCGCTCCGCCACCCACGGCCCCGCATACAGCAACTGCGCCGCGTCGCGAAACGGCTGGTAGTCGATCTCCACTTTCACGCCGCCCATCGACTCGCACTTTTCCGTCGCCGACTGAAACAGGAACGCCGCTTCGCCGTCTCCGAAAAACTCCAGTTGATCGAGCCGGGGCACGCCGAAACGAAACGCCCCCTGCGACCAGGGAGCGGCCCGCACTCCCTCCCGGGAATACTCGTCTTCGGCATCGTAACCGCGCGCTGCCGCAAAAGCCGCTGCCGCCGTAGCCGTGTCGCGCGCGAAGATCGACACACAATCGAGCGACCGGCATGCCGGCACCACGCCAGACATACTCAGTAATCCCCGCGACGGCTTTAGCCCGATGATGCCATTGAATGCCGCCGGCACACGGCCCGATCCCGCCGTGTCCGTCCCAAACGCAAAATCCACTTCGCCCCGGGCCACCGCCACCGCCGATCCCGAACTCGATCCGCCGCTGATGTACCGCTCATCAAACACACTCGAACAGATCCCATAGGGCGATCGGGTCCCCGATAGCCCGGTGGCGAACTGATCCAGGTTCGTCTTACCAACCAGCACGGCCCCAGCCGCTTCCACCCGGGAAACGACCGTGGCGCTCTTCGCTGGCGTATAGGCGAACTCCGGACACCCCGCGGTTGTCGGCAAGCCGGCCACGTCGATGTTATCCTTGGCCGCGAAGGTCAGCCCTCGCAGCGGCCCGTCCGCCGGCTCCCTGGGCGAATTCACTTTCGTGATCCAGACGCTCATGCCGCCTCCTCTTCCGGGCGAAACACCAGCAGCGCCTGCCCGGCCATGACGAAGCCGCCCTTGCGGCATCGCAACTCCTCCACGGTACCCGCCGCCGGAGCCGTCACCACCACCTCCATCTTCATCGCCTCCAACACCACCATCTTTTGACCCGGCGTCACACGCTGCCCCGGCTCAACGGCGATGTTCCATACACTCGCCGTCACTGGCGAAGACAATGGCTGGCACCCTTCCGGAAGCCCTGCTTCGGCCGGGGGACCATCATCCTCGTCCACTGCCTGAATAATCTCCGCCTGCCCCGCCGCGGCCCAGCGCTCCCGCTCTTCGAGAAAGGCCGCTCTTTGCTGCTTCCGGAACTCCGCCGTCTCCGACGCGATCCCCTTCAGAAAACCGTGGTACTCCCGCAGGCTGAACGTCTGCTCCTCCATCCGCAAATGGAACCGCCCCAACGGAAAAGAGCGCCGCATTTCCAGCAATTCCTTCGCGCTGACCGGATAAAAACGCAATTGATCGAAAAATCGCAACAGCCAGGGTGTCCCGCGCCGGAACTCGCGCGTCGCCCGGTGTGTATTCCACACCTGCACCGTCCGCCCCACAAACTGGTATCCGCCCGGCCCTTCCATCCCGTAAATACAGAGGTAGGCGCCGCCAATGCCCACCGCGTTCTCCGGCGTCCACGTCCGCGCGGGATTGTACTTCGTGGTCACCAGCCGGTGCCGTGGATCCACGGGCGTGGCCACCGGTGCGCCCAGATACACGTCGCCAAGCCCCATCACCAAGTAGCTCGCATCGAAAAACAGCCGGTACACATCCTCCGCGGATGCCAGCCCGTTGATACGCCGGATGAATTCGATATTACTCGGACACCACGGCGCATCCGGCCGCACCGATTGTGTATAGCGCCGGATCGCTTCCTGTGTCGCTGGATCGTCCCAGGAAAGTGGCATGTGCACAATCCGCGAAGGAACGCTGATGTCGTCCAGATCCGGAATCGCCCGCTCCGCGGCATCCAATGCAGAGAGCAACTCCTCCCGCGAAAGCCGCCCCGAATCGTAGTGAATATGCAGGGACCGGATGCCTGGCGTCAGATCGACCAGCCCCGGAACCTGAAGTTTTTCCAATTCCGAAACAAGTGCGTGCACGCGGAACCGCAAATTCAGATCCAGCAGATTCTCGCCATACTCGAGCAGCAGGTACTTATCACCAGCCGCCCGCGCCACAACCGTCGTCGCACCTTCATTTCGCCGCAGGACAGCCGGCTCATCCCGATCGGCCGCGGGCAGCGAGGGAAGTGGGATACGCAACGTGCGCAGCGCTTCCTCGGTCGCCCGCTCCATCTCTCCGGCTTGCTCTAGAGTCAATCTGCGGAATCGAACCCGGTCGCCTGCATGCAGTTGTCCCAACTTCCAACGCTCCGCGGCCACAACCACCGCCGGACACACAAATCCGCCCAAGCTCGGACCGTCCGGACCCAGCATTACAGGCATATCGCCGGTGAAATCGATGGCGCCAACTGAATAGCCGTTGTCGTGCAGATTCGACGGATGCAGGCCCGCTTCTCCGCCATCCTTTCGCGCCCATTCCGGCTTCGGCCCTAGCAAACGCACCCCCGTGCGGTCCGAGTTGTAGTGGACCTTCCAACTCGCCGCAAACAGGGCATCCATGTCGCCTGCGGTGAAGAAGTCGGGAGCACCATGAGGACCGTAGAGCACCCCGATTTCCCAGTCGCGTCCATACACCGGACGGTACGCCGAAGGCAACTCTTGCAAAGCCACATCTCCAGAGGCGATCCAAACGGAAAGCCGGTCCCCCGCACGCAGCGCAGACCCGGCATGTCCGCCGAACTTCCCTAAGAGAAACGTGCTCCGGCTGCCTAGATAGACCGGAACGTCAAAGCCGCCCCGAATCGCAAGATAGGCCCGCGATCCTCCCGTCGCCGCCGCTCCCAGTTTCAACACCGAGCCGGCGGCCACTTCGAACGCGCTCCACATTGGCGCGGGCTTCCCGTCAATCGCCGCTCCCATATCTGCGCCAGTGATCGCGATCACGGCATCCCGGTGAAACCGCAGCGACGGGCCGCTGATTGCCATCTCCAGCCCCGCGGCATCCCCGGCGTTGCCCACCAACCGGTTCGCAAACCGGAAGGCCAACGCATCCATCGGACCAGATGGTGGAACACCGACCGCCCAATATCCCAACCTGCCGGGATAATCCTGTACCGTCGTCTGCGTACCCCCATCCAACACTTCCACCGAGCTTTCCCGGTAGCCCATCCGCGTCAGAAACGCTGTGGAGACGCCGCCCTCCTGAAATTCTTCATGCGCCGCGACCTGCCGCAAGAGTTCCAGGTTCGTCACAATCCCTCGGACCGCTGTCCCGTCGAGTGCCGATCGCAAGGACTTGAGCGCCGCCGCCCGGTCGCGGCCCTTCACGATCACCTTCGCCACCAGCGGATCGTAAAAAGGCGTCACCGCCGTTCCCGCCTCCACCCAGGTCTCCACCCGCGTGTGGCTCGGAAATTCGAGCGCATGAATACTGCCGGCGCAGGGCTGATAATTGCGTCCCGGATCCTCGGCGTAGACGCGTACCTGAATCGAATGCCCTTCGGCGCGCACCGCCTGCGGCAACTGCAGCGAACCATGCGCCTGACGGATCATCCACTCCACCAGATCCACGCCGGTCACCTCTTCGGTGACCCCATGTTCCACTTGCAGCCGCGTATTGACTTCGAGGAAGAAGAACTCGCCCGTCACGCCATCGTAGATAAACTCCACGGTCCCGGCCGATTCATACTGGACTGCTTCCCCCAGCCGCACGGCCGCCGCGAACAACCGGCTCCGGATTGCCTCACTTAAACCCGGAGCCGGTGTTTCCTCCACCACCTTTTGATTGCGCCGCTGGACGGAACAATCGCGCTCTCCCAGCGGGAGCACATGCCCTCGCCCATCGCCGAAGATCTGAATCTCGATATGGCGCGCCTGTTGGACGAAGCGCTCCAGATAGATTCCCCCATCGCGGAAATTCGCCTCGCTGAGCCGCCTCACGGCATCATAGGAATCGAGCAGTTCGTCTGCGCTGTGGCAGATCCGCATCCCGATTCCGCCGCCGCCCGCGGTGCTCTTCAGCATCACGGGATACCCGATCCGCTCAGCCTCCGCCAGCGCTTCCTTCGCCGAATGCAGTAATCCGCTGCCCGGCAGCAACGGCACGCCGCACCGGTCCGCCAACTCGCGTGCCGTGTGCTTCAAACCGAATGCGCGGATCTGCTCCGGCCGAGGCCCAATGAATTTCACTCCCGCGGCGGAACAGGCCTCCGCGAATGCGGCGTTCTCGCTCAGAAATCCGTAGCCCGGGTGAATCGCCTCCGCACCGGTCCTCTTGGCCGCGCCGAGCACCTTCTCCACATCCAGATAACTCAACGCCGCTTGTGGCTCGCCCAAACACACCGCTTCATCGGCCTGGGCCACATGCAACGAATCTTCTTCGGCTTCGGAATACACCGCCACCGATGCGATTCCCATGCGCTTCAATGTGCGAATAATGCGGCACGCGATCACGCCGCGGTTGGCGATCAGGACTTTTCCAAACATCAGCGCGCATCCCAAATCAGAACCTGCACCGGCGTCGGGTTGTAGGCATTGCAGGGATTGTTCAACTGAGGACAGTTACTGATCAGCACCAGCGTGTCCATCTCCGCACGCATCTCCACGTACTTGCCCGCGTCCGACACCCCATCCTCGAACGTCAACCCGCCTTCCGCCGTCACCGGAACATTCATGAAGAAGTTGATATTGTTCGCGATGTCCCGCTTCTCCATTCCCCGTTCCCTGGCCAGTTTCAAGAACGTGTTGCGGCAGGCGTGCATGTACCGTTTCTCGATCGCATAGCGGACCATGTTGCTTTCCATCGCGCACGCGCCGCCCAAGGTATCGTGCCGTCCGCAGGTGTCCGCGACAATGGTCAGCAACACAGACCCTCGTTCGGTCAGGATCTTCGAGCCCGTGGTGAGATAAATCCCCCCCTGTTCCCGAATGGTTCGTTGCGCGCTGTAACGGTCCGAAAGATCCCAGGCGTTATAGAACAACGTGTCCGCCGCCTGATTGCCGTGCAAATCCACGATCCGGAAGTATTGCCCAGCCTTCAATTCCCCACCCCACCCGTCTCCGGCTAGCACCGTCTCGCTCCTAACGGCCCGCGCCGGATCCAGTCTGCTTTCCACGATTCGCTTTGCGCTCATCATCATCCCCTACAGGAAGTAACGCTCGGTCAAAGTAAACCCCCGCCCGTTCTCGGGACGCGAGTTCCGGCAGTCATCGTCCGGCCCAGGCGGAGCCACCGTTCGAACCGTCAACTGCACCGGCTTAGGCTCATATTTCGGATTCGGGTCCAAGGGATGTGGACAGGACTGCAGCACCACGAGCGTGTTCATCTCTGACCGCAACTCCACATAATCCCCAGCCCGCGAATTCCCCGCCGCAAGAGACAACCGCCCTTCCTCGTCCACCGTGACTTTGCTGAAGAAATTCACGTTCGCCGACAGGTCCCGCTCGCTCAATCCCCACTTCGCCATTTCCGTGAGAAAACTGTCCCGCCCATTCTTCACGTACGCGTTCCGCGATGTCTGATAGCTCGACGGCCCATACCGCACCGCGACCAGTTCGGCGTCGGAACACCCGGCAATTGGATCGTGCCAGCCCACTGTGTCTTCGACGATCGAGCAAAGAATACGCCCCATGTCGGAATACAACACCGACCCCTTCGTGAGGCGTGCGATATGCTGCGCCTTCAACGTATCCGGCATGTTGTACCGCTCCGAAGAGTTCTCGAAATTGAAGAACAGCGCTCCCACATTCGCTCCCCCTTCCATGTCGGTAAGCCGCAGCGCCGTCCCACGCTTCAATACGTGTGACCACATGGCGCCGCCTGGCAAGAATTCGGAAAAACGCACGGACTCGTCCTGCATGGACGGAGAACCTCCCTATGTCGGAAAAGCGAACCGTTCTGGTTGGGATCGAATGGACTCTTCGGTTAGAAACGCGGAGGGCCGCAGCAGACATCCATCGCCGTCATGCGAAGGAAGACGTGAAGGGCCACGCAGGCTCGAATCCGTATGCATCCGGCGCTCCGTGGCATGCTCTCACTATGCCACATGCCATTCCGTGAAAGCCATGAAATTCGTTCCGCATAACAACAAAAACAATTGATGGAAGCCATAAGCGTTTTCTGCTGTTCAGATCCATACCCTTTGCTACAATTGAGAGCCTGAGCCGTCTGGCTCCCTGTGAGATCCTTCCCGCCTTGTCTCGGGGTATTTTTCCAAGTCAGAAAATCGCACATTCCATTTCCAGGCGCCACCGTTCGCCGCCAGAGGAGTCTTTGCATGACTGTCATGTTCTGGCCGGTGATGATTTTCATGGCCCTTTCGCTGGCGGTGGGGCTTTACACATACACCCAGGTCCGTGGCTCCAGCCACCGCTTCGCCGTATGCGGAAAATCGATGCCGTTCTTCATCATCGGCACCGCGCTACTGGCCCAGGCGGTCGACGGCAACGCGACCCTCGGCAATGTCGCTCTCACTTACTCCAACAGCATCTGGACCGGCCTGATGATCCCCATCGGCCTCGCCGCCAGCCTGGTCTTCGTGGGCCGCTTCCTCGCCGCTCCCCTCAACCGGATGAACCTCCTCACTCTCCCCGAGTTCTTCTTCCGCCGCTACGGCCGGAACACCGAGCTTCTGGTCTCCATCCTCACCATCTGTTGCTTCACGGTCCTCATCGCCGGCAATCTCTCCGCGGTCGCGTGGATCGTCTCCGTCGCCACCGGCTGGAGCTATGTCAACGCCCTCTTCTTCTCCACGGTCATCATCGTTGCCTACACCATGGCCGGCGGTTTGTATTCCGCCATCTGGACCGATGTGTTCCAGATTCACATCGCCTTGATCGGCTTCATCGCCTCGGCTATCTTCGTCATCGCTACCTATGGATGGTCCGGGCTGCTCGCCGGTGTTCCGACTTCCAGCCTGAGCTTCGACGGCGTTACGAAAATGAGCGCAGGCGCACTTCCCAATTGGGCTGGAGCCATCGCCCTGGCTTTCGGCAACGCCATGGCTCTCGATTTCATGGAGAGAGTCTTCGCCGCGAAGAGCCCGGAGACCGCTCGCAACGGCTGCTACTATGCCGCCACCCTGACGGTGGTCATCGGCGTCTGCGCTTCCATCCTTGGCATCGCCGGCATCGCCCTCTTGAAAAACCCCGGCGATCCGCGCATGGTTCTTCCTCTTCTCGCATCGAGCCACATGCCCTTCTGGATGGGCGCGATGGTCTTCCTCGGCGTCCTTGGCGCCTCCATGTCCACCGCGAACGGCGCCATGCTCGTCATCAGCCTCGTCCTCACCCAAAACATGGTTGTCCGCTGGCGCAAGAATCCGCTGAGCGATTCCGCGACCCTTTTCATCACGCGCGCCATGGCAATCCCCACCGCCGCCCTCGCCGCATTCATGGCATACGTCCGCCCCGAACCCGGCATTCTCCTCGTGATTGCATTCGACATTGTCTTTGCCGGGTGCGTCGCGCCTCTGGTCTTCGGCGTCTATTGGCGCAAATCAAATCCGGCCGCGGCCGTCACGGCGATCCTCGCCGGCACCGGGTCCCGCGTCGCCGCCCATTTCCTCACACCCGCCGCGCTTGCCGGACTGGACACACTCATCCCTCCCATCATCAGCCTCGCCACCTTCTGGATCGTTTGCACCCTGACGCAAAGCCGCGAACCGGCAGTGGCCCCAACGGATTCCATGGAGCTTGCATGACAACGAAGATCTTTCGAACTGTAACTCTCGCTATAGCCCTGGCTGCGGCCACTGACGCTGAAGACGTCCCAAAGGCCCCAACGAAGAAGATGCAGCGGCCGCCCCGCCCCGGCGTGAAAGCCCCCGGCGTCCAAAGCCAGATGACGGACATCAAACCCGACGCAGTTTTTCCCGTCGAAGGCGTCCCGGACTGGCAGGTGGTCACTGAAGACGCTGTCTGGGTCTCCAACGGCCCGAGGAACACCGTCCACCGCATGGATGCGAAAACCAATCAGGTCACCGCGAACATCGCCGTCGGCAAGAAGCCTTGCTCCGGCCTCGCCGCCGGATTCGGCAGCGTCTGGGTGCCCAATTGCGGGGACGCCACGGTCTCCCGCGTCGACATCAAGACCAACACTGTAGTCGCCACCATCCCAGTGGGCCCCGCCAATTCCGAAGGCGGCATCGCCGTCAGCGAAGACTCTGTCTGGCTCCCCTCCGATGCGAAAGGCAAGCTCTCCCGCATCGATCCGAAGAAGAACGAGGTCTCCGCCCAAATCGACATCCCCGCCGGATCCTTCGCCGCTGTCTACGCCAACAAAGCCGTGTGGATCTCGGGCACCGAGAGCAGCCAACTCATCCGCGTCGATCCCAAGAAGAACGCGGTATCGGCGCTCATCCCCACGGGGCCCAAACCCCGCTTCCTCACGGCCGGCGGCGGCTCCATCTGGACGCTCAACCAGGGCGACGGCACCGTCTCCCGCATTGATGCCAAGACCAACAAGGTGCTAGCCACCATCGAATGCGGCATTCCTGGAACGGGCGGCGAAATCTCCTATGGCGGCGGCTACGTCTGGGTCACCGTATTCGAGATCCCGATCACCAAGATCGATGTGAAGACCAACAAGGTCGTCCGCCAGTGGCTCGGCCCCGGCGGCGACGCCATCCGCTTCGGACACGGCTCCGTCTGGCTCTCCAATCTTCGCCAGCAGAACGTCTGGCGCCTCAGTCTCAACATGCTGCAATAATTCTGCGATAGAATTTGGCTGGGCACCGTTCGCCCAGCCATGTCGCTCAGTCTTACAAGCCTCGTCGTCTTGTGCTTTTCGATCTGCCTCCAGGCCGAGACGCTGGGCGTGTATCTGGATAAACCCCTCCCGGCTCCCGCTGCCGCCTCCTTCCGCTCGGAACTCCATAACCTGCTGAAGGGCAGTGCAGTTTCCATCGAATTGCGCAGTCTCGGAGATCGCCGCGCCGGCGAATCCTTTGACCGTTTGATGGTGGTCCACTTGCGAGGTGTCTGCGCCCTCACCGAAGATCCCGCCCGGCCGAAATCCGCCGAACCGCTCGCCTACACCCATGTCGAAGGCGACCGCATTCTCCCCTACACCGAGATCTTCTGCGATCGCATGCGGCAAACCGTCGCCTCCGTTCTCGAACGCGAACCTCTTTTCCGCCGCCACGTCCTGGCCGGCCGCGCCATCGCTCGCATCCTCGCCCACGAGATTTACCACTTCCTCACTCAGGATAAAGGGCACGCCTCCGAAGGCGCCGCCAAACGCTGCTTCAGCAGGAGCGATCTGCTAACGGAACATTTTGCCTTCGATCATCGCACGCGCTCCCGCCTCGTGCCGGATCCTGAGCCTGCTCCGGTTTCCGTAGAAACAGAAGAGGCCACGGAACGCTAAGCGCCCCGTGACCCCATTGCCGATCTTCTGACCGTTAGGAAAGTCAGAATTCGTAACGCAACGCAAACTGCATCACGCGAGCCGGCATCGCCCGCTGATACTCCCCAAATGTGGCCGGGCGGTCCAATCGCAACTGCGCGTCGAAGAAGTTCACCATGTTGAACGCATTGAACGCTTCGGCCCGGAACTGCAGCCGGTGCCCTTCGATCGGCAACGCGAAGAACTTGGCGACGGCCAGGTCAAAGTTCATCATGTCGTCCACTCGCGTGATCGCCCGCGCTCCCGTGGCGCCAGGATACTGGCCAACGAAACTGCTGAGCGAGTTCGTATTCGCATAGACGCTTGGATTCCCGTTCTGATTGAACGTGGTGCCTGCGACCGGCGCCGAACTGCCCGGCCTCAGAATCGCAATTGCCGAGTTCAGGTAGTTCGTCGGATAAAACCCGGCGTTCGATATCGTAGTCGGCAATCCACTGCGATACCGCATGATCGTGGATGCCTGCCAGCCGCCGATCATGTGATTCGCCCAACCCGGTACGCTCGTCAGGAATTTCCCGGTCTTGCCGAACGGCAGTTCATAGAGCGCGTTCGCGGACATGTTGTGCCGGATGTCGAAATCCGACGACCCGCGGAACGAGCCGTAGTCGAACGCATCCTGCACCACTGCGCCGCTGCCGCCCGCACCTGATTCCGGCGTGCTCGAATTGTCGATCGAGTGCGACAGCGTGTAGTTGAAGTCGAATGCGAACCCGTTCGACAGAGCTCTCCGCGCCGAAAGAGCGGCGCCGTGGAAATTGGAAAAACCAATGTTCCTCCACGCCCGGTTCCCGGCGTTCTGCATCGCGAACGTGGTGTTGCAGCCCGTCACCAGGATGCAGTTCGGGAACCGCGCCGAACGCAGCCGGTCCAGATCGTTCAACGCGTCCAGATCGCTGCCGCCATAAGTGTCGTATACGAGGTTGAAGTAGTTGGCCGTGGCGCTTCCCGGGAAGAGATATCCTGCCATGCCGGGAGCCAGATTTTCCACCCAAGGCTGCACCGGCACCCGCGACGGATTCGCTCTCACCTGCGCCGGCGTCAAGCCGCCGAGGAACAGGTTGTACAGGTTGCCCCCCATCTGATCCCAACTTTGCCCCGACCGCGGGTCCTTGAAGCGCGTCAACGGCTGGAAGGCGTCAATCTGCAGCAGGTTCTTGCGTCCCAAACGGCCGACGTACCCCACCTCCACGGTCACCTTTCCAGGCATCTCGCGCGCATAGCTCGCATTGAGCAAAATCGAATACGGAGCCACCAGATTCGGGTCAATCGCCAGAAAGCTGCCGAAGCCGCCCACCACCGCGGGTGGCGTAAACGGGAACCGGCCTTGCGGCGCCGTGGGCAGTGCCGGCAACCCCGACGCGAACCGCGCCGACGTGGTGAAGTCCGTATTCCGGGGCTGCGTCACGTTCGTCGCCAATCCCGGCGAACCCACGCGGTCAAACTCCGTCACGAGGTCGCTTCCGAACCGGTCGTACACCATCGCGGCGCCCATGCGGAGCACGCTGCCTTTGCCCATCAGCTTCGTCAGGAGTCCATCGCCCTGCGGTGCGTACGCCATTGCGAGGCGCGGCGCCCAGTTGTTGTTGTCCCGCTTGTACCAGTTCGCCCGCCCATTGACGGGCCCGCTCAGGTCATAGGTGAGCAACGCGTTCGGCAAGGCTGAGTTCGGAATGCCCAACTGCTGCGCTCCCACGCGCTCCGCAAAATACTGGTCGATGCCAACCGTCGAATTCACCTGCACACCATTCCGCTCATAGGGAGGCGTGTAGTTGCCATACCGGATCCCGTAGGTCAGCGTCAGTTCCTTGGTTGCTTTCCACGAATCCTGCACATAGAACTCGTATTCGTTGCTTGCGAAATTGCGCGCCACCGGAAGTCCCAGCGCAATCGCCGAACCGTCCTTGTTGAAGTTGTAAGTAGCCGAATACTGGTTAACAATTCCCAGCAGCGCACCCATGCCGCGCGTCACGTTCGCCGCGTCCGCCAGACGCAGACTGGGATTCCCCGTCCGCCCCTGGAGGAACTCCAGCACCCGGTTGTTGACATCCGAACCCAGACCCAGCAGCGTGTTCCGGCTCATCGAAAACGACGGAAACGAGTTGAAGAACGAGTTCCGGTCGAACCGCAGAAAGCGCATGTTCGCCCCAAAGCTGATCGTGTGGGTCCCGCGAATGTAGTTCGTGTCGTTGGTCACGTTCCAGGTGGGCTGAAGGCGCCCGAAGCCTCGCGCCGCATTCCCGAAATTCTGCTGCGACGAAATGCCATCGAAGGCCACCGAAGGCCCAACCGTCCCCGATTGCTCCAATCCCAGCCGCGTCAGTCCCACTGCCGTCGCACTCACGATCCTTGAAGTCACCACAGCCGTATACCGCGCCCCGAATCCCTTGCTGTTGTTCAGCATTTTCGAAGCCGGCTGCTGACCCGGAAACTGCGCCACCTGGATGTCCTGCGAGTTGTCCGCCAAGGTCCCGCGCCAGCTCACCGTATGCCGCCCCGCGCTGTCCAGGTTGAAGTCGAACTTCGCAACGTATGCCTTGTCGTCCTGGCGGAACGGAGCATTGAAAGTGAACCCATCGAAATTCAACCCGCGGTCGCCGCCACGCGCCGGATCGTTACCCGCGGGGTAGAAGGACAAGAACTGCTGCATCGCGTTCGAGAACCCAACGCCCAGCGGATCCACCTGCCGTACTTCCGCCGGAGACAGCGTGTGCGTGGCCCCATCCGTTGTCCGGAATGTGAGATTGCCCGCCCGCAACGACGCCGAGGGGACCGTCCGCACTTGCGACCGCGCGCTGGCATCGATTCGCTGCTCATAGTTCACGAAGAAAAACGCCCGGTTCTTGACAATTTTTCCGCCCAGCGATCCTCCAAACTGATTGCGCACCAGCGCTTCCCGCTGGATTCCCGCGCGGTTGCTGAACCAGTTATTAGCGCTCGTCGCCGTGTTGCGGTGAAACTCATACAGACTCCCATGGAAATTGTTCGTGCCGCCCTTGGTAATCAGCGTCACCTGTCCGCCGGAAGACCGTCCCAGTTCGGCCCCCTGTCCACCTACCGTCACCCGGAACTCCTGCACGGAATCGAGCGGCACCGGCAGCGCCGCGTTAAACCCTGCCTCCGAAGGCACGCCGTTCGCATTCGAGCCGTTGGCCAGACTGCCGGTCGTCGAGTTAATCCCCGAGTTCTGGTTGTCGTTCGCATCCACGCCATCCAGCGTTACGTTGTTCTGATCGCGGCGGGCTCCCAACACCTCACCACTCGGCGTAACACCGGGCTGAATGCTCAGCAGTTCGACAACGTTTCGCGTCTGCAGGGGAAGCTGCCGCACCTGTACCTGCGTGAACGCATTTCCGATGGTCGCATTCACTGTATTGATCACCGCGGCATCGGCTTCCACGTTAACTACTTCTCCCACCTGGCCGAGTTCCATCACCGCGTCCACGGTGGCCGGAACACCTACCTGCAACACGACGTTGCTTTTCACCAGGGTTTGGAATCCCTTCATCTCCACGGTCGCCTGGTAGCTGCCGGGCGGCATCTGCGGAAACTGATAGACACCCGCCTCATCGGACAGCGTGCTGCGCTTGGCTTGCGTTTCAAGTTGTGTGAGTGTGACGGAGGCGCCCGGTATGACCGCGCCTGCCTTATCGAAAACGGTTCCTCGGAGCGACGTGGTGGCTTGCCCCCATGCCGTGCCAATCACGATGGCCAGCATGGCGGAAGCAGTGAGTACGGATCGCATCAAAAATTACCCCTTTTGCAATTCTGGTTGTGCTGCGGTTTGAGTCGCGTGTGGCAGCACGGAAGGCGAGACAGGATTCAAAGCAGAACGCTCGGCGGGGAGCAAGGCGGGATCATGGCTCACAGGGCCGGTACCTGGATGCCACCTGATCCTGAGCATACGGGAAAACACCCGGGAACATCCAATAGAAATCTTTTATGCAAGCGATTTTCGCCTTGCAGCCAGTGATTCGGTTTGACACGCGCCGTCCGCCGTGTTACTCAAAGAGGAGCGTCCTTCCCTGCAATCCCAAGTCGGTTGCATCGCCAAGCACTGCGATAGTGTCAAGGGCAGGCCGCCTCCCCGCCTTTGTTGCCGGTTGTTTTCAACGGGCCCGCGTTCCGGCCTAAGAGGAAACGTGTGTTTTGGAGTCAGGAGATTTCGGAACAACTTATGCCGAGAATCGATTGGAATACGCTGGCCGGCGTGTTGCTTCTTTGCCCATTCGCGGTGGCTCAAAACCCATCCGCTTCTTCCCCCGATTTTTTTGAAAACAGGATTCGCCCGATCCTGGCAAACAACTGCTACGGCTGCCATACCGAATCGAACCTCGGCGGCCTCCGCCTCGATTCTTCCGATGCGATGCGCAAGGGCGGCAAACGAGGCCCGGCGGTCGTTCCGGGCGATCCGTCGAAGAGCATTCTCATGACGGCCGTCCGCCACACCGACTCCTCGCTCAAAATGCCCATGGGCAACAAGTTGAAGAACGAGGAGATCGACGCCCTCGATCAATGGATCAAGGCCGGAGCCGTGTGGCCCGCGGCTGCACCGGCCGCCGCGAAGTCCGCCAGCCTCGCGTCCGAGCGCCGCAATTTCTGGTCGTTCCAGCCGCTCAAGGATCCCCAGCCTCCCACCGTCAAAGACGTCCGCTGGCCCAAAACAAACATCGACCGTTTTGTTCTGGCCAAGCTCGAAAAAGAAGGACTCAAGCCCGTCCGGGCAGCCTCCAAACGCGACCTCATCCGCCGCGCGACCCTCGATCTGACCGGCCTGCCGCCTACTCCCGAGGAGATCGCCGCCTTTGAGAGCGACACCTCGCCGAAGGCCTTTGAGGCTGTCGTCAACCGGCTTCTTGCTTCTCCGCATTACGGCGAGCGCTGGGGGCGAATCTGGCTCGATGTCGCCCGTTACGGCGAAGACGACTACCGCAGCCTCGACCCCATGCGCCGTGGCTACAATCCCTATCCCAACGCGTTCCTTTACCGGGACTGGATTGTCCAGGCCTTCAATGACGATCTGCCGTTCGACAGGTTCGTGAAGGCGCAACTCGCGGGTGACCTGATGGACGAAAAGGAGCGCCACAAAACGCTCGCCGGCACCGGCTTCCTTGGCCTCGGCCCCTGGTATTACGACAATGGCGCGGTCGAAGTCACACGCGCCGACGAACGCCATGACCGTGTCGACGTCGTCACCCGCGGCTTCCTTGGTCTCACCGTCGGCTGTGCCCGCTGCCACGATCACAAATACGATCCGATCAGCGCCGAGGACTACTACGCCCTCGGCGGCGTGTTCCTCAACTCCACCTACCACGAATACCCTCAGGTCCCGCAATCGGTACTCGCCAAATACAAGAAGATCGAGGACGAGATCGAAAAGAAGCAAAAGCTCCTCATGGGGACGCAGAAGACCTTCAGTGACCGGCTCTCCCAGTCTCTCGCCCTGCAGACTGCAAGCTATCTGCAGGCCGTATGGGAAGTCAGCGGACCGCGAAAGAAGGAGATGCCCACCGTCGTCGAAGAGCGCAAGCTCGACTTCGAGTTGCTCGACCGCTGGGTCCGCTACATGGCCAAGGTCACCGACAAGTACGCATACAAGGAACCCTGGCAGTCCATGATGAAAAAAGGCGGCACCGCGGCGGAAGCGAAAAAGGTCGCGGAAGCCTTCCAGGCCGACGTCATCCGCATCATGCTCGCCAAGGAGGACCTCGCCGAAGAGAACGAAATCATCACAGCCAAATCGCTCGAAGGCACCACAAAGAAGAAGCGCGCAAACAAGCCTAACGAGTTCATCACCAACGACGATTTCTGCCCCGGCTGCGGCCTCCAGCTCAAGAGCATGCCCGAAAAAGACATGGCCTTCTGGACCGAAGTCTTTCAGCGCGAATTGAGCGACTCCGACGACCCCAACGCCATGATGGCCATGGGCGGGCGCATGGGCAAGCCCGGCGTTCTGATGTTCCGCAATTGGGGCCTCGAAACCCGTATCGGCTCCGAGTCGCAAAACATGCTCGCATCCATGCGCAAGGATATCGAGGACACCCGCAAGAAGCTGGAACCGTACTACCCGTATGTTCACGGCGTCCGCGATGCCGACAAGTGTGTCGACCTGCGCATCAGCATCCGCGGCAATCCGGAAAATCTCGGCCCCGAAGTGCCCCGCCGATTCCTCTCCGTGCTCTCTCCGGAAAATGCGAAGCCCTTCGCCAAGGGTAGCGGCCGCATGGAACTCGCCGAAGCCATCATCAACCAGCCGCTCTCCCTGCGCGTCTTTGTCAACCGCATCTGGAAAGCGCACTTTGAAACGGGCATCGTCGACACACCCAGCAACTTCGGCTTGACCGGGGAAAAGCCCACGAACCCGGATCTCCTGGAATACCTCGCCTCCAGCTTCCGCAAGAACGGACTCTCGGTAAAGAGTCTGCATCGCGAAATCATGCTCAGCACGACCTACCAGCTCAGCGCCGAGAATGACGCCGCGGCCTTCGACAAGGATCCCGCCAACCGCCTCTACTGGCGTGCCAACCGCAAACGCATGGATGCCGAACAAATCCGCGACTCCATCCTGTTTGCCTCGGGCAAGCTCGACAAATCCCTTGGCGGACCGTCGACGGAACTGGCGCCGTCCTTCAACCGCCGCACCATCTACGGCAAGGTGAGCCGCTACAATCTCGACGAGTATCTGCAGCTCTGGGATTTCCCCAGCCCCAGCATTAGCGCGGAGAAACGCTTCACCACCACGGTTCCCCTGCAACGGCTCTTCCTCATGAACAGCGACTTCGTCCAGTCGCAGGCCGAAACGCTGGCGAAACGGGTCGCTGGAGAAAGCGATAACCGCGCGCGCATTCGCAAGCTCTATCAGATCCTTTACGGCCGCTTGCCGCTCGAGGCCGAAATCCAGGCCGGCTTGAATTACCTGAGCAAAGAGCCGATGCTCGAATTCGAAGAGAGCAGGAAGAAGCAGTCTGAAAGCCCGGCCCTGCCGCAGCGCAAGGCGGACCCCAGTATGTTGTCGAAGGCCGCGCCGTCCGGTGCTGGGCCATCCAGTGCCGAGCCATCCAGCGCCGAACCCGGCGAGGGACAAACCGCCGGCGCAGCGGATGAGCCTCCAGTTTCACCCATGCTGGCCGGACTCGCCGGCTTTGGCTTCGGGGCGCCCCGGCAGCAGGGTCCGCCTCCGCCGCCCCCGGTCGAATACACGCCCACGGCCTGGGGCCGTTACGCCAAAGTGCTGCTCAGTTCCAGCGAATTCCTCTACATCAACTGACATCGGGAGAAAACCATGTATCCACATAAAGCATCCGCTCCCACTACCCGGCGCGAGGCGCTTCGCAGGATCGGCAACGGCTTCGGCATGATGGCCTTCGCCAGCATGCTGCAGAACTCCATTGCCCGTGCGGGAGGCATTGTGGCTCCCGATGGCACGTCCGGTGTCGCCAAGCTCGACTATCCGCAGCGCGTCAAACGCGTGATCTTCCTCTTCATGAACGGCGGCTGCTCGCAGGTGGACAGCTTCGACCCCAAACCGATGCTGGAGAAGTATGATGGGCAACCCTTGCCCGGCGGCGAGGTCAAGACTGAGCGCAAAACCGGGGCGCTCATGAAGTCGCCATTCGCATTTAAGAAGCACGGCCAGTGCGGCATGGAGATCAGCGAGCTTTGGCCGAAGCTCTCGGAAGTGGCCGACGACATCTGCTGGATCCGCTCCGTCTACACCGACATTCCCAATCACGAGCCTGCCTGCCTGATGATGAACACCGGCGCCAATCAGGCCGGACGTCCTTCCATGGGCGCATGGATCACCTACGGTTTGGGATCGGAGAATCAGAACCTCCCTTCCTACGTCGTTCTCTGCCCCGACATTCCCACCACCGTGGGCCCTCCTCTCTGGAGCAACGGCTTCCTGCCCGCCATCAACCAGGGCACCTACATTTCCGATAAGATCATGAGCCGCCCCGGCGAGCCGCCACCGCCCGAAGAGCAAAAAGACAAGGTGATGGTGGAGAAAGCCTTCGATCCGAAAAAGCTCATCAGCAACGTAAGCAACAACAGGTTCACCCTCACCGAACAACGCCGCGAACTGGACTTGCTCGGCAAGCTGGAGAAGATACGCGGCGAAGGCGCCCAGGATCCGCAAGTGGAAGCGGCCATCAAATCGATGGAGATCGCCTACCGCATGCAAACCGAAGCGCCCGAGGTCTTCGACATCCGCAAGGAGACGGAAGCCACACAAAACCTCTATGGTCCAGGCAGTACGGCCCGCGGCTGCCTCACCGCTGTTCGCCTGGTGGAGAAGGGCGTCCGTATGGTCCAGGTCTACTACGCCAAGGGTGACCCCTGGGATGCGCATGCCGACATCCTCGCCCACAAGGTGAATGCAAAGAACTCTGATCAGCCCTTCGCCGCCGTGGTGAAGGATCTCAAGTCCCGTGGCCTGTGGAAGGACACGCTCATCGTCTGCGGCTCAGAGTTCGGGCGCACTCCGGTCCGCGAAGTTGGTGGCGGCGGCGAGCGAATTCGCCGCGGGCGCGATCACAATCCATTCGGCTTCACCATGTGGCTGGCGGGCGGCGCTGTCAAAGGCGGCACCATTCATGGCGCCACCGACGACTTCGGCTTCAAAGCCGTCGACAAGCCCGTCCATGTCCACGATCTCCACGCCACCATCCTCTATCTCATGGGCATCGACCACACCAAGCTCACCTATCGCTACAGCGGCCGCGATTTCCGCCTCACCGACGTACACGGCGAAATCATGCACTCCATCGTGGCCTGAAGGAGATCATTCATGCGGCCACTTTGTCTAGTCCTCGCCATAGCCTGTGTGCTCATGGGCGCCGATCGCAAGCGCGTGATGACGACGCCCAAGGCCGGAGTTGCCACACCCGGCGTGCAGATCCCCATGTCCAAACTGAAGCCCGAAGCCGAGGTCGCCATCGCCGGCGCCACGGGGATTCTCGGGGCGCCGGAGGCGGTCTGGGTCGGAGCAAACGCGGGCGTGATCCCCATTGATGCGAAGACCAACAAGGCTGGAGACCCGATCAACGGACCGAAAGCGCCGTGCGCCGGGTTGGCCACTGGATTCGAAGCCACATGGGTTCCCGATTGCGGCAGCAACGCCATGGTCCGCCTCGCGGCCAAGACCAACGAACACAAGGCAACCATCGCTTCGGGAGCGACAGCCGCCCCGCAGGCGGTCGCCGCAACCGATGACAGCATCTGGGCATTCACCGACGACAAAGGCACGCTCTCGCGCATTGACCCGGCGACATCGAAGGTCGTAGCCGAGACGAGGCTGCCAGCCGGATGCACCAGCCTGATTTACGCCGAAAAATCTCTCTGGGCCACCTGCCCCGCCACGAATCAACTGGTTCGCATCAACCCGCTTACAAACCTCGTGGACAAGCGCATCGAGGTGGAAGCTGGTCCCCGGTCGCTTGTATTTGCGGATGGCTCCATTTGGGTCCTCTGCGGCGAGAAAGGCAAAGTTGCTCGCGTCGACGCAAAGACCAACAAGGTGGCGGCCACGATCGATCTGCAGATCCCCAATTCCCAGGGCGAGATCACCGCGGGGGCAGGCTCAATCTGGGTCACCGCCAAAGGCTTTCCGCTCACGCGAATCGACCCGAAGAGTGATTCCGTGGCCCAGCAGTTTGCCGGCGACGGTGGTGGAGCGCTCCGCTTTGGCGCCGGCTCTCTCTGGATGGTCAATACCGCGCAACAGACCGTTTGGCGTGTCGATCCCAAGCGCGTCCTGGCCACATTCGCCGAATAGCGGCCACCGTTGCGGATGCCGCGGGTCTCCTCAAGCATCCTGTCGCGCGACTCACGGCAGCGTAGGGCTTTAGCCGGCTTTAGCCTGCCGCGCCGAGAATCGTCTCGGTGCAGGGCGAGGTGGCCGAGAATGCCCGATCGTCGAATACTACGAGCTTACTAACGCCCTTCGGCCGCTGTGGCCGCCAGGGGCGATTCGCCGGCCCCGGGCACGGGCCTCGACAAGAGTGGCGAGGCGGCAGACTGAAGTCTGCGTTACCGTAGCTGGTCCGGGCTTTTCGTAACACGAGATACTCCCGCGGGTTGCATGCGGGCCATCAGAGTTAACATCTCCTCCCAGAACAAATCGCAGGCTCAAGCGTACTTAGATCAAACGGTTCCAGCGAGGATCTTGGAACCGCTGCAAGCCGGGGCTTACGAAGGATCTCGCGCGGCGAGTCAACGCAAGCCCTGACCATCAGGAGGTGACTTGTGCGCTCGATACTCTACGTGTGTCTCTTTGCGGCGTGCCTAACGGCCCAACCGCAGCAGACGGTCTCCATCGCCGACCCCATCGAGGCCAAACTCACCGAGGGTAACCTTGCGCTCCGTCAGGCACGGTTTGCCGACGCGGAGAGAATCTATCTGGAAGCTGTGGCGATGGCGCAGGAGTTGCCGGACAGCGATATCCGCAAGGCCAAGTCATGGAATAATCTCGGCGCACTCTATCACCAGCAGGCTCGCTATAGCGAAGCCGAGGACCTGTACAAGAAGGCGCTCCCAATCTACGAAACGCTGGTCGGCGTGAGCCGGTCCGCCTACGCGGCGGTGTTGAACAACTACGCGGAAGTAGTGCGGATGCGAGGCCGCTACGACGAAGCCGAACAGCTCTACCGGAACTCGATCCGGGTTCGTGAGTTGGACAATCCCGACGACCCCGGCGTCGCTGCGTCGATGAACAATCTGGCAGTGCTCCTCAACCAGCGGTTGCGCGCCGAAGAAGCGGAGACCCTGGCGCGCCGCGCGCTGGAGATCTGGAACAACACCTACAATGGCAAGCATCCCTATGTTGCCTCCGGGCTTAACACTCTGGGCGAAGCCCTGCGGATCCAGAACCGGTTAGCCGAAGCGGCGGAGTGCCATCGCAGGGCTGTCGAGATCCGCAAGGAGGTTCTGTCGCCGGAGCATCCTGATGTCGCGACCGGAATCAGCAATCTCGCGTCGATGCTCTATGAGCAGAAGAATTACACCGAGTCCGAGGAACTGTATCAGGAAGCCGCGCGCATTCGCATGAAGGCCTTTGGTCCGAACCACCCGAGCGTGGCGTTCCTGCACAACAATCTCGGCACTTCGGTACTCGCGCAAGGGCGCACCATTGAAGCGGAAAACCACTTCCGCGAGGCGATGCGGATTCTGGAGACGGCGGGTGCGGCGGGTCATGTCGACTATGCGAAGACCGTCGAGAACCTCGCTTCGATGTTTGTACTGCAGGAGAAAATGCAGGGTGCCGAATCGCTGTATCTGCGTGCGCTGAAACTGCGGGAGAAGGTGTTGGGCCCACGCCACGCAGCCATTGCCAATAGCTACGATTGGCTGGCTGCATTCTACTTCAAGCAGGGCCGTGAGACGGAAGCCGAGAAGTGTCTCAAGAAGGCGCTCGACATTCGGGAATCCGCCTTGGGCCGCGAGGCGCCCGCAGTCGCCCTCAGCCTGCAACGGCTTGCGAACATGTATGCGAGTCAGGATCGGAAGGACGCGGCGGAAGAGATGAACCGGCGCGCCAACCGCATCTTGAAGCTGCAGCCCGTCCGGTAAGGGAACACTCTGTATACTGCCTCGCCTGGCTAGAGTGAATCCTCTTCTGATAGGGCATAGGCAAGCGTCCCGAGGACTCCGTAGAGCGAAGGAACTGGAATCGGTGCCGGCTCGGTAACGCAGCCTTCAGGCTTGCTTCAGGCTGCCGCCTCGTGCTCGGGGCCGGCGAATCGCCCCTGGCTGGATCAGGAGCGCTCGACCGCCGGTACTCTACCCAGCTCGCCAACCGCTCCTTCACCAAGTTTGTGATCGCGGGCGGCAGAAGGGCGGCGGGCTCGTAGAACCTCGGCGATCGCGCATTTTCGTTCACCTCGCGCTGGACCGAGACGTCTCGGCGCGGCAGGCTTTAGCCTGCGCTACCGTGAGGTGCGGGGTGCCAAAGTGCGGAACGAAGGGCATCGAGCGCCCGGAAAACGGACGATCTGCAGCACGCCGACATAGCGCTTAGCGCTAATCTATAACTGCCCTGACGGCGGGCTTCGGGTGATCCAAATGCTCACAAGGCAAGATGTCTCAGGGAATGAGTCACTTAGTGCCGGTGAGCACTCGGAGGAAGATGCTCACCGGCCGACCATCGCGATCGGGACGCAATGGCCAAATCCGCGACCAGGCAGGCGTCGCCGCCCGCGCAAGTCCGGATTGTAGTGTGATGTCAGAATACAACAAAACCGATTCTGGGTCGAGTGAACTTATAGTCCCGCTAGTTTTACCGTAAGGTAAGGACGGCGTAGTACCCCATCACCAGAATGATGATGGAACTCGCCGCCACCAGGCCATAGGTTACCGCTTTGCCGGGAACCACTTCCCTGGGCAATCGTTTGAACCGCAGATACAGCGCGCCGACCGCAATCACGGGAAGCATGGACGCCTGGGCAACACCGCCAAGTTTCACCATCAGCACCGGAGACTGTGCCCAATAGAACAGCGCGACTGGAATCGCGATGAGGGCCCAGACGAAGTAGTTGCGCCAGCGCACGCGGCTGGCATAGTCGTCAGCACGGAAATAGCCCAGCATACGCGCCATGTCGGCATAGACCCGGGAATTGGCCGCTGTGGCCGCGAAGATCGTTCCGTAGAGCGTCGCAACCGCACCCAGATAGAACAGCCACAGCGACCAGCCGCCGAGTGTTTGCGTATACATGCGCGAGAGCACAGGGATCATGTCCTTGGCCGCGGGCACCAGCCCTTGCGAGTGCAGGATGCCCGCGCCGAGCACGTAGAACGCGATGGTTGCGATGGTGTAGATCACCATGGAGGCCAGGATGTCGAGATTCATCACCGCCACCCAGCCCTTGGCGCGCGACTGCCATTCCGCCGATCCGTCGCGCGGTCCCGTGAAGCGCGCATAACCCTTCTCAACGCACCAGTAGGGGTACATGAACAACTCCGCCGCGCCCACGCCCGTGATGCCGAAAACCGCCACCGCGCTGGCCATCCCCTGCGGAGGCAGCTTGAACTGGAATCCTTCGCGGAGCTTCTCCCATTGGAAGTACTGCGGCATGGCGACCAGCAGCAGGGCGCACATGAACGTCAGCATGGTGAAGAGCGCTACTTTGATGGTGGCGAGAGTTTCCACCCGTTCATAACCACCAGTCAAGAGTAGAGCCAGCGTGATGGCGGCCAGCACAGGAACCCACCAATTCACCGGGACGGAAGGCACCAATTGATTCAACACCTGCGCGACCCCACCGAACATCGCGCCGATCTGGAACATGGTCATCAGCACCATGAACGCCCACATCCACACCACCCAACTCACTTTCCAACGTGGCCCGGGAACCTGATCGAAGCCATCAAGGCCCGTCTTCCCGGTCGCAATCGTGTAGCGTCCCAATTCGGACTGCACACTGGGCTTGATGAGGCAGCTAATCAGGATCACCCAAAGGGCCACATAACCAACCTCCGCGCCGAGCGTGGTGGTGGCGATGAGTTCACCCGATCCGACGATGGACGCCGACAGGATCATGCCTGGTCCGATTCGCCGCAACATGCCGCCGAACGCTTGCGGAGGATTCTCGATGTCCGCGGGGTGGTATGCGTAGGGATCCTTGATGGCGGGAACAGACGGCTCGGCCGGAGTCCGGGTGGGAGAACTCATCCGTGGTATGGTATCACCTTCGCCTAGGAACCCACCTTCTCCAGGCTCGCGCGCGTACTGTTGCGTTCGGCGATCTTCTCACGGCTCACGTCCACCAGGCGGTTCAGAAAGCTCATCTCGTCCGTGAGCGTAGTGATCGCAAGGCGGGCCTCCTGGATCAACAGCACCGATCCGTAGAGCAGACCGCAGGCGCCCGACAGGCCGAGCAAAACCGGAAGCCAGTGAAGGGCCGGTTCCATGAGCAGCGCATCGATTCCGATGGCAACGCTGGTGAGCACAAACAAGCCCGCCGCCATATAGAACACCGTCAGGGTGCGCTGGAGCAATTTCGCGCGCACACTCAACTGACCGATCTGATCCATCAGCATCGCCTTGCGGTCGTCAATCAACTCAAGTCCCATATGATCGTGCATCAGTTGATCCATCTTGTCGGAGATGGCCCGCACCCGGTCCACCACTCGCCCCAGCCGGTTGGAGGTGGACAGGATAAACATACCCGACGCGGAAATCAACAGTGCGGGCGTAATCATCGCGGTCAGCACGCCCAGAGCGGCCGACAGCGAAGTAACCAGTTGCGTTGGTAGTGCGACTTGCATCCTCTTCTCCATTATCTAATGCGGCTATCTAATGCGGCTTGGGCTGGTGTTGTACACTGTGCCTCATGCATCCGGGCCGATTGTTCTTCGCCAGTTGCCTTGCGTTGGTCACCACGTCGATGGTCTTTTCCATTCGCGGCGACATTCTGGACGCGCTCGGCGCGGACTTTCAGTTGACGAAACAGCAAATCGGACTCGTGCTGAGCCCCGCGTTCTGGGGCTTCACGGTGTCGATCCTGATCGGCGGCTCGCTGGTCGACTACTTCGGCATGAGGCGCCTGCTGGCGGTATCGAGTTGGGGGTATCTGATCGGCATCGTGGGAATCCTCTTCGCGCCCCGCCCTTCAGCGCCGGTAGCGGCATACTACTCCGATCCCGGCTTTCTGATTCTGTTCGGCGGAATGCTGCTACTCGGGCTGTCGCAGGGTCTGGTGGAGGGTGTGATCAATCCTCTGTGCGCGACGCTCTATCCCAACGACAAGACGCACAAGATGAACGTATTGCATGCATGGTGGCCCGGCGGGCTGATCATTGGCGGGTTGCTGGCCTATGCGATCACCAAGATCATGGGACTCGATGCACCCTCCGTCTCACCCGCGCTCCGGACGCTTGGCTGGCAGGTGAAGCTCGCAACGATTCTTATCCCGGCGGCCGCGTATCTGTACCTGATTCGCGTCGAGACCTTCCCGGCTACCGAACGTGTGGCCGCGGGCGTTTCCAACCGCGACATGATCGCCGAAGCATTCCGGCCAATGTTCGTGCTGCTGTGGGTCTGCATGTGGATGACGGCAGCAACCGAACTCGGCACGGACCAGTGGGTCGGCTCCCTGATCACGCAATTGATCGGCATGCAGGGGATCCTGATCCTGGTTTACACAGCCGGGCTCATGTTTGTGCTGCGCTTCTTCGGCGGCCCAATGGCGCACAAGTTTTCGCCGTTCGGGTTGCTGACGCTCTCGGCAATTCTTGCGGCGGCTGGGTTGTATCTGCTTGCGGAGGCGCAGACGGCGGCCGCGGCGTTCTTTGCGGCGACACTGTTCGGCATTGGAAAGACGTACTTCTGGCCGACCATGCTGGGCATCACTTCGGAGTTATTCCCGCGCGGGGGCGCTCTGCTGCTGGCGATCATGGGAGGCACGGGGAATCTGGCGGTGGCGTTCGTGCTGCCTGTGATGGGCTCGTGGTATGAGACGTCGGGCGCCGCGGCTGCGTTTCGATATGTGAGCCTGTTGCCGGCGCTGCTTACCGTGATCTTCGCCGGACTTTTCCTCTTCTACCGTTCAAGCGGAGGATATCGCGCAATTTCGTTAGAACGAAGCGTCGCGGGCGCGGATTGACGCGTCTATCAAACTGAACCACCATGACCGCGAACGAAACAGTCATCTACTACTTCTCCGAGGCAGCCCGCATTCTCGGCCTCGACGATCGCATTCGGCGTCAGTTGATTACGCCCTATCGCGAGATCAAAGTGGAATGCTCCATCACGCGCGACGACGGCAGCGTCGGCACTTATGTCGGCTTCCGCGTCCAACACGACAACTCGCGCGGCCCCATGAAAGGCGGCATCCGTTATCACCCCGAAGTCGACCCCGACGAAGTGAACGCGCTCGCATCTCTCATGACGTGGAAGACAGCGGTGGCGAACCTGCCCTACGGCGGCGCCAAGGGCGGGATCGCGGTTGACCCGAAGACTCTCAGCAAGAGCGAGCTACAGCGCCTGACGCGTGCCTTCGTCGAGAAAGTACACGATCTGATCGGGCCGAACATCGACATTCCGGCGCCCGACATGGGAACGAACGCCGAGACCATGGGTTGGATCGTCGATGAGTATTCGAAATTCCACGGATGGGCACCCGGCGTTGTTACCGGCAAGCCGGTCGAGTTAGGCGGATCGCTCGGCCGCGAGGCGGCTACGGGGCGAGGTCTGCTCTATGCCGCGCGATGCCTCTTTGAGGATCACGGCAAGCGAATTGCCGATTTCACTTATGCCGTGCAGGGATTCGGAAACGTCGGTTCCTGGGCGGCGCGGCTGTTTCAGGAGTCAGGCGGACGGATTGTCGCGGTAAGTGACGTCCATTCGGCGCTGTACAACCCCGCGGGTATCGACGTTCCGGCATTGCTTGCTTACACCAGAAGCAACGGAGGCGCGATTGCAGACTTTCCAGGCGCGGAGGGGAAGCCCCGTGAATTCGTGCTGTCAGCGCCCTGCGACGTTTTGATTCCGGCCGCGCTCGGTGGCGTGTTGACGCGTGAGACAGCACCTTCGGTTCAAGCCAGGTACATTTTGGAGGGCGCGAACCACCCGGCGAATCCGGACGCTGATGAGATCTTCGCGGAACGCGGAGTTACCGTACTGCCCGACATTTATGCGAATTCCGGCGGCGTGACGGTGAGTTACTTTGAGTGGGTGCAGAACGTCCAGCAATACCGCTGGGACGAGGAGCGTGTGAATCAGGAATTGAATCGCATGATGCGCGCCGCTTACTCGGACCTGATGGCGACGGCGAGTAAGTACGGTTGCAGCCTTCGGATCGCGGCCTTTGTGCTCGCAGTGTCGAGGGTGGAGCAAGCGACGCGGATGCGCGGACTGTAGCTGCCTCCGGTGAGTCCGGCTCACTACCGGGCGAAGCGGAATGCGTACAGATCGGCGTCTTTCAAAACGAAACGCAGCCGCAGCGGCGTTCCGGCCAGTCGGCTGACGTCCGTGGAAGCTTTCCAGGAGACCACGCGATCCACGGAGTCTCCAAAAAGTTCGTCGCAATCTCCGGCGGCAAACCCGGCAAGCGGCTGGCCATCGGGATTCTGGATCTCGACGCGCACCTCGCCGGCGGCAGAAGTGGCGAAGTTGAGGTACAGACGTTCGCCGTCAAAGCGCAAGGGCCGGGTAATCGCTTCCCCGCCTTTGTACCCGGCACTTACGGAGACGAATCCATCGAGGCGCAGACTGTATCTTCGAACTTCGCTACTGTCGCCTGTCCAGTAACTCTCGCCCGCATAAAGCGAAAGTTCATTGGCCGCGCCGGGAAGCGATGACCTGGTTTCCACTAAATGCCAGGCAATGTACTGGTGACCGTAGTTCCAGGTTCCGGGACGCTCGGCTCCCGGCCGCAGGAACGCTTCATTCCAGCGATGGAACAGGACGCCGTCGCGGCTGGCCATGAGTAAGGCTTCGGTGATTGCCGTCCCATACCTTTGTGAAGCACCCGAGCGCTGCTGGCGATGCTCCGCTTCCGGTAACGCCCGCAACGACGGGGACCACTCCCGTTCCAAATAGCGCGTGGGAAAGCCGATTAGCAGATGCGGGGCGCGATGATACGGCTTGATCTGGTTGGTGTAGAGCTGCTCGCCAGGGGAGTCGGCGTAACGGAGGTCATTCGAGTTACTCCAATGCAGAAAGTCGGAAGAGGTGCCGGTGCGAATGGCCCGCAGACCGGTGGGCTTCCATGTTTCACCCGTCGTGACGCCCCCAGTGAACGTCCGCCAGTAGGCACGGTACTGCTTTCGGACTGGATCCCAAAACGCGAGATTCTGCGAGTCGAAGGCGCCGTTGGTGATGACCGGCACATTGCTCATGGGCGACCACCGGAATCCATCGGGAGACTGCAGGGCGAGTAAGCCGTGAGCCTTACGGTCGGCCGACCGGACGATGGCCTTGTAGCGGGCATCAGCCGGGGCGTCGGGATTCGCATCCTTGAAGATGGCCGGATGCGCCGCATCGAGATTCACGCCGTGGAAGGGGCCGGAGGCGAGGACGATGTTGTTCGCCTTGCTGCCGCGGAACTCCACCAGATTGAGGCCGGGCTTTCGCCATTGAATGCCATCGCTGCTTTCCGCGTAGCAGCAGTAGCCGGGATGCGCGTCACTGCGGAGCTTTCCGGTGGAGATGTCCAGATGGTAGGCCTTGTAGTACATGCGGTAGAGGCCACCGTCCTGAAAGATGCTGTGGTAGCCGCTACCGTTGCCCTCCCACGGAGCGTCGTGAATGAGTGCGGTTTCGCGTGGCTGCGGGTGATGCAGTCGAAGATTCGCAGCGCCGGCGAGCCGGTCCAGCAGATAGCCGTCGATGAAAAGCTCACGCCGCTGCCCGATGTCCACGGGAGTGCCAGAGCTTTGAGCGAAAACGGGAAGTACCGCGGAGAGGGATCCGGCCGAAAGAGTGGTGAACAGGCGCCTTGTCATCATAGAGATTGTAGTCGCCTGAATGGCCCGCGAGAGCGGTTGGGCCGCCACGGTTCGCAAGCACGGCACCCAGCGCGGCGATCCACCGTACCAGCACACCGGATGATTGGGATTAGAGGAGGTGCATTGCAGAAAGAGCGGGGCAGGGGAACTGTGTTCTGCTGGCGACGCACCAGGAGATGAGGGCGCCGGTGAAGCGCCCTCTCGGTAGTTCGCTACAGTTCAACGACTCGGGCCTGCTTCACCGCGGGGTTCTGCCGCAGTTCGGCGAGCACCGTATCGGGCACGGCGCTATCCACCTGTACCAGCGCTACAGCTTCATTTGGATTTGAGGCGGCAGGTTCCCGGCGGCCCAAAGAGAAGTTCGCGATGTTGATCTGATTGCTGCCCAGCACACTGCCGACATGTCCGATCACGCCGGGTACGTCGTGATTCATCATGTAGACGAGGCGTCCATCGAGCGCGGCTTCGCAGTAGATGCCGTTCACCTGCATCAGCCGGGGACGGCCGAGCACCAATGAGCCTTCCACGGTGGTGACGCCGGAATCCGTCTCCACTTCCACCCGGATCGAATCGGTGTGCCCGGCACGAGGATCGTGGCTTTCCGCGATACCCCATCCGCGCTGCGACGCAAGCTGCATGGCGTTCACCATGTTCGAGCGATTGGCCGTGGACCGTTTCAACACGCCAGCCAAACCGGAATTGCGAAGCAGCGATGTATTGAGTTCCGCGATGCGCCCTGAGTAAACGAATCGCACGGTCCTGGGGTTGCTTTCGGAGACGTGAGAAGCGAAGTTCCCGAGGCGTTCCGCCAGGTCCGCGTATGGGCCCAGAGCCTTGTACTGATCCGGCGAAAGGGCCGGCATGTTCACCGCATTGATGGCGACGCCGCTCTGCAGATATTCGATCACCTGTTCGACGATGCGAATGCCCACAATCTCCTGCGCCTCTTCGGTGCTGCCACCGATGTGCGGAGTCGCGATCAGATTTGGAGCTTTGAGCAAAGGGTTGTCAGCGGATGGCGGTTCCGGATCGAAGACGTCGAGACCCGCGCCGGCGACCTTGCCCGAGTTGATCGCCGCCACCAGCGCGGCCTCATCCACCAATTCGCCACGTGCGCAGTTGATGATGCGAACGCCGTCCTTCATCTTCGCGAAGGCTTCGGCGCCCAGCATGCGCTTCGTTTCCGGAGTGAGCGCGACATGGAGTGTGATGTAGTCGCTCTCGGAATACAGCTTGTCGAGAGACACCAGTTCCACGCCCATGTCGGAGGCGGCGTGCGAACTGACGTAAGGATCGAAGGCAAGAACGCGCATTTCGAAAGCGTGCGCGCGCTTCACCACTTCGCGTCCGATGCTGCCAAGCCCGGCAATGCCGAGCACCTTGCCGCGCAGTTCATTGCCGAGAAACTTCTTCTTCTCCCATTTGGCTGCAGTGGTGGACGCAGTGGCCTGAGGCACCATGCGCGCGAGTCCGAGCATCAGCGCGAGTGTATGCTCGGCCACCGAGACGGCATTGCCGCCGGGCGTGTTCATCACCAACACGCCGGCGGCGGTGGCCGCATCCAGGTCGACATTGTCCACACCGACACCCGCGCGTCCGATCACGCGCAGTTTCGGCGCCTTTGCCAGTACGTCCTTGGTGACCTTCACCGCGCTGCGAACGAAGAGAGCCTCGCAGTCCGCCAGATGTTCGGCGTATCCCTTCGGATCTGACACAACCACATTCCAGCCTGGCTGAGACCGCAACAGTTGGACCCCAGCCGGGGCCATCGGTTCCGCAACTAAGACTTTCATTCGGCGTCAGACTCCCACAGCCTTCGGGAGGGCCGCTTCGGCATAGATGTTCTGCACGGCGGCGACGCCTTTGCCGAACTGCACCGGATAGCCGTTGGCGTGGAGGATGATTTCAAGCGCGCCGATCACCGAAAACAGGTCAGCGAAGTCGAAGTAGCCGAGATGCGCGATGCGGAAGATCTGGCCTTTCATGGAGCCCTGGCCGTTGGCGATGATCATGCCGAACTCGTTGCGGAAGCCCTTCACGATCACGCCGGAATCCATGCCGGCAGGCGCTTTCACGGCGGTGACGGAGGAGGATGGCGAGCCGGGGCTGAACAGTTCGAGGCCAAGGTCCACAGCGGCCGCGCGCGTCGCCTTTGCGAGCAGTTGCGCGTTCTCGACCAGCTTGTTCATGCCGAGTTCCTTGATGTACTTCAGCGCTTCGCCCAGCGAGATGATCAGCGACACGGCCGGAGTCCAGGTCGATTCGCCATTCTGCGCACTCTTCAGTTCTTTCTTGAGATCGAAGTAGAAGTGCGGCAAGTCGCAGGTCGCGGTGCGCTCCCAAGCCTTCTTGCTGACCGAAAGGAAGCCGAGACCTGGAGGAATCATGAACGCCTTCTGTGAGCCGCCGATGACGACGTCGAGGCCCCAGCCATCAATGTCGAGCGGCATGGTGCCAAGACCGGTAATGGCGTCGATGACGAAGATCGCATCGGTGTTGCGAACGGCCGCGGCCATTCCCCGGATGTCGTGTGCGGAGCCGGTGGAGGTCTCCGAAGCCTGCACGAAGACGCCGCGCGCATCGGGATTGGCTTTCAAGGCTTCCTCCAAACGGGCGGCGGGGACAGCCGAGCCGTAGGGTTCCTCGATAACCACGGGGTTGAGTCCGAACGCTTTGGACATGGACACCCAACGCTCGCCAAACTTTCCCGCGGTGCAGACGATCACTTTGTCGCCACGGCGGAACAGGTTGGAGATGGCCGCTTCCATTGCGCCGGAGCCCGATGAAACCAGGGGCAGAACATCATTCGCCGTACCGAAAACATCCTTGAGGTCAGCCAGTACCTGACGGTAGATCTTCTGGAAGTCCTGCGTGCGGTGGTGAACGTCGGAGGCCATCATCGCATGGAGTGCGCGGGGCAACAGAGGCGTAGGGCCGGGTGTCAACAAACGCTGTTTTTTAATATGCATGAGTGTTACGGAAGAGACTTCGAGGTGTCGAACCTTTTAGAATATCAGAGAAAACATGGCACTCCTCGAACGCGTACAGAAAGACATGGTAGAGGCGATGAAGGCAAAGGATGAAGTTCGCTTGAACGCCATCCGCATGCTGAAAGCCGCCCTCATGAAGCACAAGGTGGACACAATGAAAGAGCTGGATGAGGTGGAAGAGCTGAAGGTGCTCAACATCATCATCAAGCAGCGCAAGGAGTCCGCCGAAGTCTTCCGCAAGAACGGCCGCGAAGCGCAGGCCGCCGCGGAAGAGGCGGAGTTGAAACTCATGGAAGGCTACATGCCCGCATCCGCATCGGATGAGGAGATCGAAGCCGCGATTGCCGCGGCGATGGCCGAGACCGGCATCACTTCCTCCAAGCAGATGGGTGTGGTGATGAAGGCGACGCAGGCAAAGCTGACCGGCAAGCGAGTGGATGGCAAGGCGCTGAGCGACAAGGTCCGTTCGAAGCTGCAGGCATGAGCGCACTTCACGTTGTCTCCATCCACGCGCATCCGGATGATGCGGAGATTCTCTGCGCCGGCACGCTCGCGCTACTTGCGGACCGCGGGCACCGGATCACCATTGTCACCATGACGCCGGGTGACAAAGGCTCGATGGTGAAGCCGCCCGAGGAGATTGCCGCCATCCGGCGCGAAGAATCTCGCGTCGCGGCGGCCATGATTGGCGCGGCGTATCAGTGCGCGGAGTTCCGGGATCTCGAATTCTTCAGCGACAATCCGAGCCGCATGCGCATGGTTGAACTGCTTCGCAGCTTGAGGCCCGATCTGATTCTCACGTCGTCGCCCGTCGACTACATGTGCGACCACGAGACCACCAGCGCGCTTGTGCGAGACGCCTGTTTCGCCGCGCCCTGTCCGAACTACATCACCGGCGCTAAGCCCGCCGCCGCACCGCTTGGCGGCATTCCGCATCTCTATTTCATGGACGCGATTGGCGGCACGGATCGCGAGGGCAAGCCGATAACTCCGGACTTCGTGGTGAATGTGGAATCGAAATACGACGTGAAGACGCGCATGCTGGAAGCGCATGACAGCCAGCGGTCGTGGCTGCGCTCACAGCATGGAATGGACAACTACATCCTCACCATGCAGGGCTGGACACGGGAATGCGGATCTCGCGCCGGATTGGCGTGCGGTGAAGGATTCCGGCTCTACAAGGGTCATCCTTATCCCCATACTCCGCTGCTCGAGGAACTGCTGGAAGGGCTGATCGTACGGCTGGCATAAGACCCTTCTACAATAAAGAGACGGGCTGTTCTGGGGCGTTCGGGGCGGGTGCGGACGCGATGCCCTCTATAATGAAAACAAGTGGGTCTCATGAAGAAGTTCTACATTGAAACCTTCGGATGTCAGATGAATGTTCATGACTCCGAGAAGGTGATCGGGACCCTGCTCTCCCGGGGCTATGAGCAGGTGGAAACCACCGCCGAGGCGGACCTCGTTCTCTACAACACTTGCAGTATTCGCGACAAGGCCGAACAGAAGGTCTTCAACCGTCTGCAGGAGTTCAAGCGGAACGGCAAGGGCAAAACGTTCGGCGTGCTGGGGTGCGTGGCGCAACAGGAAGGCGAGCGGATCTTCGAAAAGGCTCCGCATGTGAGCCTGGTGTGCGGTTCGGCGAGCTACAACGAACTCCCGCGATTGCTGGTGCAGTTGGAATCGGGCGGCCGCCGCGTGACCGGGTTGAGTCTCGACACGGACGACACGTTCGAAACTCCGGTGACGCGCCGCGACAATCCGCATCGTGCCTACATCACGATCATTGAAGGCTGCGACAAGTCGTGCGCGTATTGCGTCGTGCCGTTCACACGCGGTCCGGAGCGCAGCAGAACCGCTGCCAGTGTGCTCAAGGAAGCGCAGGAACTCGCGGCGATGGGCTATACCGAGATTCAACTGCTCGGGCAGAATGTGAACAGCTACATCGATCCCACGAATTCGTCGAACGACTTCGCCGGACTGCTGCGGGAGGTTGGTAAAGTGGACGGCATCCGCCGTGTGCGTTTCACCACGTCGCATCCGCGCGATTTCGGCAGGAGCATCATTGAAGCGATCGATGAGAATCCGGTACTGTGCAATCATGTGCATCTTCCCGTACAGTCGGGGAGTTCCGCGGTGTTGAAGTCGATGCAGCGACTCTACACTCGCGAAGAGTACATGCGCCGCATCGAGTGGATGAAGAACTCTCCCCGCAACATTGCGATCTCCACCGACATCATCGTCGGCTTCCCGGGTGAGACCGAGAAGGACTTCGAGCAGACGCTGCGGCTGCTCGATGAAGTGGAGTACGACTCGATTTTCAGCTTCAAGTATTCGCAGCGTCCGAACACGCCCGCATTGCTCCTGGAAGATCAGATTCCGGAGGAGGAGAAGGGCCGGAGGCTAACCATTCTGCAGGAAAAGCAGCGAGGCATTCAGTTGCGCCGCAACTCCGATATGATCGGCAATGTCGAGGAAGTAATGGTGGAAGGATTGAATAAGGCCACCGGCCAGTGGATCGGGCGCACGTCACAGAATAAGACGCTAAACTTCACCACAGGCCAGTCCAATGGCGAATCGCTGGTGGGCAGCTATCTGCCGGTTCGCGTGACCCGCGCGGGTCCGAACTCCCTGGTCGGGGAGAGTGTCAATTGATGGCCGTAGCGCGAGAAGGGAGTGGCACATGGAAGTTGAGATGAAGATCCGGGGGTTGATGATGGATCCGGTGACGAACATGCCTATCGTGATCCTGAAGGATATCAACGGAAACACGATTCTGCCGATCTGGGTGGGAATCTATGAGGCGAACGCGATCGCCCTTGAGATTGAAAAGGTGGCCACGCCGCGACCCATGACGCATGACCTGATCAAGACCCTGCTGCTTGGCCTGGAAACGCAGATGCGCAAGATCGTGGTGAACGAACTGCGCGACGATACCTTCTATGCCGTGATTTGGCTGGAGAAGAACGGCGAGATGATTACCGTGGATTCGCGCCCATCCGATGCCCTTGCGCTGGCGCTGCGGCTGGATTGTCCGATCTTTGTCGATGACTCCGTGCTGAAATCGTCGAAGACCGCGAATACCGTTTCCGATCGCGTAAATAACGACGAGTTGCGAAAGTGGCTGGAAGGGCTGAACGACGAGGACCTCGGCCGCTACAAGATGTGATCCATGCAGGAGATCCTGGAGCGGCTGGTGGCCGCGAACATACAGCTTCTGCCCCTCACGCAAATTGAGCATCATTGGGTATTCGAACGTGAGGGGTTCATTTCGCTGGTGGAGCGAACCAAGGATGGCGGATTCGGCGGAATCGGCTCCGCGGGGCTCTGGACGGAGAAAGGCATGGCCGTGCTGACACTGCGCGGAGATCGCCACTACTTCATTGCCAAGGGCTTTGAGCAGGAAGCCAGCGCGGAACAGGTAATTCTCCTGCGAAAGTTTGCAACGGATCTGACTTCAGCATTGAAACCCGGAACGCTGTAAAATCGTGGGGGATTCTCCCCTATGATGAAACCAACCGTTCGCGCAATTCAGATTGCTATTTTTGGCGTAGCGGTACACTCCTCACTTATCTACGCAAATTCCACCAACCAGCCCCCGGCACAGACCGGAGCACCCGGGAATACTCTTTGTAACCAGTGCCACTTCGGCACTCCAAACACAAGGCGGGGCAGAGTGGAAGTGCAGTTTTCCACGTTGCTGAACTACAAGCCGGGTTCCAAGCAGACGATCACGGTCCGCGTCTACCCGCGCAGTGATGGCGGAGGCCAGCGCGGCTTCCAGATCACCGCGCGTCTTGCCAGCAACGAATCGCTACAGGCGGGCACGTTCGGAATCACCGACATTTCGAACACCGTGTTGCAGACACAGGACGGCATTCAGTATGTGAATCACTCGAAGGCCGTTGGCGCGAACAGTTACGCCGGCACAACCGCGTTCACCATGGAATGGACGCCGCCCGCGGCCAACTCCGGCGACATCAAGTTCTATGCAGTTGCCGTGGACGGCCCCGGTGATTCGATCGCCAATGCGCTGGATGCAGTGTACACGGCGAGTTACACGCTACGGCCAGATTCGCGGGAATTGCCCGATGGATTCCGATGGACCACGTTGAACGTGGGCACCACGACCACGCCGGCAGGCATCAGCAACGATGGACGCATTACGGGGACGATTCAGCAGAGCAGCGCCACGGTCGGCTTTGTGCGCTCCGCGGCGGGTGAGGTGACCACGTTCTCTGTCCCCGGCGCGACGGCAACTTATCCAACGGCGGTCAACAGCGCGGGCACGGTGGTCGGCTACTACATCAACGGCAACAGCCGGGCACAAGGTTTCGTCCGGACCGCAGCCGGCGTGATCAGTACTCGCAACGTTCCGAACGCGCTCTCGACGGAGTTGCGGGGCATCAATGACCAGGGCCGCATTTCGGGCACCTACTCTGACACCAACCTCTTCGCACGCGGTTTCATCTTCGAGTTGAATGGTGACGTCACGCAAGTGACTGCGTCGGAGGGCTCTACGCGGGTGGATGGGATCAATAGTGCCGGCACGGTCGCCGGAACATTTTTCCAGCAGGGTGTTTTGAGACAAAGCGACGGCTACTTCTTCAACGCGCTGGAGTGTGGCAGCAGTTCGTCGGCATACGCGCGCGGCGCGCTGAATGATTTCGGCGACTATCTCGGCCAGTGCATCGATCCCACGGCAACCTTCCTGGTGCCGCCGCCGACGTTCCTGCGCGCGTCGAATGGCCGCCTGGCAAGGCTGGCACGAAGCATCGCGGACGCGCCATCGTTCACCGGCATCAACAATACGGGGCAGATTGTGGGCCGCGGTAACGAAGGGCTGTTGCTTGTCCCGTGTGCACTGACTCTGACATCGAATTCGATCACGATCGATTCTGCGGGCGGATCCGGCCGTGTGCCTTACACCGGGCCGGCGGATTGTATCCCCGCCTTCACGACAGATTCTTCGTGGATCGCGGTGCAGGGCGATGGCAGCTTCAGCGTGCAGGCCAGTAACAACGCAGTGACGCGAACAGGCACCATCCAGCTTGGCTCGCAGGTGTTCACCATCACGCAGAGCGCAGTGGCCTGTGGCTATACGTTCTCCGGAGGCATCAACAATCCGCCCGCTGCCGGCATTGCTTCCTCGGTGAGTGTGATTGCGCCAACCGGCTGCGTGTGGAACGCCTTCAGCAACGTGTCGTGGATCCGGATCACGTCCACTTCGCCGAATCCGGGAGTTGGCAGCGGGATCATCAACTACACCGTTGACACCAATGTCACTGGATTCTCGCGCGTCGGTGCGATCTTCGTCGGCGGCCAGCAGTTTCTGATCACACAGGTGGGCGGATCCGGCTGTGCGTATCAGGTTCAGTCGGGAACGACCAGCTTTTCCATCGACGGTGGGGCTGGCGCGGTGAACGTCACAACCACACTCAATTGTACGTGGACTGTGTTTACCAACGAGACCTGGATTCAGGTGAGTTCGGGTTTCTCGACGTCAGGCAGTGCGACGGTGAATTTCGTAGTCTCCGCCAACACGAGCGGGGCAGCGCGAACGGGCTTCATTCGCGTGGCGGGCCAGGACATCACCATCTCGCAGGCGGGCCCTGGCAGTTCGGCCGCGTTGCGCTTCGTGCCGATCACTCCGTGCCGCCTAGTGGACAGCCGCGACGCGAATCGCAGCGGATCCTTCGGACCACCATCGCTGGCAGCGGGAACCAGCCGTGACATCCCCGTGCCTCAGGGCGCATGCGGCATTCCGTTCTCCGCGCGTGCCTACTCCGTCAACATGACGGTGGTGCCCGCGGGCTTCCTCGGGTTCCTCAGTTTGTATCCAACTGGTCAAACCAGGCCCGTCGTCTCCACGTTGAACTCATGGAATGGCCGCGTGGTGGCGAACGCCGCGATTGTGCCGGCGGGCACTTCCGGCGCGATCACCGTGTTTGCGTCCGACAACACGCATATCGTGCTCGATGTGAATGGCTACTTCGTACCTGCATCGGAACCACAAGGGTTGATGTTCTACCCGGTGACCCCGTGCCGCATTTCGGATACGCGGGCTGGCGGTGGCAAGCTCGGCGAATATGGGCCGCCGCAGATCGCCGCGGGTGGCACGCGCACGATGAACGTGCCTGCTTCGGGCTGCGGGATTCCGGGCAACGCGCAAGCATACGCACTGAACGTGACCGCGGTGCCACCCGGACTGCTTAGCTACATCACCGTGTGGCCTGGTGGACAAACTCAACCGCTGGCTTCCACGCTGAATGCGTTCGACGGGCAAGTGGTGGCGAACGCCGCGATTGTGCCTGCCGGGCTGAATGGGACGGTGAGTTTCTTCGCTTCGGAAGCAACGGATCTCGTGGTCGACGTCACGGGCTACTTCGCGCCGCCGGGAGCCGGGGCAAGTCCGCTGAACTTCTTCACGGTCACTCCGTGCCGCGCGGTGGACACTCGGGGCGACGGTGGGAAGTCAGGCCAGTTCGGACCGCCGCAAATGGCCGCGGGCTCCGCTCGATCCTTCGGTCTGCTGGAGTCGGGCTGTGGCGTGCCTGCCGCCGCCCGCGCGTACTCGCTGAACATGACGGTTGTCCCGCCGGGACCGCTGAGCTTCCTCACAACCTGGCCAACCGGTCTGGCTCAGCCGCTCGTGTCGACGCTGAACTCATTCAACGGACAGGTAGTGGCGAACGCTGCTCTCGTTCCCGCGGGATCGGCAGGAGCGATCAACGTGTTCGTGTCGAATGCCTCCGACGTGATTATCGACATCAACGGATTCTTCGCTCCGTAACGCGAGACTGCTAAGATTGCTGCTTGCTTGGGCGCGCCACTCCATGGTGGCGCGCTCAAGGGAGGTATTGTGCCCTACTTCATTCTTGTTACTCTACTGATCCTGAGTGTGGCCCGGCTGGATGCGCATGGCCGGGGAGAGTTGCTTCCTTTGGGAATGACCGGCGCTCCCGGCGAAGCGTCGTGCACACAGTGTCACAACAGCACCATCGACTCACGTTCCGGAAGAGCGGAGTTGCTGTTCCAGACTCTCCAGCGCTACTCACCTGGCGTGAAACAGCGAGTCACCTTGCGGATGCTCTCGGGAGGGCTTCCCAACAACGGATTTCAACTGAGTGCCCGGTTTGCCGACAATTCGCAGGCAGGCACGTTCAGTCTTCCTTTGACGAATACCGTGATTCAGCGGACAGCCAACGGTATCGACTATCTGGCGCACTTCACCTCGGGGATCGGCGCTATCGCGTCTTTCGCGTTTGACTGGACGCCGCCGGTGAATGCGACAGGCGAGATCCGCTTCTATGTGCAAGCAGTGAGCGGCAATGGGGATGGCACGGCAAGTAGCCTTGACAACACCTACTCCACCACCGTGGCGCTGACTCCCGAGACGCTTCCGGAACCTGCCGGGTTCCGCATCACCAACCGTTTTCAGGCTTTCCAATCGTCGACGACCGCCTACGGCGTGAGCAACGACGGCCGTCTTGCGGGCACCTATGGCATCTCACCCGTGCGGCCTTTCCTGCGAACGGTGGATGGTGCGATCTCGACCTTCGATGTTCCCGGCGCACTGAACGCGTGGGCCTACGCCGTGAACTCGTCAGGCAACGCCGTTGGTGTATTCGACACTGCATCGAGTTCACGAAAGCGGGCGTTTCGCCGCGCGGTCACCGGGGAAGTGACCACGTTCGATGTCCCCGGCGCGCTCGAAACGGTGCTCACTGATATTAACGACGCGGGTCGCATGGCGGGCTACTTCCTGGATTCGAGCAATGTGCTGCAAGGCATCCTGGTTGAGCCCGACGGATCATTTCAGATCACGGAAGCGCCCGTGAACCGGTTGCTGGCCGTGAGCGCAGCGGGCAACACGGTCGGACTTACAGATACCAATTTCTTCCTTGCCGCGACGCCTGCGGCCCGCGCGTTGCTGTTCGTGAGTTGCGATGCGGGAGAGAAGGCTGGCATCAACGATCGCGGCGAGGTGGTCACGCCGTGCCGCTACGCGCATCCCAATGGCCGCACGATCAATCTCGCAAGTCTCTTTGGATCGTCGTTCTTCAGCATCAACAATACGGGCGTGATCGCGGGCTCGAACCTCGGGCAGGGAGTGACGCTGGAATCGTGCCCCGCGGCCACGCTTACCACCACGTCCGCAACGGTTCCGTCGGACGGCTTCACGGGAACCATCGGTGTTTCCGGGATCGCCGATTGCCGTTACGTTTTTGAATCGGAAGCGGCGTGGGTGCAGGTGGACGGATCAGGCAGATATACGGTCGCGGTGAATCCGACCGGCCTTCCGCGCACTGCCGTGATTCGCGCCGCCGGCCAGGTGTTTACCATCAACCAATCGGCAACGGCATGCAGCTATAGCTTCACAGGCGGAGTGCCGACGGTAGGCTGGCCCGGTGGAACATTTTCGCTGAATATTGTTGCCCCTGAGGGTTGTGCTTGGACCGCCTCGGTGAACGTGCCTTGGATCACCATCACAAGTGCCTTGACCGGTTCCGGCAACAGTGCGCTCAACTACACGATTCAAGCGAATCCCAATACAACGGTGCGAACCGCGATCATCACCGTTGCCGACCGCCAGTTCATCATCAATCAGGCGGGGGGCCCGGGCTGCACTTACACGCTGAGCAGCACAGCGTTCAACTACATGATTGAAGGCGGCTCCGGAACCGTCACGGTGACGACGCAGCCGGGTTGCCCGTGGACCGCGGCGACCAACGCATCCTGGATCACTTTCCCCTTGGCGACGTCGGGCGCCGGCAGCGGACCGCTCGCCTTCCGTGTGGAGCCGAACACCGGTCCGATTCGCAGCGGTAACATCGCACTTGCAGGCCTGAATGTGTTGATTCAGCAGCAAGGCGCCGTGTCCGCCGAGGCATTGCGATTCGTTCCCGTCACTCCGTGCCGCGCGGTGGATACGCGTGCCGAAGGAGGCAAGAGTGGCGGCTTCGGTCCTCCGCGCATGGCCGGTCAGACTGCGCGTGAGTTTGTGTTGCCGCAAAGCGGCTGCGGGATTCCGACGACGGTGCGGGCCTACTCGGTGAACATCACCGTGGTGCCACCGGCTTACCTCGGCTTCGTCACCGTTTGGCCGACCGGCACGCAGCAGCCGTTCGTTTCGACATTGAATTCGTGGAACGGGCGTGTGGTGGCGAACGCGGCAATTGTTCCCGCGGGGGCCGCTGGCGCCATCAGTCTCTATGTATCAAACGATACCGATGTCATCATCGACGTGAACGGCTACTTCGTGCCCGCGACGCAGAACGAAACACTCGCGTTCTATCCCGTGACACCCTGCCGTATCTCCGATACACGATCGAGCGGCGGCAAGACCGGCAGCTACGGTCCGCCGGCGATCACAGGCCAGACGTCGCGCACCTACAACGTGCCTGCAAGTGGTTGTGGCATCCCCTCCACGGCACGCGCGTTCTCATTGAACGTGACGGCCGTGCCCCCAGCCTATCTTGGGTTCGTGACATTGTGGCCAGGCGGCCAGGCGCAGCCATTGGCATCGACGCTGAATTCATGGGATGGCACCGTGGTTCCGAACGCGGCGATTGTGCCCGCGGGCGCCAATGGCGATATCAGCGTGTATGCGTCGAACAACACGGATCTGGTGATTGATATCAACGGCTATTTCGCGCCGCCTGGGCTTCCCGGTGCGCTCAGCTTCTACACGGTGAATCCGTGCCGGGTGGCGGATACGCGTTTCGAAAGCGGCAAGACCGGCCCGTTTGGTCCTCCGGTGATTGCCAGCAACACCACACGCACAGTGCCGATGACCGATGCAGGTTGCAATCTGCCATCCACGGCGAGGGCGTATTCGGTGAACATGACCTCGGTGCCGCCTGGCTATCTCGGCTATGTGACCACGTGGCCGGCGGGCCAGCCGATTCCGCTGGCGAGCACGCTGAATTCGTGGAATGGCCAGGTGGTGGCGAACGCCGCGCTGGTACCAGCGGGAACGAATGGCACCATCAACGTGTTCGCTTCCAACGTCACCGACATCATCATTGATGTGAACGGCTACTTCGCGCCTTAGTCTGATCTGACCGTGCCGAGCCACATTACCGGGAGGCTGGGACCGGCCGCCCGTACGAGACGGAGGTCGGCGGTTACCATTTGGCTTTTCGACAAGGAAGCCAACGTAAGGTAGCTACTATCGTAGGCGCTTATGTCCAGGGCGAAGGCGAGTTTGAGCGCGTCCACCATGAACGGCTTCACTGGCTGTGTGCGCATGCTGACGCGGGCTAACCATTCAGCGGCATCGACGGCCGATCTCTCTGATATACGTCCCGCCTTAGCCGCTTTCCGCAGAATACTTGCGATCTCGGACCAGAACAGGTCAGGGACGAGAAACCGCACCTCACCAGCGGAATGGGCCGCAAGCAGGAGGGCGGCTTCCTTCGAAAGGGGCTCTCCGTTGGCAGGCAAAACCCACTTTGCCGCAACGCTCGCGTCGAGAACGTAGCGAATCACCTGCGGCGATCCTCGGCCAACATTTCCTCAGCCGATGGAAAAGGTCCCGCTTTCGGAGACGGTCGAGCACGCAGCTTGAACGCTTGTTCAAGGAGTTGGCGTCTCCGAGCGAGTTCTCGCCGCGAAGGGACGCCATCCTCGAGCAAGGCGAGTACTTCGGCCGAGATGGACGTACGATTATCCTGAGCCCGCTTCCGGAGTGCTGCATAGATCTCCGCGGGCACCTTTTCAACGTAGAGAGTTGGCATAGAACTTTCTAGGGGAAGTCTAGCACTCTCTAGAGACCGAGAATGCGCCGGTTGCGCGTCTCATCCGTGGAAGCGCCCGCGAAATCGTCGAACGCCTTCTTCGGCACATCAATGAGATGCTGCGCGATGAATGGTGCGCCTTCGGTCGCGCCTTGCACGCTGTCCTTGTAGCAGCACTCCCACTCGAGCACCGCCCACGAACTGTAGCCAACGGCGGTGAGCCGCGTGAACACCTGCTTGAAATCCACCTGGCCATCGCCCAGCGAACGGAAGCGGCCCGGGCGTTCGGTCCAGCCAAGATAGCCGCCATACACGCCTGCGCGCTCCGATGGCCGGTACTCCGCATCCTTCACGTGGAAGGCCTTGATGTACTTGCCATACGTATCGATGAAGCGCACGTAGTCCAGGCACTGCAGAATGAAGTGCGAAGGATCGTAGTTGATCGCGACACGGCTGTGACCGCCCGTGGCTTCCAGGAAGCGTTCGAAAGTCGCGCCGTCGTAGAGATCCTCGCCGGGATGCAACTCGTAGGCGATGTCCACGCCATTCTCATCCGCGAAATCGAGAATCGGTTTCCAGCGTTTCGCCAGTTCTTTGAATCCTTCTTCCACCAGGCCAGCGGGACGTTGCGGCCACGGATAAATCATTGGCCAGAGGAGCGCGCCGGAGAAACTCGGGGACACTGGCAGACCCATGTTGCGCGAAGCCTTGATCACAAGCTTCATCTGGGCCGCGGCCCACTCGGACCGCGCTTTCGGATTGCCACGAACTTCAGGCGCGGCGAACCCATCGAACAACTCGTCGTAGGCGGGATGGCTCGCCACAAGCTGCCCCTGCAGATGCGAGGCAAGCTCCGTGACCTCAAGGCCGTTCGTCTGACCCTTCAACTCATCGCAATAGGTCTTCGACTCGGCGGCTTTCGCCAGATCCATGATCCGGCCATCCCAAGAGGGCAACTGCACGGCCTTGTATCCAAGCGATTTCACCCAAGCCGTGATGGACGGCAGAGAATTATAGGGCGCTTCGTCTCCCATGAACTGCGCCAGGAAAATTGCGGGTCCTTTGATTTGCGACATAGCTCCTTGATCATCCTAGCACCGATGATCTGAAATGAGAGTGTGGCCGCCAAGACGAATGCAGTGCGATTGCTGGAGCAACTCGGCGTGAAGTTCGAGGTGCGCGAATACGAGGTCGATCCGGAGGATCTCGCTGCTGAGACGGTGGCCGCGAAGATCGGCATGCCGCCCGAGCAGGTGTTCAAGACGCTGTTGGCTCGCGGCGATCGCAACGGAGTCTGCCTTGCCGTGATTCCGGGCAACGCGATGCTCGATCTGAAGGCTCTTGCGTCGTGTTCCGGCAATCGCAAAATGGAGACTGTACCGTTGAACGAAGTGTTGCCGCTGACAGGGTATGTCCGGGGAGGCGTCACAGCGCTCGGCGCAAAGAAGAACTATCCGGTGTGGATCGATGAGACCGCGATTCTCTGGGATGTGATCTCGATCTCGGCGGGCGTGCGAGGATTGCAGATCCTTCTCGCGCCCGAAGATTATCGCAAAGCCGTGGATGGCGAGTACGCCGCGATCGCGAAAGACAAGGCCTGAGAGCAGCCCTGATCAGAAGCGGCGCGACCATTCCTTGGGCCAGCGCTCGACGACAACTTTCTCCTGCGTGAAGAAGCGAACCGCGTCGCGGCCCTGGCCGTGCAGATCGCCATAGAAGCTTTCGCGCGCGCCGCTGAAGGGGAAGAACGCCATGGGAGCGGCCACTCCAATGTTGATGCCAACGTTGCCCACCTCGGCCTCATTGCGAAACCTGCGTGCCGACTCGCCGCTTGCCGTGAAGAGGCATGCCATGTTGCCATAGGCGCCGCTGTTCACCATCGCGATTGCGTCGTCCACGGTGGCCACCGCGTGCAGACTCAGCACGGGGCCGAAGATCTCCGTGGTGGCGACTTCGCTTTCCCGCGGCAGACCTTCCAGAATCGTGGGGCGCAGAAAGTTGCCTTCTTCGTATCCATCGACTCTCGCGTTGCGGCCATCCACACTGACGCGGGCGCCATCGCTTTCCGCCTTTTGCAGCAGCGCTTCAATGCGGCTCTTGCTGTCAGGGCTGATCACTGGCCCCATCTGCACGTCGTCCAACCCGCAGCCCGTGGATCGGGACGCCGCCGCTTCGCGAAGACTCTCGCCAAAGCTGGCCTGCGCATCACCGACCAGGATGGCCATGGAAGCGGCAAGGCATCGTTGCCCCGCGCAACCGAACGCGCTGTCCGCGATGACGGGTGTCGCATTGGCGACATCCGCATCGGGCAACACGACAATCGGATTCTTCGCGCCACCCTGACACTGCACACGCTTGCCATGGGCCGCCGCAAGCGCATACATCGCACGCGCGCCATTCGACGATCCAACGAAGCTGACGGCGCGCACTTTGGGATGAGTGGCCAGCGCTTCCGCAGTCGCGCGCCCGCCATTCACAAGATTGAGGACGCCAGGAGGAAAGCCCACGGAGTCCAAAAGCGCGAACACACGTTGCATGGTCAGCGGCACACGCTCGGATGGCTTCACCACAACAGAGTTCCCGCAGGCGACGGCGTAAGGCAGGAACCAGAACGGGATCATGCCAGGAAAATTGAACGGCGACACAATCGCACAAACACCCAACGGCTGGCGGATGGAGAACTCGTCGACGCCACGAGCGATGTCTTCCGAGAATGCGCTCTGCATCATGAGCGGCATGCCCGCCGCGACTTCGACATTCTCAATCGCGCGGCGCATCTCTCCACGCGATTCAACCAATGTCTTGCCGCACTCGATGGTGATGATGCGCGCCAGATCTTCAATGTGCGATTCGAGCAGTTGCTTCAACCGGAACAGAGGCTGCACCCGATCAGTGACGGGCACGCGCCTCCATTCAAGAAACGCCTGATGCGCCGCGTCCACGGCTCGATGGACCTCTTCGCTGTCCGACGCGGGTGTGCGGGCAATCAACTCCCCGGTTGCTGGATTGTGCACAAGCAACGTGCCCGTAGAGCGCGACTCCACCCATGTCCCACTCGCGTAGTTCCGAATCGTTGTTTCCTGCATGGCTGTTTCCTGCATAGCTCTCCGCGAGAATATCGAACTCTGTGCGGCCACGTAAACCTGCTTGTCGCGGAAAGAACCGGGCTCGGCGGTGGCCTGCATTGATAAAATCGGGTTGCAGTGAAAACCACACGCAGACAGTTAATCGGCGCAGCGGCGGCGTTCGCGTTGGAGCAGCCCGCGAGCGCGGAGAACAGCATTCCGGATCTCGAGGCAACGATCGTCAAGCGTCATGACGAAGGCGTCGCCCGTTTGCTGCAGGGGCAGGTGAACGACCCGTCGAGCCCCTACCATGGCGGATATCCCGATGCCACCGACCTTCATCATCCAGGCACGGCGTCCGGCCTGATTGACGCATTCAACGCGGCGTTTCATCATCCATCCTCGAAGTACTTCAAGAGTCCTCTGATGCTGGAGCGGCTGAAGACGGCCGCCGCGTTCTATACGCGATCGATGACACCTGATGGCAACATCGACCTGCTGACGACGAACTTCAACTCCGCTCCGGATACTGCGTTCTCCGTGCTCAGTCTCGCAACCGCTCAGCACATTGCCCGTGACAAGGGAACTCGCGAAGTCGAGCAGGTGCTGCAGCCGGTTCTTGCCCGGTGTGCCGATGCACTTCGCGTGGGCGGCGTGCACACGCCGAATCATCGCTGGGTCGTATCCGCGGCGCTCGCGCAGATCAACGCACTCTATCCGGATTCGCGGCTGGTGCGGCGAATCGATCAGTGGCTCGCCGAAGGGATCGACATCGACGAAGATGGCCAGTTCGATGAACGCAGCACGCTCGTTTACAATCCCGTCACCACGCGCGCATTCGTCGTGATGGCGGCGAAACTGAAGCGGCCGGAACTGCTCGATCCGGTACGCAAGAACCTGATGTCGGCAATCTACCTGATGCATCCCGATGGCGAGATGGTCACGGAGATCTCGCGGCGGCAGGATCGCGATCAGAAAGGCGAGATCGGCGTGTATTGGAAGCCGGCTCACTATCTCGCTTATCACGATGGCAATGGATTGTTCGCGAACATCGCCGCGAAGTATGCGACGCGGTATGCGAATCTGTCTGCGCTGATGGAGTACCCCGAGTTCTTGAAACCGCTGCCGGCCGCGACGCCCTTCCCTGACAACTATGAGAAGGTGATGCGCGCATTACAGGTGGTGCGCATTCGCAGGGGCGAAAACAGCGGCATGATCCTGCTGCGTGGCGACAGCAGATTTCTGCAATTCCGGCGCGGTGGCGCTGTGATTCAAGCGGTGCGGTTTGCCAGTGCATTCTTCGGTAAGGCGCAGTTCGTCCCGCAGACCTTCGCGCGCGAAGACAAGAGCTGGGTGTTGCGGCAGTCCCTGAGCGGGCCGTACTTTCAGCCGCTGAATCCGCCGCACCATGTCGGGGCGATGGAGTGGAACGAGACCCGGCCGGAACGCGCACGAAGTGAAGTTGGACATTTGGAGCAAGTGGCGACGATCACCGAAACGCCGAAGGGGTTCCGGTTGCGAGTGCAAGCGCATGGCACCAAAGGCGTGCCAGTGGCTGTGGAAGTGAGCATCCGGGGGCAGGAAGGTCTGCAACTGGATGGGTTGCTGCGGGCGCCCGATGCCGAGGACGCCTTTATTCTGCCGGCAGGCCATGCGACGGTGAAGTCGTCAACGGGCACCTTGCGATTCGGGCCGGGCACGCGGGCGCATCGCTACACGCAGGTGCGCGGGGCGGAGCCGAAGATGCCGGGCGCGAGCGTGTACGTGACGGGGTTTACGCCGTTCGATCACACGATGGACTTCGAGGCCTCGTAAGTTCTACTTCACGATCAGCAGCGGCACATCCAAGTCGTGACGCACGGCGTTGATCGTGTCGCCGTGCATCAGGTCGCTGATGCCGCGATGGCCGTGGGCACCCATGATCACCAGGTCCGGCTCGATCTTGCGCACGGCCTTCACGATCTCCTGCCGCGCGTCGGCGCCGTGACAGACCACCAGGTCCACTTCGATTCCGTCGTTGCGAAGTGACGCGGCGATGCCTTCGAAATACTGGCGTCCGGCCTGGACCTCCGCGGTAAGCGCCTCCGAGCCGTAGACCAGACTTGTGACGCCCTCTTCCACGTGCAGCAACACGATCTTCGCGCCGTGCTGCTTCGCCATCGCCGATGCGTGGCCAACCGCGGATGCGTCGCGCGAGGAGTGATCGAGCGGCACCAGAATCCGCTTGTAGGCTGGCGTCGCCGGCGTGGCAGTGATCTGCGCCGGCACAGGCACTCCGCCGCGTGGCTCCCCCTTCGGTGCGCCGAAAAGTGGACGCAGTGTGGTCCACACCAACAGCGCCACCAAACCAAGAGCCAGCGGAATCACCACACCAAGGATCAACGGACGCCACGGACCCGCCGTCTCGGACCATTCGGTGATCGTCGTCCAAGCCAGGCGCATGTTCAGGCTGACAATGATCGCCGCGGCGGTCCAGGCCAGAACCTTCACCCATCGTGGATTGGCGAACTTGCCCATCTTCTCGCGATCTGAAGTGAATTGAATGAGCGGAATGACTGCGAACGGTAACTGGAGGCTGAGAATGACCTGGCTCAGAATCAGAAGCTTGTAAGTGGCTTGCTCGCCGGCTACCAGGATTGTGATGGAGGCGGGGATGACGGCCAGCGCCCGCGTGATCAGACGCCGCAGCCACGGGCGCATGCGGAAGTTCAAAAAGCCTTCCATCACGATCTGCCCTGCAAGCGTGCCAGTCAGGGTGGAAGACTGGCCGGAGCATAGGAGCGCAACGCCGAACAGGATGCTCGCGGCAGTGGTTCCCAGCAGCGGCGCCAGCAGCAAGTGCGCTTGCTGAATCTCTTTCACTTCGATGCCGCGCTCAAAGAACACGCTGGCCGCCACGATGAGAATCGAGGCGTTCACCAGAAGCGCGCCGTTCAATGCGATGACGGAATCGACGAAGTTGAACCGGCATGCCGTGGCCTTCTCTTCATCGCTCTTGCCGATGCGCCGTGTCTGCACAAGAGCCGAGTGCAGATACAAGTTGTGCGGCATCACGGTGGCGCCGAGAATGCCGATAGCGACGTAGAGGCTCTTGTCGTTCAGGCGAGGTACCAGGCCCGAGGCCATGGCGGTGATCGACGGCTTTGCCCACCAGATTTCGACAAGAAAGCAACCCGCGATGATGGTCACAAGGGCGAGCACAAACGCTTCAATCGTGCGAATGCCGAAGCGCATGAACCACAGGATCAACAGCGTGTCGAGCGTGGTGAGCACCACGCCGGCCAGCAGCGGCAGTCCAAACAACAGGTTTAAACCGATGGCCGCGCCAAGCACCTCAGCCAGGTCGCACGCCGCAATCGCGATCTCGCACAGCACCCAAAGGGTTCGTGCCACAAACGGGGGATACGAATCGCGGCAAGCCTGAGCCAAATCGCGCCCGGCCACGATGCCCAGCCGCGCACTCAGGGTCTGGAGCAGCACGGCCATCGCGTTTGAGAGCACCAGCACCCACAGCAATTGGTAGCCGAAACTCGCGCCGCCTTCCAGATCAGTGGCCCAATTGCCCGGATCCATATAGCCCACGCTGACCAGATAGGCCGGTCCTGCGAAGGCGAAGATCCGCTTCCACAGGGTCGGATGGGTGGTAGAGACGGACGCGTGCACCTCCGGTAAGGAAGGGTTCGGGAGGCTGGTAACTGGAGATTGCACGTCGGTCTTAACTATAGTTTATACGGCTACCCTCTGTCAACGCTTCCCCTACACCCCTGTGATAAGCTGAAAAATTCATGGTCACCGCCGTACCGGACGTTCTCGCCCGGATCGTGGAGCACAAAAGACTCGAACTCACCCACATCCTGCCGCGACGCTCCACTCTGGAAGAACAAGCCGCTCAAATGATCGCCACCAGACGCGACTTCCGTCAGGCGCTCCTCGCGAAGTCTCCAGCGATCATCGCAGAGGCAAAGAAGGCGTCGCCGAGCAAGGGATTGCTCGCGAAGGACTTCGATCCGGCGCGGATCGCACGCAGCTATCAGGAGGGGGGAGCGGCGGCGCTGAGTGTCCTCACCGATCAACGATTCTTCCAGGGCAGTCTGGCGGATCTTGCGGCGGCCCGCGATGCCGTGGGCATGCCTGTTCTGCGCAAAGATTTCACCATTGATGAAGTGCATGTGGTGGAAGCCGCGGCGCATGGCGCAGACGCGATTCTGCTGATCGCGGCCGTGCTCACCACCGCGGAGATGGAGCGTTTCCGGGCGCTTGCCGCGTCCTATGGAATGGCGGCGCTGGTGGAAGTGCACAACGGCGAAGAACTCGCACGAGCCATCGATTCCGGCGCGGAGATTCTCGGAGTCAACAATCGCGACCTGCACACGTTCCAAGTCACGCTGGACACATCCTTGAAACTGGCCGAGCGCATGCCTTCATCGGCCGTGCGAGTGAGCGAGAGCGGCATCCATTCCAATTCCGACGTTCGTACACTGCAAGCGGCGGGGTATCACGCGTTTCTTGTCGGCGAGCATCTGATGAAAGCGCCCGACCCCACGGATGCCCTGAAATGTCTTCTGGCATGATCAAGATCTGCGGCATCACGAGAGTGGAGGATGCACAGGCTGCAGCAGATGCCGGGGCGACGGCGTTGGGGTTCAACTTTTATCCGAGGAGCAAGCGCTACATCGCCCCGCACGATGTACTGCCGATCACACGGACGGTACCTCGCGGCGTGTGGAAGGTCGGCGTGTTTGTGAACGAAGTACCTGAGGTCGTGGAAGCGATCGCGAAGCAGGTGGGTCTGGATGTTGTGCAACTGCATGGCGACGAGCAGCCCGATGCACTGCCGTCGTTCCAGCGCATCTGGAAGGCGTTCCGCGTGGAGCCTGGCTTTTCGTTGAGTGCGATGGACCGCTACCCATCGGTGGAAGCGTTCCTGCTGGATGGGCCCGCGGGCGCGGAGTATGGTGGAACTGGGAAGCCGTTTGCGTGGGGCATCGCCGCGCAGTGTGAGCGCAAAACGATTCTCGCAGGCGGTCTGGATGCCGCCAACGTGCGGCATGCGATTGCGGAGGCCCATCCATGGGGCGTGGACGCTTGTTCGAAACTGGAGACCGCCCCGGGGATCAAAGACCATCGCAAGATGGTGGAGTTTGTAGAGGCCGCCAAAGCGGCAGAGGAATGGTGATGACGAGTCTACCTGATGTGAGAGGCCACTTCGGCGAGTTCGGTGGACGTTACGTCCCGGAGACGCTGATGGGCCCGCTTGAAGAGATCGAGCAAGCCTACCACGAGGCGCGGCAGGACCCGGCCTTTCAAGAGCAATTGAAAGATCTGCTGACGAACTACGCCGGGCGTCCCACGCCGCTCTATTACGCCAAGCGGCTGAGCGAAGCGCTGGGTGGCGCGCAGATCTACCTGAAACGGGAAGATCTGCTGCATACCGGCGCGCACAAAATCAACAACTGTCTGGGGCAGGCGCTGCTTGCGGGGCGGATGGGAAAGCGGCGAATCATTGCCGAAACGGGCGCGGGCCAGCATGGCGTGGCCACAGCCACCGTATGCGCTCTGTTTGGATTGGAATGCGTCGTCTATATGGGCGAAGAGGACATGCGGCGTCAGCGGCTGAATGTCTTTCGCATGCGCATGCTCGGCGCGCGTGTGGTGGGGGTGGCCAGCGGGAGCCGCACGTTGAAGGACGCCATCAGTGAAGCGATGCGCGATTGGGTGACCAACGTATCAAGCACCTACTATCTGCTGGGCTCCGCACTGGGCGCGCATCCCTATCCGCTGATCGTTCGCGATTTCCACCGCTGTATCGGCGATGAGGCACGGCGTCAGGTGCTGGAGACCGAAAAGCGGCTGCCCGACGCGATCTACGCCTGTGTGGGTGGCGGCAGCAACGCGATCGGCATGTTTCATGCGTTTGTACCGGATCAAGGTGTGAAGCTGATCGGTGTGGAAGCCGGTGGCAAGGGAGGTGGCCTCGGCGAACATGCGGCGCGATTCTCGGGCGGTGCGCCGGGAGTGTTGCATGGCGCCTATAGCTATCTGCTCCAGGATGACGACGGCCAGGTGTCGCTGACGCATTCGGTATCGGCGGGTCTGGACTACGCACTCGTGGGACCCGAGCATGCATGGCTTCACAAGCAGGGCCGCGCGGAGTATACTTCGGCCACGGATGAGGAAGCTTTGGAGGCGGCCCGCAAGCTGGCGCGAATGGAAGGAATCATTCCCGCGCTCGAATCCGCACATGCTGTCGCCGAAGCTCTGAAACGCGCTCCGAAGGCGAAAGGCGAACTGCATCTGGTGAACCTTTCGGGCCGCGGCGACAAGGACGTCGACATTTATCGCGAGAACTTCCCCGAGTTGGATGGACAAGGTTCAGACTATGCGTATTAGTTCGCTATTTGAGAGGAAACGGCAGGAAGGGCGGCCTGCGTTGATCGCCTACATCACAGCCGGCGACCCCACTCCGGAGCACACGCCGAAACTTGCGGCCGCGCTGGAGCGGGGCGGTGTGGATCTCATCGAACTGGGCGTACCGTTCTCCGATCCCATCGCCGATGGTCCTGTGATTCAAGCCGCCTCCGAGCGTGCTCTTGCCGCCGGCACGACACTGCCACTGGTGTTGGAGATCGCCGAGCAGATTCGCAAACACTCCGAGATTCCGCTGCTGCTGTTCTCCTATCTGAATCCCGTCCTTCGCTACGGCGCCGAAGCGCTTGCGCGGGATGCGAAGAAAGCGGGTGTCGACGGCGTTCTGCTCACCGACCTGAGCGTGGAAGAACAGGACACGCTGGTGCCGGCGATGCGGAAAGCCGGTTTGGACACGGTGTTTCTCGCCTCACCAACGAGTCCCGCGCGACGCCTGGCCTTGGTGGCGGAACACTCCTCGGGGTTTGTGTATCTGGTGTCGCGCACGGGTGTGACGGGAGAACGGCAGTCACTCTCCGATTCGATTGGCACGCTGGTGGCGAACCTGCGCGAGATTACTTCGCTTCCACTCGCGGTCGGCTTCGGTATCTCTACTCCGGAGCAGGCGGCAAAGGTTGGCACTCTCGCCGACGGAGTGGTGGTTGGCAGCGCGTTTGTGCGATTGGTGGAACACCATGCTTCGGGTTCCGATCTCGAAGGCAAGATCGAGACATTCGCGCGCAGCCTCTCCTCCGCGCTGCCGGTACGGGCGGGAGCGTCGAAATGACACTCGAGGAAGGTCAGCGGCAGCTAGCCGGGTATCGCGCACGCATCGACGAGATCGATGTCGCGATCCTCAACCTCATCAATCAGCGCACCCAGGTGGTGGAGCAGATTGGCCGGATCAAGCGCGAGTTGAATCTTCCCATCTATGAGCCGAAGCGCGAAGACGATGTCTATCGCAACCTGGTGGAGAACAACCGCGGCCCGCTGTCGCATGAAGCGGTGCGCCGGGTGTTCGAGCGCATCATCGACGAGATGCGGACGGTACAACGCGAGCGCATGCTTCGCGAACAGCAGCAACAAAGTTAGGAGCATATGTTCGTAGTCATGGAACAGAGCGCCACCGAGGCGCAGATACAAAAAGTGATCGACCGCCTGGTGTCGTCGGGCTTCAATGTCCACCGGTCCACGGGTGTGGTTCATACCGTACTCGGCGGAGTGGGCCCAAACGAAACACTGGATCCTGTAGAGTTCGAGCTGATGGATGGCGTGAAGGAATGCCATCGCGTCATGTCACCCTACAAGCTGGCAAGCCGGAGCTTTCGTCCCATGGGCACTGTGTTCACCGTGCGCGGCGTTGAGATTGGCGGCGACGGTGTGGTGGCGATCGGCGGGCCGTGCAGCGTGGAGAATCGTGACCAGATCGAACTTGCGGCTGAGCAGGTTGCGAAGGCTGGCGCGAAGGGACTGCGTGGTGGCGCGTTCAAGCCGCGCTCTTCCCCCTACAGCTTCCAGGGGCTCGGCGAAGAGGGGCTTCGCCTGCTGCGGGAAGCCGCGGACCGGCACGGGCTCTTCGTCGTGAGCGAAGTGATGGATCAGACACAGATTCCGGTGATGTCGGACTACGTGGATGTGTTTCAGGTGGGTGCTCGCAACATGCAGAACTTCAACATGCTGAAGGAACTGGGAAAGTCGCGAATTCCTGTGTTGCTGAAGCGCGGGATTGCGGCAACCATTGAAGAACTGCTACTTTCGGCGGAGTACCTGCTGGCGGGCGGAAACTACAATGTGATCCTCTGCGAACGCGGCATTCGGACGTTCGAGAGCTACACGCGGAACACGATGGACATCTCCGCGATCCCCGTGGTGAAAAAGCTCTCGCACCTGCCCATCATGGCCGACCCCTCGCATGGAACGGGCCGGCGCGACAAAGTGATCCCAATGGCACGGGCGGCGGTGGCCGCGGGCGCGGACGGCATCCTCGTCGAGGTGCATCCGAATCCAGAGAAGGCACTCAGCGATGGCGCGCAGTCGCTGTATCCGGAGCAGTTCCAGGAATTGATGCGGCAGTTGCCGCTGATTGCGGCGGCGGTCGGCCGTGGGATGTAGGTTCGCCGAATGACGGGGTACTCCGACCAATCGAACGCACCCGCCACCGGCTGGCGAGACTCGTTTCGCACCGTATCCATCGTGGGCGTCGGACTCATTGGGGGCTCCTTTGCGCTCGCCATCCGCAGGGCCGGGTTCCAAGGAGAGATTCTCGGAGTCAGTTCGGCGGGCACCATCGAAGAAGCACTGGCGCTGGGGGTGATTGACCGGGGAATGCCCCTGGAAGAAGCGGCCGCCGCATCGGATCTGGTCTACCTCGCGAATCCGATTCAACGCATCCTGGACTCGTTCCCGCGGATCGCTGCCTCTATACGTCCCGGTACCCTGGTGACGGATGCAGGCAGCACGAAATCCGTCATCGTTTCGGAAGCGGCGAAACATTTTTCACACGGGATGTTTCTGGGGGGCCACCCCATGGCGGGCAAAGCGGCGCGGGGAGTAAGCGCCGCCGAAGCTGAGCTACTCTCAGGACGCACATACGTACTAACACCAGACGCTGGTACGGTCGCAGATATCCAAAGCTATCGCTGCTTTCAGTCTCTGTTAGAAGATATCGGAGCGAGAATCGTCGTGATGGACGCAAGGACTCACGACAAAGTGGTGGCAGTAACTTCTCATCTTCCACAGTTGATCTCAACGATACTTGCAGAAACAGTACTGAATGAGATTCCCGACATCGAGTATCTATCGGTTTCTGGCCGCGGCTTGGCAGACATGACGAGGCTTGCCGGTAGTTCGTACGATGTCTGGAGTGACATTCTTCGCACGAATCGGCAAGCGATAAGCGATGTATTGGATGAATACCTTAGAACGCTGCAGCTAACCAGAGACCAGTTCGGAGAGGGTTCATTGAGAGATCTTTTTGAGCGCGCGGCGACCGTTCCCTCTCGTCTGACAGCGTTCCGGCAAATAATCTGACATTTTCCTTTTCAACTGGACAGGTTTCAAGTTACTATAATTGAAACCCGTCTAGCCGTGCGGCTGTTCGGCTCAACGGAATTAGTTTCGATTCAAGGTTTGGCGTGAACGGAGCGCGCAACCGATGACTCATGTCAGCTTCTCCTCCATCATGAGAGAGGCTCATTTACCCAGGGACGTAGTTACCCGGCTCGCCTCGTGCCGCCGTTTTACGCTGCTGTATGAGGAAGGCAGCCTCGCCGACAGCATCTACTATCTGGAGTCGGGGCTGGTCAAGATTTTCAAACACTGCGCCGGCGGCAGGGACGTTGTGCTGGGTCTCATCCGGCCAGGTGAGGTGTTTGGCGAAGAGGCTCTGCTGACGCGCGGCCATCGCTGCACGTCCGCCGAAGTTGTGTCTGAGGCAAGTGTTTCGGTAGTCCCGCGCGAAGCGATGCTGGGGTTCTGCCATGAATCTCCCGAGACCTGGCGCCTGGTTGCGGATCAGTTGCTCCGTCGTGCGCAGGTCCTCGAGAAGAAGCTGGAATTATTCATGTCCCGGGGCGTGGAATACCGCATCCTGCACTATCTTGCAGAACTCGCTGAGGTGCTTGGTGTGCCCCAGGCGGACGGCAGTTGCGCGGTGAGCTTCTCTCAGGTCGAGATTGCGGCTTTAGTGGGGGCAACACGGGAGACGACATCAAGCGCTTTGAACGAACTCGCGCGGCGAGGTTTGGTGGTGCTGGGCCGCCGGCGTCTGGTAGTTGCTCCGCCAAAAGTATTGCGATTTTACGCCACACGAGGGCCGGTCTAGATTCCGTACTCGCTGTGTGGGGGCATGCCACGCTTGGGATGAAGTTGAGCCTATTCGCCTGGATCGTGGATACTGGGCCGGTCGGTTCCCAGGCAGTTCACAGTGTGAATCGGCGCCAACAGAGAATCCATCTGGCTTCCCTTGAGATTTCAGTGACTTAGCGTTTGGAACGGAACTTGCAGCCCTATGTGCGTATGCCACTCGCAAGGTTGTTGTTCGCTTGGCTGGTGCTGATCCCGGCATTCGCGTGGAACCAGGATGCTCCGGCGAACGTCCAGACCACTTCCATTGTGGAAGCCATAGACCTGCCCGCGCGGATCGAAGACCGGTTAAGCAGCGACCTTCGTCAGGATCTCCAGCGACTCGTTGGTGTGGCGTACGACGAGTCGCGGTTGGACCAGGTGATCTCGCGGATCAAAGAGGAAGTTCGCGAGTACCGTCTGGTGGCGCGGACCATCGCCGGCAGCGTCCCCGGCAGGATTCGCGTGGTGTTTGACGCAGTGGTAATGGACGCGTCCTTCGATGCCACCAACATCAATTCGCGCTATACCGTGGAGTCGGTCGACCTGCCGGCGAAGTACGAGGAACGCCTCAGCGATAGTCTCCGCGGCGAGTTGAAGGGGCTGGTCGGTCAGAGGTTCAATCCGGAGCAGGCAGACCGGCTGGTCCGCCGCCTGAAGAAGGAACTCGCCGGTTACCGGATCAACCAGCGCATTGCGAAGGGTACGAAGCCTGACGCCATCCGGCTGATCTTCGACGTGGAGCGGTCGCGCCGGTCGGCGGACGTCGTGTTGCCCAGGCTCGCTTATCATTCCAAACAGAACTTCACGTTTGGCGGCGACGTCACCCTCGGCAATGACGATAACGAAGTCCGTGCGGGCATCCTCACCGACAACAACGAACTCCTGGAACGCTATTCGGGCCTTCGGGGAGGCTATTATCGCGTGCTGCTCGAGGGACGCCTCAAGGTCGGGTTCATGGCGGAAACCTGGCGGTCACAGTGGAATCCAGCAGTAGCTGCCGCGCTCGCAAGGCAGCCGGCCTCGGCAGACGTTCAGGACTCAAGCGAGGAGATCGTTCCTGGCATCTACCGCAAGCGGCAGCGATTCGCGCCCAATGTTGAAGTGGCTCTTGGTCCGATCGTGATCTCCGCGGGCATCAGCCTGCAGCGGTTCCAAACACAGTTTCCGGTCGCGCGCTACGAAACTGCCAATGCGCTGATTTCATCTCTGCGCCTTGAACAGCGATGGCAGGTTCCGGGTCTCGGGACACACAACCTCGATGCAGGCTACCACCTCCGCGCGGCCACCAGTTCTCTCGGGAGTGACTTCACCTATACGCGTCACTCCTTCGATGCACGCTACGAGTTGAACCGCGGGAAGGAGAGCATCTCGGCGATTCTCACAGCGGGATATCTGGACGGCAGAGCTCCGCTCTTCGAGCGTTTCGTGCTTGGCAATGTGAGCACGCTGCGCGGATGGAACAAGTTTGAAGTCGCGCCGCTTGGCGGCAGCCGGATGGCGCACGGGTCGCTCGACTACCGCAATCGCTGGTTCCGTGTCGTGTACGATGCCGGGTCGGTACACGGGCCGGGCACTGTGGCGGCCGATGGCAGCCGGCCGAAGGTGCGGCACTCGCTGGCTGCTGGAATTACAACCGGCACGAAACGTGACGCATTCTCCTTTCTTGTGGCGTTTCCACTGCGGGAAGGAAGGGCCGAACCCATCTTCATGCTGGGGATGAACTTCTGATGCCGCTGCGGAGGATGCAATCGCCGGTTTGCGAAGCCTCCTGCGGGGGGCGTTTGTTTGTCTTCTATCTCATGGTCGCGGTGGCGGCGATCCCCGATGTGCGCGGCCAGGATTTGCAGGTGTCCTGGAACGGACGCGAGTTGCGGGTCGCCGCACCGCAGTTGCGTTTCCTCACCGGCAAGGCGCTCGATCGCTCCCGCAACGGCAATACGGTAGCTTTCGACTTGCAGCTTTCCGTGATCGCCGGGCAAAGCGTCTTGCAGCGCACAGCCGAACGGTATCTCATCAGCTACGATCTTTGGGAAGAACGCTTCGCCGTGGCGAGAATGGCGCGCGATGGCCGTCCGCAGAAGTCGGTTTCGCACCTCACTCCGAACGCCGCCGAAGCATGGTGCCTGGAGAATCTTGTGCTGGCCACGGACAAGCTTGACCCAAACCGCCAAGTGATTCTGCAACTCGATGTCCGTGCCGAGGATGGCCGCACTTCCTCACAGATCGTAGGCGACCCAGGCATCAGCCTCACCGCACTCATTGAGATTTTCAGCCGCACCTCGAACTCGCCTCAGGCCAAATGGAGCCTTCAGCGCGGCCCTCTCCGGATCGCCGATCATAAAAAAGGGGCCTGATGAAGCGTCTGCGCAACCGCCTGCTGGCGGCCTTTCTGCTGGCCACGCTGGCGCCGCTCGCGTTGACGCTGTGGGTGACGGCGTCGCTACTGGAGCGATCCCTGTCACTTGCATCCACGCGCGAGATCGACGAGTTGTCGCAAGCACTCGAGAAGTCGGGCCGCGAATATTATCAGCAGTCGAAGGAAGTGCTGCGGAGCGCCGCCGAATCAGGCAAGGTACGGCCGGCGCGCTTTGCCGTGGCGCAACGCCAAGCCTGGCCGGCGGACATTCAGGCTTTCTGGGAGAGTCAGGAGCCCGAGCGTTTTCAAACGGCTGGGGATGAGGGCAGCCAACTGCACTATCTGGTGAGACGTGACGATGCCGTGTTGCGGTACACGCGCGCGTTCGGAACGGTGCACATGTCGAAGCTATCGGCTTTGGTCACCCGGGCGCGCGACCGTGTCGAGACGAGCCGCAGCCGCGATCTCCGCAAGGGGTTTCTTTACGCGCTGTTGCTGGTCGCCGCATCGGTTGGCGTGGTGGCCGTCGCAATCGTCGTGCTTTTCGCGCATCGCATTGCCAAACCGGTACAGAAGCTCACTGGCGCGTTGCGACGCGTGGCGGCGGGGGAAGCGCAAGTCCGCGTGGAGAGCACCACCAGCGACGAACTCGGCGAAGCGCTCTCGGCATTCAATCACATGGCGGAACAACTGGAGCAAAGCCAGCAGCGCCTGATTCTGTTGACGCGGCTTTCGAGCTGGCAGGCGCTTGGCCGCAAGATGGCACATGAGGTGAAGAACTCGCTCACTCCCATCCGCCTCACAGTGGAGGAGATGGTGGCCCGTTACGGCACGCGTGTGGCCCCCGCGGATCGCGCGCAATTCGATCAGGCCGCGCAAATCATCGTGGACGAAGTGACGCGCCTGGAGCGGCGTGTCCGCGCGTTCTCCGAACTGGCGGCCGAGCCTCCAGTAAACAGCTCTGAACTCGACATCAATGCAATCCTGGAAGAGCGCATCAGCTTCCTCCGCACGGCTCATCCGGAGGTGATCTACAATCTGCGCTTGTCGCCGAAACGCCCCAGCGCGAGGGGAGATGAGGATCTGATCCGCGGTGTACTCACGAATTTGCTGGAGAACGCAGCCGAAGCGGCGGGCCCGGGTGGAGTGGTGCAGGCGGTCACTGGCTTTTCGAACGGACGTGTGTTGTTCGAAGTGCATGATTCGGGGCCAGGCTTGAGCCGCCATGCCAAAGAGACGTTGTTTCAACCAACGATCTCGTTCAAGAAGACAGGAATGGGGCTGGGGTTGTCGATCGCGCACAAGAGCGCTTTGCTCTCCGGCGGAGACATTGCATTGATTGACGGAGAACTCGGTGGAGCGGCCTTTCGCGTGACCTTGCCGGAAGTGATCCGGCGAACAGAGACACATGCCGCGGTTCAAGAAACAGCATGGCTACGAAGCGAATCGTAATTGTCGACGACGAGGAGAACATCGGGCGCTCGCTCGATCTGATTCTCCGCAATGAGGGCTTTGCCGTGACCGTTTGCCGGTCGGTGAACGATTTCCAGAGCCAGGATCCACGGGGAGATCTCTATCTCTTCGACGTTCGCCTGCCCGATGGCAGCGGCATCGATCTTCTCCGGAAGCTGCGCCAGACAGGATCGGCAACACCCGTGGTGATGATCTCCGGTCACGGCACGATCTCGGATGCGGTGGAGGCGGTGCGCATCGGCGCATTCGATTTTCTGGAGAAGCCGCTTGGCCGCGAGCGGGTGTTGCTTGCGGTAAGGCATGCGCTGGAGCAGTCGTCGCTCCGCCGGGAAAACGAAGTGCTTCGCGAACAACTCGGCGGTCAGCCTCGCATGATCGGCGAAAGCCCGGCGTTCCGGCAAGTGGTGGAGCAGGCGACGTTGGCGGCGCGATCCGATGCGCGCGTGTTGCTGATTGGGGAGTCGGGCACGGGGAAGGAACTCCTGGCCGCTCATATCCACGAACAGAGCCCGTTCGCGCCGGGCCCGTTCGTGAAGGTGAATTGCGCCGCGATTCCAACCGAACTCATCGAGAGCGAACTCTTCGGGCACGAGAAAGGCAGTTTTACGGGGGCCACCGCGGCCCGTCGAGGCAAGTTTGAGCTCGCCGATGGCGGCACGTTGTTTCTGGATGAGGTGGGCGATCTGCATCCCAACTCGCAGGCCAAGCTGCTGCGGGTTTTGCAGGAGGGCGAGTTTCATCGCGTCGGCGGCGAACGTCCGATTCGCGTGCAGGTGCGCGTGGTCGCGGCCACGAATCGCGACCTGGAAGACATGGTGCAGAAGGAGAAGTTTCGCGAGGATCTTTACTATCGTCTCTGCGTGATGCCGATTCGCGTGCCGCCATTGCGCGAGCGTCCTACCGATATCCGGGCTCTGGCTGCCTACTTCCTCGGCGAGTTCTGTCATCGGAACAACTTTCGCGCGAAGACGTTGGAGGACGAGGCACTGGAAGTGTTGGAAGCCTATCATTGGCCGGGAAATGCACGCGAACTTCGCAATGCCGTGGAGCGGATGGCGATCCTGACTCCCACCGATCAGATCGGAGCAGCCTCCGTACCCGTGGAGATCCGCATTCCGCGAGATGGCGCGCCGCGATCCTCACTGCATGAAGCGCGCGAAGCAGCCGAGCGCGACCTTGTGCTGCGTGCGCTGGAGCAGAACGACTGGAACGTGTCCGCAACCGCGCGCGCCTTGGGAATGGAGCGGACGAACTTGCACAAGAAGATCCGCGCTCTCGGCCTTCACCGATAGTTCTTGTCTAAAATCTGGTACGATTCCGTGGCCGCCTGCATCCGATCAGGCAGCGGTGCACATACTACTCATGCTGAGCTGGCTGTTCTCTGACCCCCTACCGGTAGGCTCCAAAGCCCCTCCCTTTGCTTTGCCCGATGAGAAGGGCGCGCTGATCCGGCTGGATGATCTACGAGGGAAGAACGTCGTACTGGTGTGGTATCCCGGCGACGACACGATGGTCTGCCGCAAGCAGCTTTGCGAATTTCGTGATCAGTGGGCCGCCGCCAAGGGGAAGGATGTCGCGGTGTTTGGCGTGAATCCGCAGGGTCCGGAAAGCCATGCGAAGTTTCGCAGCAAGTTCAGCTTCCCGTTTCCTCTGCTGGTGGACACGGGGCAGAAGGTCGGAACGCTGTATCACACGAACGGCCTGATCGTGAAACGTACCGTCTATCTGATTGGCAAGGACGGTACCATCCGGTTTGCCCAGCGAGGCAAGCCAACTGTGGATGAGGTGCTTGCGGCGGCGCAGCCGTAGGGGAATCCCTACGTCGCGACCAACTGCTCGGCGAGAGCCTTTGCCACCGCCTCCAACTGTGCGAGTTGCTCGCTATTCAGTGCGCTGACGAACGGAGGAATCGGGCCGGTGTCACAAATGCCGGCAAACTCAGTGGCTGCATGCAGGACACGCGCCGGTCCCCACGCATCACGCAGATCCTCATGTGGGATGAAGCGCTGGCGCGCGGCTTCCGCCGTCAAGTAGTCCCCCGCCTGACACGCGCTGAGAATGCGATTGCTGGCGGCGGGCGCCAAACAGCCGCTGCCTGTCGTGAAGCCGGGTAGACCGAATTTCTGCAGATGGGCAATCGCCGGCCGTTCGCCGATGCCGCTCAACACAATGTTGCGATCCACGCGCTTCAGCAGACCGTCGAGATAAACATCGAGATACGGATCCTTGCGCACCACAGCGTATTTGATACCGATGCAGATGCCGTCCTTCACCATGCGCGCGACCGCGTCGAGCCCAGCGTCGAGATTGCCGCCGAAGTTGTTCTCCTCTTTCAAATAGAGAATGAGCGGCGTGCCGCACGCGTCGGCGAAGTCCCGCAGGCCTGCTTCCAATCCCGAGGCATCGCGAGGATCCGCACAAGGCAGGTGCATCACGGCGGGGAACTTGTACCGGCGCAGAATCGGCGCCTGATCCATCAGACGGCCGAAGGACGGTCCCGCGCTTGGGATGCACCAGAAGTGATCGGGCTGCGCGTTCAGCCAGTCAAGCAGCGCTTCATACTCGGCAAGTGTGATGTGGTAGAGAAACGCATTCCCGCCATAGAGGAAGCGAGTCATGCCGCCGGCCTCCATGTGGCGAAGCAGCTTTGCGTTCTCCGCGAAATCGATGGAGCGCGCCTTGTCATTGCGGCGCGCCAGTGGAGGCACTGGAAACACGCCGCGCCAATCGGAAGCCTGAATCGGAGTGGTACGCATGACCTTCCACTTTACTGCACTCCCGGCCTCTGTCGCGTGGAATCCTCCCGAATTGGACTGCATCAGCCGCATGTGGCCGCGCGGCGCTTCCGCTATCAGCATCTTACGGAGGTGTAGTCGCGATTGGCTGAACGTTGCGGCGACGGGCTCTCGCAGACATCGTGTGAGTCGAAGCAGTGAGTTCGGCGCGCATGCAGTTTGTGTAGGATTGCATCCTGTGTAGAACTTGTGTAAGCTCAAGATGCAATGCCAACACTTCAGGTCCGGGATCTGCCGGAAGACCTCTATCTCAAACTCACCGAGGCGGCGAATCGCGAGCATCGCAGTCTGGCTCAACAAGCGATTGCCTTACTCGCGCAAGCGCTACGCACCACTCCGTCTCCCCGCGAGCGACGAAACGCGTTGCTTGATCAGATCGCTGCTTCCGGCTTCCGCAAGAAGCTTCCCAGGGACCAGTCGCCCCAGAAATTGATCCGGGAGGACCGCAACCGGTGATTGCCGTCATCGATGCTAGTGTGGGGGTGCTGGCATCCCTGGAACCGGAATCGGGCCCATGGACCAGGAGTATAAGGGAAGCCTCCCTGGTTGTGGCGCCCAGTCTATTTCCTGCCGAAGTCGCAAACGCGTTCTGGAAGTATGCCCGTTCCGGAATCATCACTCAAGATCAGGCTGAGACCTGTCTAAGGAGCGCTCTTGCGTTGGTCGATGAGTACCAGCCGATCCAGGAGTTGGCGATCGAATCTTACAGGCTTGCTGTGTTGATGAAGCGTCCTGTCTACGACCTCTTCTATTTGGTTCTGGCTCGGAGAACGGGCTCGATTCTGCTCACGGCCGACAAGAGCTTAGCCGACGCGGCCCGGCGCGCCGGCGTTCGCATCAATCATGATTCGTGAGCGTCCCGCAGTTCCGATTCCGCGCCGCTACAGGACCGCGGAAAGCTCCTTCCACTTTCGATTCTGTGACTCAGCCACCGCGGCATACACGCATTCCCCGCGATACGTGTTGACGCCCTCGCGAATCGCATTGCTCGATTCACTTGCCTTCTCCAGGCCCTGATTCGCAATCGTCAGCAGATAAGGCAGAGTGGCGTTCGTCAACCCGAACGTGGAGGTATGCGGAACTGCCGCGGGCATGTTTGACACGCAGTAGTGCAGCACTCCATCGACGTAGTAGGTCGGCTCACTGTGTGTGGTGGCGTAAGAGGTTTCGAAGCAACCTCCCTGGTCGATCGCGACGTCGACCACCACGGCGCCCTTCTTCATCTTGGCGATCATGTCACGGCGCACCAGGCGAGGCGCCGCGGCGCCCGTCACCAGCACCGCGCCGACCACCAGATCGGCATTCCGCACCGCCTCGCTGATCGTGTGCGTATTTGAGGCGAGCGTCATCACGTGCCCGTTGTAGATGTCGTCGATCTCACGCAAGCGGTTCAGGTTCTTGTCGATGATGGTGACATCCGCTCCAAGCCCGGTCGCGATCTTCGCGGCGTTGTGGCCGACGATTCCGCCTCCGATGATCACAACGTTTGCCGGCGATACTCCCGGAATTCCGCCGAGCAAGATGCCGCGGCCGCCGTTGGGTTTCTCAAGGTATTGCGCGCCCACCTGCACGGACATGCGCCCGGCGACTTCGCTCATGGGCGTCAACAGTGGCAGTGAGCCATCCCCTTCGCGGATAGTTTCGTAAGCGACCGAATTCACCTGAGTCTTCAGCAGGTCATCCGTGAGTTCTGGCAGCGGTGCGAGGTGCAGATAGGTGAACAGCACCAAGCCGGGCCGGAAATGCGGCACTTCCGAAGGCTGTGGCTCCTTGACCTTGACTACCAGGTCTGCCTTGCCCCAAACGTCGCTTGCTTTTTCGAGAATCTCCGCGCCGGCTGCGACGTATTCGGAGTCGGGGAGGGAACTGCCCGCACCCGCGTTCGTCTCCACCAGTACACGATGACCGGCCTCGCGCAACGCGGTGACGCCGCTCGGCACAAGGCCGACACGCGTTTCGTGGTCTTTTACTTCTTTGGGAACACCGATGATCATTTATGGCCTCGCTTGCGCGTTGACGGTTCGCTTGGGCCCAAGACCTAACGCGATCAGCGAGAGCGAGTCGAGCTTGCCGCTGGCTTCCAGTTTCTGATCCTGCTGGAAACGGCGGAGAGCATCGGTGGAGTCGTTACTCCATTGACCGGTGGCGTCACCTTGTAGGTAACCGCGCTCGATCAAAGCCTGCTGGATTTCGCGGTAGCGGTCCGGTGAGGGCTGTTGCTGCACGGGGGTATAAGAACGTGCAACCGTTGTGCGGGATCTGCGGGAGTACTTCGAATTTCGCGCAGATGTGCTGCGTCTCGTGGTCTTGCCTTTTGCGGGCGCCTTTCCGGCAACGGTCTTGCCGGATGACTTCGATTGGCTGGACTTGGTAGTCTGCTTGGCGGTTGCAGACTTCCGGCTGGATGCAGCCGGGGCAGCCTTCTTCGCCGCGGCTTTCGCCGGCGCTTTCGCGGCGGGCGCGGCAAATCCGGCCCACACCATGAGTGACAATACGAGGAGAGCAGCAGTCGTTTTCACGCGCACTTTCAGTATAGAACGAGCCAGCCGGAGATCAGACACTCCGTCTCACGTTCAGTGCGTCATCGCGTAGATCACGTAGTTCACGCCGATGCGATAGGCGAGCGAGGCGTATTTTTCAGGATACTCGGGCAGATCTGCCCACTCCCAGGCATCGCCGAGATCCATATTGAAGCAGATGGCCACCACCACACGCCCTTTGTTGTCGATCACGGCGCGCCAGTGCGGATCAACACCGCCGCGCTCGATCTGATCGCCGTCGACAACGTTCAAGCCAGGCACCCGATAGCGCTCGGAGAGGTCGTAGACGGTGTGGAAGATGGGATCGGGGTTTTCGAGTTCCACCACCTGATGGCCGGGCACCACCCGGCGGATGCCGGCCATGAAACGCGACCATTCGTACTCGTTGTGGAAGTCATCCACCATGAGAAAGCCCCCGCGCTCAAAGAACGCCCGCAAGCGCCGCGCGTGCGACTCGTTGAACACCCAATCGCCGACGCCGACGGCGTAGAGAAAGGGCCAGTTGAACATTTCGTCACTGTCGATGTCGACGATTTCCTCCACCGATCGCGCGTGGACGCGGCTCAAGCGGCGCAGTCCCTCAATAAACTGGCGATCGGACTTGTTGGCATCCACGCCCCAGCGCGAACGCCATCCGTCACGGTTGGAACGATAGCGCAGGCGTCCCCAAGCGAACTCGGTGCGCTCCCATGCATCGGGAGGATCTTCGGCGGGATTCTGCATCTCGCGTTCGTACTGTGCCCAACGGCGGGAACCGCGCGAGGCCTGCGCACACAGGATTCCCGCTGCTGCCGACAACAGGAGGATCCAGCCCCAGCCGCGCACGCGACGCATGGTTTCTTGATTGTAACGGGTGCGCGGCGAGCGTGGGACAGACCCGCTAACGCCGCTTGAAAAGCAGTGCGCCTGCGAGTCCGGCGAGCGTGAGAAGCGACGTGGACGGCTCGGGCACGAAAGTCGCATCGGAGGGGAACTCCGCTGTCAGCCCGCTGCCGCCGCCGCCCTGGAAGTACAGCAACTCAAACTCGTGCAGACCGGCATTCAGGTCCACTGTCCCCTCGCGGCGCGTCATCCCCTGAAAGAAGTAGTTGTTGACCACCAGGTTGCCGTTGATAAACAGCGCGCTCCCGTCATCGGAGGTGGTGGCAAAAGTGCGCGGGCCCGAACTCGCCAGGTTCATGACTCCCCGGAACAGCACCGCATAATCGCTTGTGACGCCGCAGAAGCCGTTGTTGTCCGGGCTGACGATCGCGCTCGCCTGAAACGTGCAGATTGGACCGGAGAGAAGCGAGGTTGAAGGATTAGAGTTGGAGAAGTTGTCGTACACCGTCGTGGAGATGAAACCGGTGTCCGCATACGTGACGCCGCTGGGCAACCTGACGGAGAGTCCGGTGTTGCCACCAACCTGAAAGTACTGCACCGTGAGCGTATGGAGGCCAGGCGTCAGGTTGATGCTGCCGGAGCGCTCGACGAATCCCTGAAAGAACCCGTTGTTCACCACCAGCGTTCCATCCACGTACAGATAGCTCCCGTCATCGGACCCGACGAAGAATGTGGTGAGCCCCCCGGTTGCCACGTTGATCTGCGAGGTCACCACGGCTCCAAACGAGTTCGACATGCCGCATGGAGAGAAGCTTGCCGGCGAGTTCACGAAGAGAATATTGCAAACCGGGTTGGCGAACGCGATCTGCGCTGGATTGGTCGGATTGCTCACGGTGGAGTAGATGGTGGCAATCGGCGCCGCGCCGGCAGAGTTCGCCGAAACGCCTACCAGTGCAAGAAGCAGAAGAGCGACTGGGGATTTCGGCGCCGCAGCGCCAAGAATTGGATTCAACATTCGCACCTCAAACGGCAGAGTGCTGTGATTGTAACGAAAAAGGCACGCGCTGTAGGTCCGGCGCGAGTCTCGCGAGATGCTCTCACGCCCGGTGAGACCCGGCACATGGAGATGGGGGGCTTGGACTGTTAGCATGGTCACGATGGAGACCGGCATTACAACGCTGCTCGACCGCTTGAGGGACGGCGACCGGGGAGCACTCGACGTGCTGATTCCGATCGTCTACGAGCATCTGCATCGGATCGCGGAGGGGCATCTCCGCGCGGAGCGCGCTGGTCATACGGTGCAGGCCACATCGCTGGTGAGCGAGGCTTATCTGCGGCTGGCAGGGATGGATCATCCCGACTATCGTAATCGCGCACATTTCTTCGGCATTGCGTCACGCCTGATGCGGCAGATCCTGATCGACCATGCGAGGGCCAGAAGCTCGGAGAAGCGCGGCGGCGATCAGCTTCGCGTCGACCTGCCGGATCTGCCGGCGGGAGACCGTCCGCCGGTGATCCTGGCGCTGGACGATGCGTTGAACCGCCTGGCACAGACCGATCCGGACAAGGCGCGGTTTGTCGAGATGCGATTCTTCGCGGGGATGACCGTAGAGGAGATCGCGGAAGCTTCCGGTGTCAGTGCCGTGACGGTTCGCCGGCATCTGCGCATCGCCCAAGCCAGCCTCTATCGCGAAATCGCGACCGCGTAAGAAATTTCGTTTGACTGATCACTTTTCGCTGCCGGCTTCGCATCTGGAGTAGCCGCGGAATTGCGGAACGCCAGACAAGGAGAACGAGCCGTGACGGTCAAGACAATCGTCGACCACAGAACGAGTGAATCGAGGGTGATCCTTTCCGAGGCAGTGCGAGCCTATAATGAGGCACTGAAAACCAACCCCAAAACCTGTATCTATCTGATGTACTACGGCAACGCGCCGCATCAACTGGACTCCTCCGAAACGATGGGGCACGTGAAGATCGCGCGCACCGCACTGAAGGAGGTTCGCGACGCCCTCGTTGGCGCTGGCGTGAGCCGCGGCCGGGTCGCGATCGTTGGCGTGGTTGTTCCGAAACCGGAGCGGATGCGCGAGATCGATATCGTAGTCTCGCCAGTTCCCTTGCCTGTCGTCGTTTGGACCGAGGGCGGGCTGCAGACGGGCGATGGCCAGCCTGGCCCGAATCTGAAGGGAACCCTTAACGCCGAGGCCGACGCCGAGGGCCTGATCACCACAGAAGTCGAACTCGAGTACAAACTGGGCAAGAAGTTCAAGACTTACCTGACCTATAAGCAGACGGCGGACGGCTTCAAGGAGGTCTCAGGCAAGCTGAAACTGCTGGAGCAGGAACTGTCACAGTACAAGTTCTTAGGCCCGCTTCGGCATTGCAAAGTGACAGTCAAGGGCGGTTTGGTCTACGACCACGAGAAGCAGAAGATCAAGGCCAAGGTGACCGCGGAACTGAGCCGGGAGGTGAAGATTCCGGGCATCGGAGAAGTGACCATCAAGTTCTCTTTTGATGTCGACCACGGCGGTGGGGTGACTCCGAACCTTGGACTGGAGATCCCGCTTCCCGGACCATTGCGGTAGATGAATTCGGCCATCCGGAGAAACCGCGAGGCGCGATGGAGTGAGCAGGGAGAGTCCACTAGACTTGTATGATGCGGCGCGAGGTTGAGGAACTATTCTCCGCGGTGATGGACTTGCCACGCCAGGAGCGGGACGCTTATCTCGACCGCGAATGTCCGGATGCGAACGTACGCCGCGAGGTGGAAGCGCTGATCGAGTACGATGCGCGGGCGGAGAACTTTCTCGATCAGACGGTACAGGATGCCGCCCGTTCCGTGAGCCGCGTTCACGAGGTCGCGATTGGCGACGTGCTTGGTCCCTACCGCGTCTCCAGCCTGATCGGACGTGGAGGGATGGGATCGGTGTACCGCGCGGAACGCCAGGACGGGCAATTCGCACACACCGTTGCGATCAAGGTGTTGCAGGGCAGGGCTTGGCGGGAGTCCATGGCGCGCCGGTTTCAGGAGGAGCGCAAGATTCTTGCAAGGCTCTCCCATCCCAACATCGCTGGATTGCTTGATGGAGGCGCCACGCCACAAGGCCTGCCCTATTACGTGATGGAGTATGTGGATGGCTTGCATTCCGGCGATTGGGCTGCTGGGAAATCGCAACGCGAGATCCTGTCCCTGTTCCTCAACATCTGCGACGCGGTCGCGTATGCCCATCGCAGGCTGATCGTGCATCGGGACATCAAGCCCGACAATATTCTGGTGAGCCGCGAAGGGACAGCGAAATTGTTAGACTTCGGCATCGCCCGGGCATTGGGAGAGGAAACTCACCAGACGGCCACGCTGGCGATGACTCTCGAATATGCGAGTCCGGAGCAACTCACTGGCACGCCCACCACCACGGCTTCGGACATCTACTCGCTCGGCTGCGTGCTGTACCGTCTGCTGTGCGGCAAGCCGCCTTTTTCTCTGACCCAGACGGCTCCGGCCGAAGTGATCCGGCTGGTATGCGACACCGCCCCGAGCCCTCCTCCAGGCCTTGATCGCGACCTCTCGGCGATCATTCTTCAGGCCATCGAGAAGGAGCCTGACCGGCGGTACCGCTCCGTCGACGACCTTCGCGCCGACCTTGACCGTTACTTGCGCGGCCTACCGGTGCGGGCCCGTGGAGAAGATCGTTTCTATCAGACCAGGAAATGGTTGGTGCGGCACTGGATCCCGGTCGTGGCGATGACGGCAGTGATCGTCTCCACCACCGTGGGTCTCGCGTTCAGCCTGGCACAGGCGCGGCGCGCCGAAGAGGCTCGCCGTCAAGCCGAACTCGATCGCATTCGAGCGGAACAGTCGGCACACGAAGCGCGAGCCTCGCAGATCATGGCCAGCGAAAAATCGGCGGAACTCGAGCGCCAACGCGACCTGGCACAGCGTAACCTGATCGCTGCACGAGAGGTCGCCGCGAGCCTGACCCGCATGGCTGATTCCGTAACAGCCACCGGTGATATGAAGGGCGCGCTGGCCATCGTCGAGAACTGGCTGGTCACTCTGAAGCCGATCGCCGATGCCAAGCCGGCGGATGCGGATCTTCGGAAGCTTGCAGGGATTCTTGAGCTGCGCCGGTGCGGTCTCATTGCATCGGAACGCCCCTTCGACGCACCAAAGATTTGCGAGAGCGCCATCGCGCGAATCGAGCCATTGCTCGGGAGCCACCTCGACGATGAATGGCTGCGCGACAACCTGGCAACCGGCTATGGCGTCCTGGGCAAGTTGAAAGCAGCATTCGGCCAGGCTCCGGAGGCCGAGCGGTTGATCCGCAAAGGTGCCGCGGTGCTTCAGACGCATGCCGCCGCGCATCCTCACGACCCCGGCACGAAACGCAAGCTCGCATCATTGAAACTGTATCTCGCAGGTGCGATTCTCGCGCAGAAGCGATGGCAGGAGGCAGTAGCGGTCTACCGCGAAGGTGCGGCCGCGATCCGTGCGGCTCACCTTGATGCGGCATCGCGTCCGGTGGCCCTGGTCTCGGCGGTGGAGGGCACAAACTTCGCCAAGCGCCTGCGTCCTTTCGATGCAGCGACGGCGCGTACGATCCTTGCTGAGTGCCTGTCGAACCTTCGCGAATATGCCGAGGCGCCGTCGGCGAGTGTACTCGAATGGAATGAATTCGCCAACGCCCTCAACGAATGCGCGGAGCCTTCGCTGATGCAACCCGCCGAAGCGCTGCGCTTCGCCGCGAAAGCAGTGGAAGGATCGAAGAGACTTGATCCGAAGGCGCTGGACACGCTGGCTTGGGCTCATTTTCGTTCCGGAGACAAGGCCAAAGCGGCCGACACCATGCGGCAAGCACTCGCGCTGACACCCGCCGCTCCGAAAACGCCGCTGCGCGCGATGATGGAGATCGCATTGCGGCAGTTCGAGAAATAGCACCCGCTGCAAGAAAACCGGTTGGGTGAACTGGGGAGCGCGATTGGCGGGCAGCAGACTGCTTCCCGCTTCCGCCCCGGAGATTGTCTCTGTTCTGATAGGATCAGCGTTTGATCATCCGCATGAACCGTCGCCAGGCCCGGCACTCGACGCTCACCATGTGCCTCCGGCTTCGGCAACAGCGCCCTGTACAGCAAGTTCGCGGATGCTTTCGGGAAATGCCATTCAGCCGAACATCGGACCGGTCAGTCTCAATCCCTAGCTTCACCTTGCGCCCAATTGACAAGCCTCCAGCGGAGATCCACCCATGACCATGCCCCCGTTCGCTCTCCTGCTTGCGAGCGCGCCCGAGCGCCTCATTTCACTCGGCGCAGTCGACCTTCTGATCATCGTGATCTACTTCGCCTTCGTCCTTGGCATCGGCTTCTGGCTCAAGGGACAGTCGGAAACAGGTGACGACTTTTTCCTTGCCGGCCGCGAGATGACCGCATGGATTGCGGGACTGAGCTTCCTTTCCGCCAATCTCGGCTCGCTGGAACTCATGGGCTGGGCCGCCGCCGCGTATCAGTACGGCATTCTGGCCACACATTGGTATTGGGTTGGCGCAATCCCGGCCATGCTCTTCCTCGGCATCATCATGATGCCGTTCTACTACATCTCGAAAACGCACTCCGTTCCCGGCTATCTGCAACTGCGCTTCGGCGAGTCTTCGCGAGCGCTTTCGGCCGTCACGTTCGCCTTTATGACGGTTCTCATGTCCGGCATCAACATGTACTCGATGGCGCTGGTGATGAAGGTGGTGCTTGGCTGGGACATTAACTTCTCCATCTGGGTCAGTTCGCTGACGGTTGCCGTCTACGTGGCTCTCGGGGGCCTGAAGTCGGCGATCTTCAATGAAGTGCTGCAGTTCATGCTGATCTGGTTCGGCTCGCTGATCATCCCCATCGTGGGGCTCATCGAAGCCGGCGGCTGGGACGGCATGGTCGCGCGTATCGCGAAGAACTTCCCGCAGCAGGACTACACGCACTTGTGGAGCACCATGGGCTCGTTCACGGGCAATCCGATGGGCATCCATTGGACGGGCATCGTGTTCGGCCTCGGCTTCGTGATCTCCTTCGGCTACTGGACCACGGACTTCCTGGTTGTGCAGCGCGTGCTTTCCGCCAAGGATCTGCGCGCCGCGAAAATGGCGCCCATCATCGGCGCCGCGTTCAAGATGCTGGTGCCGTTCATCGTGATTCTGCCCGGCCTGCTCGGCCTCGCGTTGCTGCCGATGCCGCTGACAGGCGAAGCCGAAGCGGTGGCCAAGGGTGGACACAGCTACAACGAAGTGCTGCCGCTGATGCTGGCGCGCTACGCCGGTCCCGGGCTTCTGGGTCTCGGAATCACGGCGCTGATCGCAGGCTTCATGAGCGGCATGGCAGGCAACGTCAGCGCATTCGCGACGGTGTGGACCTACGACATCTACCGCGCACTATTCAAGAAGGATGGAACCGACGCTCACTACGTTTCCATGGGCCGCTGGTGCACCATTCTTGGAGTGCTGGTCTCCATTGGCACCGCGTACCTGGTGATGCAATTTCAAAGCATCATGGACTACGTTCAGGCGCTGTTCAGCTTCTTCATCGCTCCGCTATTCGGCACGGTGATTCTCGGAATGCTGTGGAAGCGCGCGACGCCCGCCGGCGGATTTTGGGGCCTGCTTGCGGGCACGGTGTCATCCATCGGCATGTGGGCTTGGGTGAAGACGGACCCCTCCGCCCTTCGCTACATCGCGCTCTCACCGGACGCAAAGGACATGGCGGAGAACATGTACCGCGGCTTGTGGTCGTGGATCATCTGCGTCGCGGTGACAGTGTTGCTGAGCTATCTCACCAAGCCGAAACCTGATTCCGAACTGGTTGGCCTGGTGATGGGCGTCACGGATGTGCCGCACGAGAAGCACTACCCGCTGCTTGAGCGCCCCATCTTCTGGACCGGCGTCGTGGGCGTGGTCTTCCTGATCCTGCAGTGGATGTTCTGGTAGGTCGAACATGAGTTCTCAAAGCGAACACACTTCCATCTGGTTCATCATCGGCCTGCAATTGGCCATCTATGGCGTTCTCATCACCGGCGCCGGAGTCTACGGCATGTTCGTGCCTCCGGAGCGAACCGTGGTTCATCAGGAGTTGCACTTCGGTCTCTGGTGGGGACTGCTTCTCTTTGTGTTAGGAGTCATTTATGTCTACCGTTTCTTCCCCCGCAAGCAGCGTTAGTGGTGCAGTCGCGCGGCGCACCGTCACGTTCGGCTTGCTGGTCGGCAATCGTGGATTCTTTCCGGACCATCTCGCGCGATCGGGCCGCGAAGAGATGATTCGCACACTCGAAGCCGCGGGATACAGCGTGGTCTGTCTCACCCCGGAGATGTCCAAGCACGGTGCCGTGGAAAGCCGGGCGGAAGCACGCGCATGTGCCGAACTGTTCCGCGCCCAGGAGGGCCGCATCGACGGCATCATCGTCACGCTGCCGAATTTCGGCGATGAGAAAACTGTTGCGGAGGCGATCCGTCTCGCCAATCTGAATGTGCCCGTGCTCATTCATGCGTTTCCGGATACACCGGGCAAGATGCTCATCACCGACCGGCGCGACAGCTTCTGCGGCAAGATGAGCGTCTGCAACAATCTCAAGCAATACCGGATCCCGTACACGATCACGACGCTGCATACCGAAGCGCCGGCGTCGCCCGAGTTCGCCGCGGATCTGGCGCGCTTTGCCGCGGTGTGCCGTGTCGCACGTGGCTTGCGCGGTCTGCGCGTTGGCGCGATCGGCGCCCGGCCTGCTGCGTTCAACACGGTTCGCTACAGCGAGAAGTTGCTCGAATCGTCCGGCATTACGATCGAACCGATCGACCTCTCGGAGATCTTCGGAAGAATTGGCCGGCTCGCAGACGGCGACGCTGGGGTCGAGACGAAGCTCGCCGCGATCAACGATTACGTCGCGACGAGCGGCATCCCCTCCGAGGCGTTACTGAAGATGGCGAAACTCGGCACGGTCATTGACCAGTGGATGAATGATCTCGACCTGGAGATCTCCGCGGTACAGTGCTGGACCTCCATGGAGGAGTTCTTCGGTGTTGTGCCTTGCACGGTGATGTCGATGATGTCGAATGCGCTTGCATCGAGTGCCTGCGAGGTCGACATCCCCGGAGTCATCGCCATGCACGCCCTGCGCCTCGCTTCGGAAACGCCGAGCGCTCTGCTCGACTGGAACAACAACTATGGCGACGATCCGAACAAGGCCGTCTGCTTCCACTGCTCCAACCTGCCGAAGCATTTCTTCAATGAAGTGCGCATGGACTACCAGGAGATCATCGCCGGCACGGTAGGCAAGCTGAACACCTTCGGCACTTGCGTGGGCAAGGTGAAGGCGGCGCCGATGACCTTCTGCCGCTTCTCAACCGACGACGCAACGGGCCGCATTCGCGGTTATCTGGGCCAAGGCCGCTTTACCGACGATTCCCTGAACACGTTCGGCGGTGCTGGTGTGGTGGAGATTGCGAACATGCAGGGTCTGCTGAGGTATATCTGCGAGAACGGTTTCGAGCATCACGTGGCGGCGAACCTTTCGGAAGTCGCAGGCGCGGTTCACGAGGCGACCACCAAGTACCTCGGATGGGACATCTACTGGCACGGCTAGAACGACTCAGATCATTGCGAAGGTTCACGGGAACGCTGAGGAGGCTCACTCATGTTGGAATCTCTCCGCGAGGAAGTACTCGACGCCAATCTCGAACTCGTGCGGCGCGGATTGGTTCTCTACACGTTCGGCAACGCAAGCGGCATTGATCGCGATGCGGGGATGGTAGTGATCAAGCCGAGTGGAGTGCCCTACGAGAAGATGACGCCGCGGGATCTCGTCATCGTCTCACTGGACGGCCGTATCGTCGAAGGCAAGCTGAAGCCGTCCTCCGACGTCGACACCCATCTGGCTCTGTACCGCGCGTTCCAGTCGATTGGCGGAGTGGTGCACACCCATTCACGCCACGCCACCGCCTGGGCGCAGGCCGGGCGCGAACTGCCCTGCTTCGGCACCACGCACGCCGATTACTTCTTCGGACCGGTTCCGGTGACGCGCGCTCTCACTCCGGAAGAGGTTAGCGGCAACTACGAAGCTGAAACCGGCGCGGTGATCGTACAGCGCTTTGAGGGCCGCGATCCTCTGGAAGTTCCGGCAGTGCTGGTCGCGGGTCATGCACCCTTCTGCTGGGGCGGGAACGCCGCCGAAGCCGCATACCATGCGGTGGTACTGGAAGAGATCGCCGCTCTCGCTCTTGAGACCATCTCCATTGATCCGCGGGCCGCGCCGCTTCCCGCGCATGTGCTGGAGAAGCACTTCCGCCGCAAGCACGGACCGTCGGCTACCTACGGGCAGCCGTCGTGTTGAACCGCCGCGAGGAAGAGGTTGGCAAGATCTGCAATGCGGCCACTACGAAAGCCATGATGCCGCATTGCCGCTCTGATCCGGGTACCCTGAAGGGGTGATCGTATTTCTCCTCGGTCTGCTTGCGGTTTCGTATGCGCAGGAAACGCACACCGGCGACGTCCGGGAGTATCTGAACTCGCTACGTCTGCCCGGAGCGCGATCGGAGTCATTCGTCATAGCCAGCGAAGAACGCATGGAGCTGTGGCGTGAAGCGGTGAATGCGGCGCTTCGCAACGATTGGCTGAAGGCGGCGGAACTTGCACCGGGAGTGAACTATCGCCTCATTGAATTCACCGACCCGGATCGCGGCACCTACTATGTGCTTCGGGAGCGCGCGGAGGATGCTCAGGGTCAGGGCACCTACGTTTTTCGGCCGGAACATTGCCGGCCGATTGTGTTTCAGGCGCCGCACGCCGGAGGCGACACGAACACGTTGCCCCAGAGCATTCATCTGTTCCTGGAACTGAACGCTTACGGTCTGTTCATCGCGGGCACGCACCGCTGCTCCAATGCCGAACCAAGCAATTGTGATGGAAGAAGCAGCTTCTGCACGGGGCGCGATGCGGCGTATCCCGTGTCCGATGTCGCCCACTTCACACGCAACTTCTTTCATCCAGCCCACGAACAACTGATGCGGAACCGGGAGGAGCAGATGGTGGTTCAGCTTCACGGTTTCGCCTGGGAGGATGGGGATCCCGATCTGATGATTTCGAATGCGACGTGCCGCGATCGGGAGCAGAGCCGCGCGAACGAGCTTGCGGCGAGGTATCTGGAAATATTTCGCGATCTGGACTTGCCTCTCGGCGCAGGTAGTTGCAATGAACGGGGCGGGCCGGACCGGCTGTGCGCCCAGAGCAATGTTCAGGCGCGGTTCACGGCGGGCTCAGCGAATCCTTGCGCGTGCGCGGGAGGCCGGGGTACGTGCGTTGCTGGCAGCACTTGTGAACAATCCATGCCGTATCCTGAACGGTTCCTGCACATCGAACAGAGTTGCGCGATGCGTGAAATGCGCGGATGTGAACGTCCGGCTCGCGCGCCTTACGATGTAACTGTCGAGGTATTCCGGCGCATGTTTCCCTGCGAGAGTAAGGTCGCTGACGGCCGGTAACGTTTTCCGCGACGGCGGACGTCTCCTCAGAAAAGGAAGTTCTTCGCGCACCTTTCTGCGAGAATTCGTGTTCATCTGATGATGTCTTCATTGCTGCTGCTCCTGCTGGTCCACCCGGCGCTGGGTGAAACTGTGCAGGGCGTCGTCCGTGCCGGAGGGCGTCCGGTCCCTGGTGCGGCCGTGAGTGCCACGTCGGTTTCAGATCAGCAAAAGCTGACGACGGTGACGGATGAGTCGGGCCAATTCACATTCGAGCCGGCGCACACGGGGAAGTGGTCGGTGGAAGTGCGAATGTTCGGATTTGTCTCGCAGACGAAGGAAGTGGAAGCGGGAGTACCGGTCGAGTTTGGACTGGAGTTAAGTCCGCGCCGGAGACCGGTTGCACGCGCGACACCGCGTCCTGGCCTGCAACGGCCGGGGTTTCAGGGTGTGGATCTCTCGCAGACCGAACAGCAATTGCAGGAAGCGTCGGCGATGCCCGAGCCTTCTCCCGCGGCGGCCGATCCTTCGAATGCCGACGAAGCGTTCCTTGTAAATGGCAGCCTGAGTCAGGGTCTGCGCACAGAGGAGAGAGGTGATCCGTTCGGACGTGAGGGGCGGCCGGGCGAAGGTTTTGGGCGTCCCGGGGAAGGCGGCCCTCCCGGCGCGTTTGGTGGTCCGGGCGGTATGCCCGGCGCTGGAATTCCCGGCAGCGGAATGCCTGGCGCTGGTCCGGGTGGACCTGGCGGATTTCCAGGCGGAGGAGCGACTGCGGGTAGAGGCGGCTTTGGCGGAGGTCCAGGCGGACCGCCGGGTGGATTTGGAGGCAGAGGCGGACCTGGCGGCGGACCGGCCGGTTCGCGCAGAGAGCAAGCCGCGCGCGCCGCGCGAAGGACGGCTGCACGGCGTGGCGAGGCCAGCTTCGGCAATCGACGGCGGCGCGGACGCGATGCAATCCGAGGCATGGCTTCCTTCTCGCTCAGCAACTCCGCGTTCGACGCGCGGCCTTATTCACTCACAGGCCAACTCATGCCGAAGCCCTCATTCGCGACGGCGCGCTTCAATCTCGCGATCGGCGGCGCACTTCACATTCCGAAGATCATCGAGAGTGACCGCACATTCTTCTTCGTGAACTATTCCGGCAACCGCAGCCGCAACCCATCGAGCGATGTCGCCACGGTGCCAAGCTTGCTTGAGCGCGGCGGCGATTTCTCGCAGTCCTATTCGCGCGGACCAGTCACTGTCTATGATCCTCTGAACCGGCAGCCGTTTCCGAATCAGCGAATCCCGATGAGCCGCGTGGATCCAGCGGCTCGAGGCTTGCTGGACTTCGTCCTTCCTCCCAACCAGCCCGGCGTTGTGCAGAACTATCAACTTGTCACTTCGTTTCCGAATAATCGCAATGAGCTGAGCGTCCGCATCAACCACAGCCTTGGCACGAAGAACCGTTTCGATGGCGGCTTCACCACGCAGAATCGTGACAATCAAAACGTGCAGTTGTTCGGATATCGCGATGAGATCGATGGACTCGGGCAGAGTGCGAATCTTGGATGGACGCACAACTTCACGCGCACCACGATCCACAACGTTCGCATTAACTACAGCCGGAATCGCAGTGAGACCGTGCCGTTCTTCGCCTTCAAGAGCGATGTCGCTGGAGCGCTCGGCATCCAAGGGGTGGCGCGCGATCCGATCAACTTTGGCCCGCCAACGCTGAACTTCACGAATTTCGGCGATCTCACGGATGCGAACCCGATTCTTCGCCGCGATCAGACAGTGAGCATCAGCGATGGTTGGACGGTGATCCGCGGCAGACACACGGTGACTGCTGGCGGTGATCTTCGGCGGATTCAATTGAATCAGCGTACCGACCAGAACGGGCGCGGCACTTTCACATTCAGTGGACTGGCCACGAGCGGGCTCACCAGCCAGGGACAGCCGCTCGCGAACACCGGGTTCGATTTCGCGGACTTTCTTCTGGGGCTTCCGCAGTCGAGTTCAATCCGGTTTGGAGGCTCGAACACGTACTTCCGGGCCACGGTTTTGAGTGCGTATCTGCAGGATGATTGGCGAGTGCAGTCGAATCTCACAATCAATGCGGGTATGCGCTACGAGTACTTCACACCGTATCGCGAGAAGTACGACCAGATCGCGAACCTGGATATCGCGCCTGGTTTCAGCGGCGTGGCGCCAGTGACACCGGGACAATCCGGGCCTTACTCGGGCGTGTTTCCCCAGGGCCTTGTCGATACCGATCCGAACAACGTGTCGCCGCGCATCGGCATCGCATGGCGCCCTTCGCCGAAGCGTCCGGTGCTGGTGCGGGCAGGCTACGGTGTGTTTTTCAATGGAGCGGTCTACAATCAGTTTCCACAGCGTCTGGCGGCACAACCACCGTTCGCGAACACGGCGACGCTGACCACCAGCACCGCAAGGCCTCTGACAATTCAAAATGGCTTTGCCGAACGTGCGCAGCAGGCGATTCGCAACACGTTCGCTGTGGATCGAGGCTATCGCGTCGGCTACGGGCAGACGTGGAATCTGGCATGGCAGTACACGACGTCGCGGCAGTTCGTCTTCGAACTTGGCTATCTCGGCACGAAGGGCACCCGGCTCGACATTGTGCGATCCCCGAATCGCGCCGCACCAGGTTCGCCGCTCACTTCGGAACAACGTCGTCTGATTGGCAACGCCGTGGGCTTTCAGTTTCAAAGCGCGGAAGGCAACTCCATTTATCATGCGGGACAGGCGCGCGTCACGCGGCGCTTCGCAAGAGGCATCTCTGCGAACGCCGTCTACACTTATGCGAAGTCCATCGACAACGCATCCAGCTTCGGTGGAGGCGGAGGACAAACCGTTGCCCAGAATGATCGAGACCTGCGTGCGGAGCGCGGCCTTTCGAGCTTCGATCAGCGCCATACGCTCGCGTTCTTCTACATGCTGCAATCTCCGGTGGATGAGCGCGGACGATTTCGCGCGATGGGTGTTGCCGGCGCGTTGCTGCGCAACTGGAATTTCACCGGAGGATTCACTGCGGGCTCGGGAACTCCGCGCACGGCTCGCGTTCTCGGCAATCAGGCGGATGCGGCGGGCACCGGTGTTGTGGGCGCGGGACGGGCGGATGCCTCGGGACTGCCCGTTGTCAATGGCGATGGTTTCTTCAATACCACCGCGTTTGTCATTCCACCGACCGGGCGCTTCGGGAATGCGGGCCGCAACACCATTCCGGGTCCTGGACGAATCGTGCTAAATGCGTCCATCGGCCGTTCCTTCCAACTCAACGAGCGCCGGCGCCTGGAGTTCCGCGTGGAGAGCCAGAACTTGCCGAATCATCCCAACTACAACGGTCTCGGCACCGTGATCAACGCATCAGACTATGGGCTGCCCACCTCCGTCGGGCAGATGCGCAGCATGTCCGCAACGTTGCGCCTGAGGTTCTAAATGCGATCACTCGGCATTCTGCTATTCCTGCTTGCTGCCACCGCGCAAGAGGTCGTATTCCGCACGGAGACCACTCTCGTGGTCACGGATGTCACCGTACGTGATCGATCCGGCAAGGAAGTGACGGGCCTCAAAAAGGAAGACTTCATCGTTCTGGAAGATGGTAAGCCACAGACAATTTCTGTCTTCGAGTACCAGCGGATCGCGCCCATCGTGCCGGTGGTGCCTGCCGCGGAACCAGCGCCGGTGACGATCCCCGTCCAGCAGGGGAAGCAACAGGGAATCAGCACTGCCGAGCCTGGGCGCGTCCGGTATCAGGATAGGCGGCTGCTTGTCATGTTTTTTGACTTCTCGTCGATGCCTCCCGCCGATCAACACCGCGCCAACAAAGCAGCGCTTGAGTTCATCGACAAGAAGATGAGCCCCGCGGATCTGGTATCGATCATGACGTTCGGTTCGGCTCTGAAGGTGGAGCAGGATTTCACGGATGATCGTGAACGGCTGAAGGAAGTGGTGAACGGATTTCTGGTTGGCCAGGCGAGCGAACTCGCGGCCGAGGGAGAAGATGCGGAGTCGGGTGAAGAAACGAATGCCGCGTTCGCGGGAGACGAGACGGAGTTCAACATCTTCAACACCGATCGCAAGTTGTATGCGCTGGAATCGGCCACGCGCATGCTCGCCGCGCTGCCGGAGCGAAAGGCGCTCGTGTACTTCTCAAGCGGCGTGAGCAAGACCGGAGCGGAGAATCAGTCGCAACTCCGATCCACAGTGAATGCCGCGGTGCGCGCGAACGTTTCGTTCTATCCAGTGGATACGCGCGGACTCGTAGCGTCGATTCCCGGTGGGGATGCAAGTAAGGCTGCGCCGCGCGGCACCAGCATGTTCAGCGGGCAAGCGCAGCGGCAACAACGGGAGAAGTTCAACAATCAGCAGGAAACACTTGCCACGCTTGCGGCTGACACGGGCGGCAAATCGTTTCTTGATTCGAACGATCTTGCGCTCGGCATTGTCCAAGCCCAACAGGACATTCGCAGTTACTACATCATCGGCTACTACAGCACCAATCCCGCGCGCGACGGCCGTTTTCGCCGTGTGCAGGTAAAGCTTGCAGGTCAGCAACAGGCGAAGCTCGATTATCGCAGCGGCTATTTCGCGCCGAAGGATTTCGGCAAGTTCACAGAGTCAGACAAGGAGGCGCAACTGCAGGATGCGCTGATGCTCGGCGATCCAGTAACCGATTTGCCGCTGGCGCTCGAGGCCAACTACTTCCGGCTTACCCGCGAGAAGTACTTCGTGCCGGTGGCGATGAAGATTCCAGGGTCAGCCGTGCAGCTTGCGCGCAAAGGCGCGTCGGGCACAACAGAGTTTGACTTCATTGGCCAAGTGCGTGATCTCAAGGGCAAGATCGCAGGTTCGGTGCGTGACGGCATTCGAGTGAAGTTGAGCGAGACGGAAGCGGAGCAACTGAACAAGCGCAGCCTGCAATATGACACTGGATTCACACTCGCGCCGGGTGAGTACCGGCTGAAGTTCCTGGTGCGTGAAAACCAGACGGGAAAGATGGGCACCTTTGAGACCAGGCTCACCATCCCGGACCTCGACTCTCAAACGCAGGATCTGCGGGTGAGTTCGGTAGTGTTGGCGAGCCAGCGCGAGAAACTCAATGCGGCCGTAGGTGGCGCGTCAAATAAGAAGAAGGTGCTCGCGGCAAATCCATTGATCCAGGATGGCCAGAAGTTGGTGCCGAGCATCACCCGCGTGTTCCGGCGCGATCAGAATCTCTACGTGTACCTCGAAACGTATGGCGCGGCAGTGGATGGAGAGGGAGCGCCACCGAACATCTCCGCAACGTTGGCCTTCTACCGCGGGAAGCGGAAGGCGTTTGAATCGGCACCGGTCTCGATGCAGGACGTGTTGAAGACCCGCGCGAGCACGGTGCCGTTGCAGTTTCAGGTGCCCCTGGCAAAGATGCCCGCGGGCAACTATGTCTGCCAGGTAAACGTGATTGACGAAGTTGGCCGCAAGTTCGCATTCCCCCGCACGTCGATGGTTGTGCTGCCGTGAGCGAGACGGCCGCGATCATTGGCTTCCTTGCTTCCATCGGAATCGCGGTTCGCGAAGGCGAAGTGCCACCCGAGA
>JAEUQE010000900.1 GCA_016789785.1 Bryobacterales bacterium
CGCAGCATCGATCTCCACCTCGGGCCGCAGCTCGGCGCGCACCACGTTGCCGCGTTCCTCGGGCTTCACATTGGCGCAATGCTCCACGCGCAGCAGCTCATCGGGCGATGCGATGATGCCCTCCGTGTACAGGAAGCCAAGCGCCAATTCCGCATCATGTCCCGGTGTGCGCATCGTCACGCTCAGGCGGAACTCCCTGCGACCATCCAGTGGTCCATGGCCGAGTCGGATCTCCAACGGCTCCTCCGTCACCAGGATGTCGTCGGCATCCTGGAACGCGCCGTTCTCATGGCGGATGATGCGTGTGGTGGTGACGGGGCCGGGCATGGTGGAAAGGTAGGAACGCAGGTGAATGGGAGCTTGTGAATGGGCACCGAGCTCTGGCCCGTTCGCCGATGACCATTCGCCATTCACCGATCTCCCGTCCGTCGCCAACACGATACCAGGTGATCATCCACCATGCCCACGGCCTGCATGAAGGCATAGACAATGGTGGTGCCCACAAAGCTGAAGCCGGCCTTCTTCAGGTCCTTGCTCACGGCATCGGACAGCGGTGTGCTGGCAGGGATCTGCTTCAGCTCCTTCCATCGGTTCACCACGGGGGTGTGGTCCACGTGTTTCCATAGAAAATGGTCGAATGAACCCTTCCCTCCCTCCATGATCCGCAGGTAGGCCTGGGCGTTGGTGATG
>JAEUQE010000901.1 GCA_016789785.1 Bryobacterales bacterium
TCATGGGGCCGTCCGGTTGTGGAAAGTCCACCCTCCTCAGCCTGCTCGGCTGCCTGGATCGCCCCACCACCGGCCGGTACTTCCTCGGGGGCGACGATGTCTCGCAACTCGACGACGACACGCTCTCCGACATTCGCGGCACCCGCATCGGGTTCGTCTTCCAGTCCTATAACCTGGTTCAGCAGCTCTCTGTGGTGGAGAACATCGAAGTCCCGTTGTTCTACCAGGGCATCTCCGAAGCGGAATGCCGCACCCGCGCCGAGGACCTCGCTCGTCGCGTCGGCCTCGGACATCGGCTGGAACATAAACCGTTCGAATTGTCGGGCGGCCAACAGCAGCGGGTGGCCATTGCCCGCGCCCTGGTCAACGAACCCCTCCTGATTCTCGCCGACGAGCCCACCGGCAATCTGGACAGCAAATCCGGCGTCGAAATCCTCGAGATCTTCGATGCCCTTCACGGTCAGGGCAAAACCGTCGTCCTGGTCACCCACGACGACAAAGTCGCCGAACGCGCCAATCGGGTCATCCGCCTCAAGGACGGCGTGGTGGAAAGCGATCTGCGCAAGACACGATGAATGGTCCTGCCATGAATGCGCCCGCCGCCGCCGCCACCGCCACCGCCACGCTCCACACCGGATCTCTGCGCCCCCGGGCGCGCTCGCATCGATTGGGAATCGGCCAT
>JAEUQE010000902.1 GCA_016789785.1 Bryobacterales bacterium
AACAAGCTGCAAGAAAACCACGCGGCGAATGCCTTTGTTGTGGATCAACCGATCGCAGCGCTGGTCAAGGACTTGAAAGCCCGCGGCCTGCTGAAGGACACGCTCGTCCTCTGGAGCGGAGAGTTTGGACGCTCCCCGTTCTCCCAGGGTAAGGACGGGCGCGACCACAACCCTTCGGGCTTTTCCCTCTGGATGGCGGGCGGCGGAGTGAAAAGAGGGATGATCTACGGTCAGACCGATGAATACGGCTACCGCGCGATCGAAGGCATTCTCACGATCCACGACCTCCACGCCACGATTCTGCATCTGCTCGGCATTGACCATCGGCGGCTGACCTTTCGCTTCGGTGGGCGGGACTTCCGGCTGACCGACGTACACGGGCAAGTGATTCAGCCGGTGCTTGGCTAGGAACCTATTGACAGCAGGAGGCGAGACACAGACTGGTTTGCTATACAGACTAGTTTGCCTAGAGGTATCCCATGAACGATCCCTTACTCGATGCGCAACGCCGCATTCAGCGTGCCTGGTCGGTGGACGGGCTCTCCGAACTGGCCGCCGGACTGCTGTTCCTTGTTCCTGCTTTGCTGGAGGCAGCAAAAGGCAGCCACGTGCCCCGCTCGCCGGCCTGGCAAACTCTCAACACGATCCAGATGCTGGTGATCTTCCCTGGCGTTTGGGTTG
>JAEUQE010000903.1 GCA_016789785.1 Bryobacterales bacterium
GGCGTGCGGATCTCATGGCTGATGTTGGCCAGGAAGCGGCTCTTGGCCTGGCTGGCACGTTCGGCGGCCTCGCGTGCCAGGCGCAGTTCGTTTTCGAACTGCTTGCGCTGCGTGATGTCCAGCACCGTGGTCAGCCGCGCGGCGCGGCCTTCGAAGGTGATGGCGCGCCCCCGCAGCAGCACCGGGAAGCAGCTGCCGTCGGTCCGCATCAGTTCCGATTCGTACGGCCGCTCGTCGCCGTGCTCGATGCGCGAGCGCACCTCGGCGCGGGCGTGCGGGGCCGTGAAGTCCAGCACCGGGCGGCCCAGCGCCTGCTCCGCCTTCAGGCCCATCATCGCCAGCCACACCTCGCTGGCGTCGATCAGCATGCCCTTGTCGGCCACGACCACGCCTTCGTCGACGTTGGCGGCAAACAGCCTGAAGCGGCGCTCGCTGTCTTCCAGCCGCTGCTGCGCCTGCCGCGAAGCGCTGATGTCCAGCATGATGCCCTGCATGTCCAGCGCACGCCCGCTGGCGCTGCGGCGCGCCACGCGCCCGCTGGCACGCAGCCAGATCCAGTGGCCCTGCTGGTGGCGCACGCGCATCTCCATCTCGTACAGCGGCGTCTGTCCCTTCCAGTGCGCCACCTGGCGGCGCAGCGCCTCGGGCAGGTCGTCGGGGTGCGAGATGGCGTTCCAGT
>JAEUQE010000904.1 GCA_016789785.1 Bryobacterales bacterium
GGCTTTGGCCAGGGCGCGCCCGAAATACTGGCCGAGGCCGCGGCTGGCGCCGGTGACGACGGCCACACGTCCGGTGAGGTCGAAGAATGGGGAACTCATGTTGTGTGTCTCCTCAGATGCGGCCTACGGCTGCAAGATCACTTTCATCAGGTTGGGCTCGTGGTTGTAGAGCCGGTTGAACCAGCTTGCTCCTTCGGCCAGCGGGGCTTTGGCGCTGATGAAGGGTTCCACTTTCACCAGGCCGCGGCTGAGCAGGTCGATACAGGCGGGGTATTCGCCGCAGGAGCCGCAGGTGCCTTGCAGACGGATCTCGCGTGTGACAACGGCCTGCAGGTTGAGATCGATCTTCGGGGTGATGTTGCCGATCAGCGTGACGGTGCCGCCTTTGCGGACGACGGCGATGGCGGTCTTGATGGGCTCAGTTGCACCGACGGCTTCGAGCACGACATCGGCGCCGGCAAGCAGGCGCTCCGCCTTCATCGCATCCAGCTCGACAGCGAAGGGCGTGATTTCCACGCCGGGATTCAGGGCGGCAAGCGAATCGCGTCCGACCAGCGCCTTCAGTTGCTGCACATCCGTGGTGCGGTAGAGGATCTGCCGCTGCAGGTTGGAGAGCGACACGCCGTCATCGTCGATGAGCGTCAGTTTCCCGACGCCTGCCGCCGCGAGATACATCGCC
>JAEUQE010000905.1 GCA_016789785.1 Bryobacterales bacterium
GAGCGCGCCGATGTTGTTCTGGCCCATCAGCCCCACGGTCTCGGGCTTCAGCACCTGGTTGCCGTTGCCCTTGCCTTTGTTGAGGATCATCTGGGTGAACTTGATGTAGTCGGCTGCGGTGCCGTAGAGTCCGCCGCCGCCCATGTGGAATTCCGGGTTCTGCTCCATCTCGAACGGGAACGGCCCGAGGCCCTCAGGCGCACGCGCATGCATGCCGACCAGCCGCTTGCGCATGGAGTCGCTGATCTTGAAGGCGGTGTCGTTCATGCCGAGCGGCGCGAAGATATTTTCGCGCAGATAGGCGTCGAGCTTCTTGCCGCTGACGGCCTCGACCGCCTTGCCGACGAAATCGATGTTGGTGCCGTATTCCCAGCGCGTGCCGGGATCGCTCGCGAGCGGCGTCTTCAGCGCGGCGTTGAGGCAGCTGATGATGCCCGGCGTTCCCGTCTTCTCCAGGTACTTCACCATGTCGCCGTTCCACATGTCGTAGGCAAAGCCGGCGGTGTGGGTCATCAGCTGGCGCAGCGTGATGGGGCTCTTGGCAGGGCGCGTTTTCGGGTTGCCGCCAGCGTCGAAACCTTCCAGCACTTGCGGCGAAGCGAGATCGGGCAGCAATTTGCCGATCGGCTCGTCCAGCTTCAGCTTGCCCTGCTCGACAAGCTGCATGCCGGCAGCAGT
>JAEUQE010000906.1 GCA_016789785.1 Bryobacterales bacterium
TGTTCCGGCCAGAATGATCATTCCCTGACAATCGCTAATAATCCTTATGATGAATGCAAAACAACAACGCCGAATTGATTTATGGCACGGCCTTCCGGCGTGGCCTGAAGCCAGATCCTTTGCTGACGGTGTCCCAATGGGCAGATCAACACAGGCGGCTGTCCACGAAATCAGCCTCAGAGCCAGGCCCATGGCGAACAAGCCGAACGCCTTATCTGCGCGAGATCATGGATTGCCTCTCCCCCCGCTCGCTTGTCGAGCGGGTTGTTTTTATGAAAGGCTCCCAGCTCGGAGCCACCGAGTGCGGCAATAACTGGATCGGCTATGTGATCCATCATGCACCAGGGCCGATGCTTTCCGTTCTGCCCACGGTCGAAATGGCGAAGCGGACATCAAAGCAAAGGCTGGAGCCGCTTATTGATGAAAGCCCTGTCCTGCGGGAGCGGATAAAACCGCCACGCGCCCGCGACAGCGGCAATACGATCATGACCAAGGAGTTTCAGGGCGGCGTCCTGGTATTGACGGGCGCGAACAGCGCGGTCGGCCTGCGCTCCATGCCCGTCCGGTATTTGTTTCTGGATGAAATCGACGCCTATCCCGGCGATATCGATAACGAGGGCGATCCGGTCATGCTGGCGGAAGCCAGAACGCGGACGTTCTCACGGCGCAAGATTTTTC
>JAEUQE010000907.1 GCA_016789785.1 Bryobacterales bacterium
CGTTCCGCCCGGGCGATTCGCCCATCCTCTACCTGGAGCGTCCGGAGTTGCGCTCGGCCGCCCAGCAGCGCGGTTCGCTCGACCTGCTCAAGACCTTGAACAACCTCGGCGCCGCCCAGCGTCCGGAAGACACCGAGTTGCGCGCCCGCCTGCAATCCTACGAACTGGCCGACCGCATGCAAAGCGCGGCGCCGGAAGCCGTCGATCTGAGCGGTGAGTCGGAAGCGACCAAGAAGCTGTACGGCATCGACGACAAGACCAGCGAAAGCTACGGTCAGGTACTGCTCCGCGCCCGCCGGCTGGTCGAGCGCGGCGTGCGCTTCGTCCAGGTGGTGTCCGGCCATCCGGACAATATTTCCGACCAGGAGCGCCGCAGCTGGGATGCCCACAACGACCTCGACGGCAACCACGGCGTGCAGGCACGGATGGTCGACAAGCCGATTGCCGGCCTGCTCGCCGACCTGAAGGCGCGTGGCCTGCTCGATTCGACGCTGGTGGTCTGGGCCTCCGAGTTCGGTCGCACTTCCTGGGGCGAGAGCGGCAGCGGCCGCGACCACAACCCGTGGGGCTATACCCAGTGGATCGCCGGCGGTGGCGTCAATGCCGGCACGACCTACGGTGCAACCGATGAGATCGGTCTGCAGGTGGCGGACAAGGACAAGGCGGTCGATACCTAC
>JAEUQE010000908.1 GCA_016789785.1 Bryobacterales bacterium
AGCGACACATCTTTCACCGCCGGCGGCGAGGTCAGGTTATGCACCCGCAGCATCTCCTTGCCGGGTGGCACAGGTTCGCGCACATACAGCGACGCCACCTCGCGCCCCACCATGTAGCGGATCATGTTCCGTGTCGATAGCGTCGCCATCGATTCGGAATGCACTGTTTCGCCGTCCCGCAGAATCGTCACCTTATCGCCCACCGAGCGCAACTCATCCATTCGGTGCGTAATGTAGATGACACCCGTTCCCCGGTCTCGCAGTGTTCGCACAATCTTGAACACCTCGTGCGTCTCCGCTTCGGACAGCGAAGAGGTCGGCTCGTCGAAAATCAACAACGAACTCCCGTGCTCAATCGCCCGGCAAATCTCCACCAGTTGCTTGCCCGCCGGGCTCAGCCTCTCCACTTTCCATTCCGCTTTCAGCGGAAAATGATGCTCTTCAATCAGCCGCCGCGCCCGGTCGAACATCGCCCCGCGGTCCACCAGTCCAAACCGGTTCGACATCTCCCGGCCCAGAAATATGTTCTCCGCTACGGTTAAATGCGGCGCCAACAAACTTTCCTGGTGTACCATCGCTATGCCGCATTTCGCCGCTTCCACCGGGTTGGCAAAGTTGACGGATTCGCCCCGCCACTTCATCTCTCCGCCGTCCCGTTCGTACATCCCCGCGATGAT
>JAEUQE010000909.1 GCA_016789785.1 Bryobacterales bacterium
GTGGACGAATATCCCATCATCGACCTGTCCCACCTGCTGCCGGCGGCCCAGGGCTTGGCCCGTCTTCCGGCGGACGAGCGCATCCAGCGCCTTCGCGCCGACCGCTGGATCGGCTATCCGCGCGCAGTCGAGGCGCTGAACCGGCTGGAAGCCCTTTATGCGTGGCCAAACAAGCAACGCATGCCCAACCTGCTGCTGGTTGGCCCGACCAACAATGGCAAGTCGATGATCGTCGAGAAGTTCCGCCGCACCCACCCGGCCAGCTCCGACGCCGACCAGGAGCACATCCCGGTATTGGTCGTGCAGATGCCGTCCGAGCCGTCGGTGATCCGCTTCTACGTCGCGCTGCTTGCGGCGATGGGTGCACCATTGCGACCGCGCCCACGGCTGCCGGAAATAGAGCAACTGGCGCTGGTACTGCTGCGCAAGGTCGGCGTGCGCATGCTGGTGATCGACGAACTGCACAACGTCCTGGCCGGCAACAGCGTCAACCGGCGGGAATTCCTCAACCTGCTGCGCTTTCTCGGCAACGAGCTGCGTATCCCGCTGGTCGGTGTTGGCACGCGCGAGGCGTATCTCGCCATCCGCTCGGACGATCAACTGGAAAACCGCTTCGAGCCAATGCTGCTTCCACCGTGGGAAGTCAATGAAGATTGCTGCTCGCTGCTGGCCAGCTT
>JAEUQE010000090.1 GCA_016789785.1 Bryobacterales bacterium
GACGCGCCTGATGCTGGAAGTCGCCGATAAGCATTGCGGCGGACGCGTCGTATCAGTGCTGGAGGGTGGCTACAACCTTGATGGCATCGGCCCGGCCGTCACCGCGCACGTGAAAACGTTGGAGCAGGCGTAGCTACTCTTGGGACGATCCATCCCACGAGTGGGCCGCGTCCGGCACGAACGTCGCCGACCCCGCGGCGTTCGACACCAGCCAGCCACCGGGAATGCTCGCTCGATAGAGTGCGATGTTGCTCGACAGCTTCTGAAACATCAGCTTCGCCGGCTCCGCGGGCACTTCCACTTTGGCGGCCGCGACGGTCGCTGGCAACTCCGCGGCTGCCGACGCGGCAGCAAGCACCGCGGGCTCCGGCGCTCCCCCAAGAGGCGTCAATGCCCCCTTCACATGCTCGGCCTTGGCCTGATAATGCTCCACCAGGTATACGAATCGAACGGCGTCGCCGGAGAATTCCACCTTCTCGAGAATGGCCCCGTAGGGTATGGTGGCCGGTGGATCGTTGGTAGGCTGCCCGGTGCGCTTGCTCACCTTGCGCGCTTCTACTGACTTGGTAAGCTCATATTTCGACATGCGGAGTCCCCGTGATTGATATCGCCTGCTGATGAACGCGGCGCGAACTTCACTACGTGGGCGCAACCATCAGTTGGTTGACTACTTTCTTCACGCCCTTCACCTTGCCTGCCAGGCTCTCCGCTTTGCTCTTGGCCTTGTCCGTGCGTACCTTGCCAATCAACGTGACAACGCCCTCTTCCACTTTCACTTCAATGGCGCCACCCTTCACATCGGGATTACTGGCAAGGCGCAGCCGCACTTGATCGTAGATACGATCGTCGTCTCTGTTGCCCTGTGCGAACACAAGGCCGCCAAGCAAGAAGCTGAGAATCAGAACCACTGCGACGGTCCGCATGTATGAAACATCTCCTGTTTATGCCAGTCTAGCGCATCATGGTAGACTCATCGAAGAGAACCACTCGAAAAAGACAATATCTTGTGCGGCATTGCCGGTTTTACTACGCTTGATCAACAAGCGCCACCCAGCCTCATTGAATCTCTGACGCAGTCCATCATCCACCGGGGTCCCAATCAGCAGGGAGTGTTCCGGTCACAGTGGATCTCGATGGGGGCGGTGCGTCTTAGCATCATCGACATTGCCGGCGGCGACCAACCCATCCGCTCCGAGGATGGCGGCACGGTGATCGTGTTCAATGGCGAGATCTACAATCATGCGGCGTTGCGTGAGGAACTGGAGACGTTGGGGCATCGCTTCCGCAGCCGTTGTGACACAGAGGTGGTACTGCGCGCGTTCCTCCAATGGGACACCGGATGCTTCGCCAAACTGCGCGGAATGTTCGCCGCGGCGCTGTGGCAGGAATCCAACCGGCGCCTGGTGCTCGCTCGCGACCGCATGGGAATCAAGCCGCTCTATCTTTACAGGCGCGGACGTGATTTGCACTTCGGCTCGGAACTGAAGGCGATCTTCGGACATCCCTCCGTACCTCGCAAGCTCAACCAGACGGGCCTGGAATACTATCTTTCGCTGAACTACATTCCGCACCCGCACACGCTGGCGCAAGGCATCGAGAAGCTGAAGCCGGGCTGCTGGCTCGAATGGCGCGACGGCGCTGAGCGGGTCGAATCATATTGGACTCTGCGATTTCGCGAGCAGCCGCGAAGCCTGGACAGCGCAAAGGAAGAACTCGATGCGCTCCTGCGAGACTCGATTCGCGAGCATTTGATCTCCGATGTGCCGCTGGGCGTATGGGCAAGCGGCGGGCTCGATTCCTCCACGGTACTGCACTACGCGGCGCAGGAAGTCCCGAAACTGAAGACATTCTCGGTGTCGTTTCAGGGCCGGAGTTTTGATGAGAGCCCTTACTTTCGCGAAGCCGCCCGCGTCTACGGCACGGATCATCACGAATTCGATCTCAACCCGGCGGAGAACATCGTGGATGCGATCGAGCAGATCGCGCACTACTCCGATGAGCCCAGCGCCGACGCAGGCGCGCTTCCGGTGTGGTTTCTCTCGAAGATGACGCGCCAGCATGTGACGGTCGCGTTGAGCGGCGAAGGCGCGGATGAGTTGTTCGGCGGCTACTACACGTATCTCGCGGATCGCTATGCGAGCAAGATGCGCGTTGTGCCCGCGCCACTGCGGCGCGCCGGCCTGGCCATGCTGCAAGTGCTGCCGGCATCGGACGAAAAAATCAGCTTCGAGTACAAGGCGAAGCGCTTTCTTGCGGGCTCGCTGTTGAGTGCCGATGCGGCGCACCTCTTCTGGAACGGCACGTTCAGTGCGGCGGAGCGCGCGCGGCTGCTTCCGAACAACGGCCATGGCGGCGCAAAATTGGAATCGCTGGTGCCGGAAGAAGCCCGAACCGCCGGTGCGCTGAACCGCTATTTGTGGCTCGATCAGCTTTGCTACCTGCCCGATGACATCCTCTACAAGTGCGACCGTATGAGCATGGCGCACTCGCTGGAGGTGCGTCCGCCGTTCCTCGATCATCGAATTGTGGAGTTTGCGGCGTCACTTCCTGAAAAAATGAAAGTGAACGGGTCAAAACTGAAAGTTATCTTGCGGGAGCTGATGCGCGACAAGCTGCCGCCCTCCATTCTTCACCGGAAGAAGGAAGGTTTCGACATTCCCACGCATCAATGGTTCCGCGGCCCGTTGCGGAATATGCTGTTAGACGTTGTGAACCGGGAGGCTGTGCGCGGCACCGGCTGTATGGAGTGGACCGAGTTGCAGCGCTTGTTCCAGTTGCACTTCGAACGCAAGGCCAACCTTGGCTACCACCTGTGGGGATTGCTCATACTGTTTCTTTGGATTCGAAAATGGGGAATTCATCCTTAGTAGTACTCGTAGCCGCGATCGCCGTGTTCTTCGGCTGCATTGTGAGTCCGCCGGGCCTGATGGACGACGTGGACGCGGTGCAGGCGCAGATTGCGCGCAACATGCTGGAGTCGGGCGATTGGGTGACGGCGCGCCTGAACGGCGTCGCATACCTGGAGAAGTCGCCGCTGATCTATTGGATGATGGCGGTGAGCTACTCGGTGTTCGGCGTGTCGGATTGGGCGGCTCGCATTCCACTGGCACTGTGCACGGTATTGCTGTGTTGGGTGACGATGCGTTTCGGCACATGGGCCTTCGATTCGCGCACGGGCATGTATGCGGGGCTGATTCTATCGACGTGCGTCGGCCTGTGGCTCTTCACGCGCATTCAAATCCCCGACGCGATTCTGACTCTGATGGTGACGCTCGCGATGTGGGCGTTGTTGCGGAGCCTGGAGGAAGGCGGCGAGTTGTGGCCGGGCGTGCTTGCAGCCAGCATCGGCGTGGGCTTATTGCTGAAGGGTCTCATTGCAGCAGTGTTCCCGGTTGCGGCATCGCTGCTCTATCTTGGCGTGACGCACCAGTTGACGGAGCGCGAGACGTGGCGCAAGTTGAAGCCGCTGCGCGGGGCGCTGATCATCCTGCTGATCGCCGCACCGTGGCACGTGATGGCGACGCTTGCCAATCCGCCTTACTTCGACCTGACGATGGCCAGCGAGCGCGGAAAATATCATGGCTTCTTCTGGTTCTACTTTCTGAATGAGCACCTGTTCCGGTTTCTCAACATGCGCTATCCACGCGACTACAACACCGTGCCGCGGCTCTACTTCTGGCTGTTCCATTTGTTGTGGTTGTTTCCATGGAGTTCGTTCCTGCAGGCGGTGCCGCAGTTGAGCTTTCGTCCGAACGATCGCGCCGGACGCGCGCGGCTGCTGGCGCTGTGTTGGGCCGGATTCATTCTGGTGTTCTTCACGTTCTCGACCACGCAGGAATACTATTCGATGCCCAGCTATCCTGCGCTGGCCTTGCTGATCGCATCGGCGATGTCGGCGCCGGGGATATGGGTGTTGCGTGGCAGGCTGTTGCTGACGATGGTCACGGGGTTGGCGGCGCTTGTGGTTGGCGCGATTCTTGTGCAAGTGCGCGGTCTGCCGGCGCCCGGCGACATCTCGCGTGCGTTGACCCAAAATCCCGAGGCCTACACGCTCTCGCTGGGCCACATGGGCGACTTGACCATCGCATCGTTCGCCTACCTGCAAGTGCCGCTGGTGGTGGCGGGCATCGCGTTTCTCATCGGATCGATGGGAGGTTGGCTCTTTCGCCAGGACGATCGCGCGTTCCTATGCTACGCGCTGATGATGGTGCTTTTCTTCCATGCGGCGCGCCTGGCGCTGGTGGCGTTCGATCCCTATCTGGGTTCACGCGCACTGGCTGAAGCGTATCGCACCGCCGAACCCGGCGAGTTGATCGTTGACAACCAGTATTACGCCTTCTCCTCCGTGTTCTTCTACGCGAACACGCGGGCCTTGTTATTGAATGGCCGCGTAAACAATCTCGAATACGGCTCCTACGCGCCAGGCGCTCCGAATGTCTTTGTTGACGACGAAGCGTTCGCGCGTTTGTGGAAGGACACGCGGCGCCGGTACCTGCTGGTAGAGGGCCCGTCGGTTCCGCGGATTCAGAAACTGGTGGGCCGTGAGATGCTGCACGAAGTGAAGAGTAGCGGCGGGAAGTTTCTGTTCAGCAACCAGCCGCCGATGGAAGCACCGGCGGGGGCGTTTTAGATGCGCGTCATCATTGATGCAACATCCTTGCTGCTGCGCAGCGCCGGCGTAAAGAGCCATATCTATCACTGGCTGACGGCGATGCGGCAGATCGCGGGATACGATGCGGTGCGGGCGTTTCCGTTTATCGGAAAGACTGGCGCGCTCGATCATGAACGATCGATGTTTCCTCTGTGGGCCACGTATCCGAGGCTTGCCGTCCTGTATGGCGTGAATCTGGCCGGAAGCGCCGCGCTCGATTGGTTCATGCAAGGCGCCGATGTGTTTCACGCATCGAACCAAGTGCATCACGCGCCGCGGAACGCGAAGCTCACAGCCACGGTGTTTGACCTGACGACAGCCAAAATGCCTGAAGTACACACCGCCGCCAACGTCAAAGCGGACCAGTGGTACGCGGAGCAGATTCTGAAGAGGGCCGACGGTCTGATGGCGATCTCGGAGTCCACACGTCACGACGCAATCGAGATTCTCGGGATTCCTGAGGACAAGATCGAGACGATTCATTTGGGCGTGCCCGACGCTTACTTTCGTGTGCCTGTCGCCGATGTTCTGCATGTGAAGGAATTCTATGGCCTGACAAAACCTTACGTGCTTTCGCTCGGCACCATTGAGCCGCGCAAGAACATTGACCGGCTGATGGACGCGTGGCTGGATCTGCCTCCGCACCTCCGCGAGCAGTACGAACTTCTGATTGCCGGACCGGCCGGCTGGGCGTCGGCAAATACACTGCGGCGCATCACAGCCGGTGCGCAAGGCGTTCGGCACCTTGGCTACGTTCCGGAAGAAGCACTGCCGGGGCTGACAGCAGGGGCTTTGGTGCTCGCGTATCCGTCGCTCTATGAAGGGTTCGGATTGCCGCTCGCGCAAGCCATGGCGGCCGGGGTGGCCGCGGTGACGTCGAACGTTTCGTCGTTGCCCGAAGTCGCCGGTGAGGGCGCGGAACTGGTGGACCCGTTGAGTGTTTCGGAAATCAAGTCAGCGTTGATGCGCTTGCTGGAGAACGACACGTTGCGCGAACGCCGCGCCGCGCAAGGCAGGGACAAGGCCCAGAACTACCGGTGGCAGCGCAATGCGCGCCGCTCACTCGATTTCTTCGAGCGGGTCGCGGGGCGCTAGACTAAGAAGGTTGTGGCTGCAAACGGATCCATTGAACAACGCTGGGATGGCGACTACCCATTTGTACTCCGCACCCTGCTGCTGAAGGACTTTCGGATACGCTACCGCAACATGTCGCTGGGAGTGGGATGGTCGCTGGCCAATCCCATCATCATGATGTCGGTGCTCACCTTCGTCTTCACGCAGATCTTTCCGAATAATGAGCCGAACTACCCGATCTTCGTACTGTGCGGGTTGATTCCGTTCAACTTCTTCACGCTGGCATGGAGCACGGCGACGCGGTCTCTGGTCGACAACGCCTCTCTGATCAAGCGGACGCGGTTTCCCCGCGAAATCGTGCCGATTTCGACGGTGCTCGGAAACACGGTGCACCTGATGATTCAGATTGCGCTGCTGTTGACATTGGTTCTCTTCTTCGGCAAAGGGATCAGCACGCTGTGGCTTTGGCTGCCGTTGATTCTCGCGCTGGAAGTGGTGTTTGTGATTGGAATGGGCCTCATCTTCTCGGCCATCGACGTTTACGTTCGCGACGTTCGCTACGTGGTCGAGTCAGTGAATCTGGTGCTGCTGTGGCTTGTGCCCATCTTCTACGGCTTCAGCAAGATTCCCGAGAAGTATCACGTGATCTACCGCTTTAACCCGATTGCCGCGGTGGTGATGGCACTGCGCAACGTGTTGCTGGAGGAGCGCGCACCGGCGGCATCGTTGATGCTGAACCTGGTCCTGGTGAGTTTCGTGGTGCTGGCCATCGGCATTGTGCTCTTCGATCGTCTGAAGAAGCGCTTCTACGATTATCTGTAGCCGTCAGCGCTCAGTGCTCAGCCTTCAGCGCCGGAGCCGGATGCTGCGAGCGGGCATCTGCTCCCGCCCCAGAGGCGTCCCCTGGAGAGGGGACGCGGCAGACCTGGGGGTCTGCGCTACAGTGCACGTCCGTTGGATCTCGCAGAATGTAGAACCTCCGGAGGCTTCCCTCCGGAGACCGCAAAAGTGTCAACCTCCAGATGCCGGAACCCACCGGGACTCGGGCATTCAGCGGAGATTGTCCTTACTCGCTAGCGGCCTTCGCAGCTTGGCGCTTCACGAGTTCCACGTCAATAGCGATCTTGACCTCTTCGCCCACCGCCACACCACCAGTCTCAAGCGCGGCGTTCCAGGTGAGGCCGAAGTCCTTGCGGTTGATGGTGGTGGTGGCCGATGCGCCGATTCTATAGGCTCCCCAGGGGTCCTTGATCTCCGCCGTCGGGCCGTCGACATCGAGCACCACCGGCTTCGACACTCCGCGAATGGTCAGGTTACCGGCGATCTTGAGTTTCGCGCCTTCCTTGTAGAACTTCGTGGAGCGGAAAGTCATGGTGGGATGTTTCGCGGCATCGAAAAAATCGGGACTCTTCAAGTGGGCGTCGCGCTTGGGTTCCAGAGTGTTGATGGTGGTCACGTCAATCACCGCTTCGAGCGACGACGCCGGAAGGTTCGACGGATCGTAGACGGCCTTGCCAGTCACTTTCTGGAAGCTGCCTTTGACGTTCGAAATCATGAGATGGCGAACGGTGAACTGGGCGTTGGAGTGCGACGAGTCAATGTCGTAGTTGGCTGGCGCCGCGGCGAGAGATGCTGCAAGCGATGCCGAGAGCAGGATGTACTTCCACATGAGTTTCAATCTCCTTTATATCTTTTAACGAAATTCGTTACAACGATTTACAGGCCAAAGAAAAGGGACTAGCGGAACCCCTCAATCGCCCGTTCCAATAGTTCGATCAAACCGCGAAGTTCCTTCGGTGCGAAGTGCCCGAGGTTTCGCTTGTGCAGTTCGGCGACCGGAGCGTCGAGTTTCTGCAGGACATCCAATCCCGCGCGGGTGATTCTCGAGATCACCACACGGCGATCCTTCGATTCTCGCGAACGCTGGGCATAGCCCCGTTTCTCCAAACGGTCAAGCAGGCGCGTGATATCCGGATCGTGCGTGATCATGCGGCCTGCAATCTCACCGCAAGCCAGCCCGTCGGCACCGGCGCCGCGGAGGATGCGAAGCACGTTGTACTGCGAGTGAGAGATGCCATGCTCGTCGAGGAGCGCGGTTTCCTGGCGTTGAAGCAGGTCAGCAGCGCGAATGAGATTCAGGTAAGCCTCCTCTTCGAGCGACTTGAATGGCTTCGATTGCTTGATCGAGTCTGCCAGTTTGCCTGCCACGTTTCCAATCATATCCGTTGCAACGACTTTCGTCAAGAGATTTTTCGACTGTTTTTCCCAGGACCGGAGCGATTCGCGGCTCGGGTATATTCAGAGAGTCATGACCAGACGCCGATCTTTACTCGCGGTTCCCGCGGCCGCCGCCTCCATGCCCGCCGCCGGGAATGCACCATCGATTTTCGAGCTTCGTTACATACAGCTTCGCAACAGCCAGGACATGCAGGCACAGCGCACGGGCGACTTCCTGCGACAGTCGTACATGCCGGCACTGACACGGGCGGGTGGCAAGGTGCAAGGCGTATTCGCCAATCTCATCTCGCCCGACGGTCCGTTCGTGACGATCCTTTCCAGTTTCAGCTCCGTCAGCGCGTGGGACGCTTCCATGGAGAAGTTGGGCGCCGACAAGCAGTATCTGAAAGAAGCGGAGGCTGCCAACGCGAAGGGCCTGCTCTATACCCGCGTCGAAACGAGCCTCATTCGGGCATTCCAGAGCATGCCGAACGTGGAGGTACCGCCCACGAGCGCGAACCGCCCAGCGCGCGTGTTCGAATTGCGCACCTATGAATCGAACAGCCGCATCACGCTGAAGAAGAAGATTGGCATGTTCGAAGAAGGCGGCGAGATCGCGATCTTCCGCCGCGTGGGACTCACGCCTGTGTTCTTCGGAGAGACCATTGTTGGAAGGAACATGCCGAACCTGATTTATCTGCTCGCCTACGACAACCTTGCGGCACGCGAGCAGAACTGGGTGAAATTCCTGGCGGATCCGGAATGGGCCAAGTTGCGGGCGACGCCCGGTCTCAGCGATGCGGAGATCGTCTCAAACATCTCGAACGTGATGCTCCGGCCGCTGCCCTTTTCACCGATTCGATAAAGCCTGGAAATCCGATCGAACGCAAGCCCCGTACTATTCACCAGGAGGATTCCGAAGTGAATCGTAGAGCGTTTCATCAAGCCCTTGCGGCTGCGATCGCGGGCTTGTCGGCTGGGTCGGCGTTGATGGCTCAGGACCAGAAGGTTCTGAAGCGCGCGGCGAAGGTGAAGGAGAAGCACGTCTGTAAGGGACGCAACTCCTGCCGAGGAATGGGTGGGTGCCAGTCCGGTGACAACGGCTGTGCGGCCAAGAATTCGTGCAAAGGGAAAGGCGGCTGCGCCACGGTAGCCCGGCATTCATGCAAAGGCCAGAACGGATGCAAGGGTCTGGGCGGCTGCAAGGCTGGCGACAACGGCTGTGCGGGAAAGAACTCGTGCAAGGGTAAGGGTGGTTGCGCGGTTCCGGTGAAATCGTAGTCGTATGGCCAACCGCTGGGGACTGCCGGATCTCGGCTTTGGCATTGGCCTGCGCAGTACGCACTTCGCGCACATTCTCGCGAAGTGGCCGCGAATCGACTGGTTCGAACTCCTCTCGGAAAACTACATGGACACCGGAGGACGGCCGTTGTGGATCGCGCAGCAGGTTGCCGAGCGGTATCCGGTGGTCCTTCACGGCGTTTCGATGTCGATTGGCAGCACCGATCCGTTGAATCGCGGCTACTTGAAGAAACTCAAATCGCTCGCTTCGGCGTTGAACGCGAAATGGGTCTCGGATCATCTCTGCTGGACTGGCGTTCACGGGCTCAACACGCACGATCTGCTGCCAATGCCGTACACCGATGAGGCACTGAAGCATTGTGTGCGCCGCGTCCGAATGGCGTCTGAAATTCTGGAGAGGCCGCTGGTGCTGGAGAACCCGTCGACGTATCTCGAGTTTGAAGCCTCAACGTGGACGGAGTGGGACTTCCTTGCCGCACTGGCGGAAGAGGCGGATTGCGCGTTGCTGCTGGATGTGAACAACGTGTACGTGAGTGCGTTCAATCATGGCTTCGATCCAGCGCGGTACATTGAGCGAATTCCCGCTGACCGCGTGGTGCAGTATCATCTGGCCGGGCACACACACAAAGGAACGCACATTCTCGATACGCACAGCGCGCCTGTGATCGATGAAGTTTGGAAGCTATACCGTCTTGCGCGGAAGCGGACTGGCGGCGCCGCGACGCTGGTGGAGTGGGATGAGGACATTCCGGAGTTCGATGTCGTGCACGCGGAGGTGTTGAAAGCCAAACGATTCGCTGCTGGCCGGAGGAGGGCTGCCTGAAATGCGTCTTCGCCCAACACAGCAGTGGATGCAGCATGCAATCACCGGCGCGGACTGCGTCTTCTCCGCGAACGGGATCGTGAAGGCGTCCGCGTCGCTCACCGCCGAAGAGCGAGTGGCGATCTATCGCGACATGTTTCCGCTACGAATGGAGGATGCTCTCGCATCCGACTATCCCGGCGTCCAGCGCGCAATGGGCTCCGAGCCGTTCGCACGTCTCGCCGCACGCTACGTTGCGGCCCATCCTTCGCGGAGCTACACATTGAATCGTCTTGGCGATCACTTCCCCGCGTTCATGCGTGCGCAAACAAGGATGAGGAACGGGCAGTTCCTTTCAGACCTCGCCGAATTGGAACTCGCGATGACTCTCGTTTTCGATGCCGCCGAAACACCGCCAATGGAGAACGAAGACATCCAACGGATCGCTCCCGAACGCTGGCCAGTGATGCGGTTGCGCGCGGTGGATGCTCTTCGGCTCGTCGATCTGTCGTATCCAGCGCACGAATATCTGACCGCCGAGGATGCCACACCGCCACCTCGGCGCCGCACGCGTCTGGCGATCTACCGGGAGCATTACGCGCTTCAGCAGATGCCGCTCGATCACGCGGCATACACGCTTTTGAAGTTCCTGGTGGCAGGCACACCGTTGGGACATGCGGTGGATCAGACCACGGCCTGTTGCCGTGCGCGACTGCGCGATACGCAATTGTTCGAGTGGTTCCGCGATTGGACCGCGGCCGGCTTCTTTGCCCGATGATGCGCGTCTTGACTGGCTATTCGAAGCCAAGATCCTTGAGGACCTTCGGATCGCTTTCCTCCATCGCGAGCAAGGCGTGACAGGAGTTGCAGTCCTGTGAGACCGCCTTGCCGTCTTTCGTCTTATGCCCGTCATCGTGACAGCGGAAGCAACCGGGAAAGTCGTTGTGGCCGATGTTATTGATGTAGGTTCCCCAGGTGACTTTCATCTCGGGAAACACGTTCTTCTCCCAAACCGAGAGGATGGCTTTGCCTGCCTTCTCCGCTTCGGCCTTCTGATTCGGATAGAGCGCGGCGACCGCGGCCGGGATTTCCTTGACGGCCTGTTCAGTGGAAAGGTAGGGGCGCTTCAGAATCTCAACAGCGTTCTTCTTGATGGATGCAAGAGCGAGTGAAATCTCACCGGAAGCCATTGCGCCATCAATCCCGCGTTCGGGCGTGGTGAACGTATGGCTGGGGCGCGTGTGGCAATCCACACAATCCATGGTGCGAATCTGCATTTTCGCGACATCTTCCTTCTTCACCTTGTCGGCGAGAAACTCGCGGACCTCACCGTTGCGGCTGTATTCCACCCATGGGATCGTCTGTCTTGCATAGTCGGTATGGGCGTAGCGTACGTTGATGCCCTTGCCGACATGGGCGCTATGAATGCCCTTGCCGGATACACTCCCGCCGCCGATCTTCATCAACAGCACGCTCTTCGTCATCGCGTTGTCGTCACCGAAGTGTGTGCGGACAATGAGACGGTCGGCTCCGTACTTGTCGGGCCAGTGGCAGCCTTCGCACGTTTCGCGCGCGGGGCGCAGATTGGCGACGGGTGTGGGAATCGGGCGTTCGAAGGTGTTGAAAGCGACGGCGAACACCTGATGGACGCCAGAGAGTTTGCTCTGGACAAACCACGAGGCACCCGGTCCGATGTGGCATTTGACGCATTCCACCTTGGAGTGGGGTGAGTTTTGATACCCAACATACTCTGGCTTCATGACGACGTGGCAGGTCGCACCGCAGAATTGAACACTATCCATGTGCTCCAGTGCGCGATAGCTGAGGTTGCCTCCAATCACGACATTGGCGAAAGTGACGAGCCCGACGAAGATCGCGAGCTTTCGAAAATCGGCATTGGCCCAACTCAGCACGGGCAGCCCGAAGCGGGTGCTTGCCTCCGCGGCATGCCGTCTTCTCATGACCACGATTCCCAGCGGAATCAGGCCTAATCCACCGAAAAACGCCATCGGCAAGATCAGGAAGAGGAGAATGCCAAGGTATGCGCTGCCCGCGTGACCTTGCAGGTAGGTAGGAAGAAGAAAGAGCCAGAGCACGCCAGCGGTCGTTACAAGAAGAACACCAATGCGGCTGATCCAGTTGTTGGCCAGATAGAGTAACGGGCTCATCCGGTCACGCCAGGAAGAGGGTTGGGTTGCGGACATGCAGATAGGCTTAGCACATTTGGTGCCACTCCTACACAGGCGGCCGAACCAAAGGAAGGCGTTAGAATCGCCAGCGCGTGCCGATCCAGACGCCGCGAGGTGCACCAGGGGCGAAGAAGGTGGATTGCCGCACCGGGAACTCTCCGAGAATCGTGGGGAATGGACGCGCGATGAACTCGCCGCTGCCCGTGAAGCCCGTGGGTCCCAGTTGAGCTGCGGTGAAGTAGCGGCGATTGAACAGGTTGTTCACTTGCACGAAGACCTGAAGGAGCGGCGCGAGTTCATAGCGCGCACCGAGATTCACCACGGCATATCCAGGCGACGATCCGTTGCCCAGATAGTAGCGTCCATCCGGACGGTGCTGATTGTTTTCGTTGCCTCGGGCGAAGGAACTCGACATGCCAAGCACGCTGACGCTGGTGAGCAACTTGCGCGTGAGTTGAGCATCCGCATACGCCTTGACCACGTGGCGCGGCACCAATGGGATTCGATTCCCTGGTTGGATCTTGATGGCGCCTTCGGTACCCGGCACTCCGTCCTGCGCCTCTTCATTCGTGCTGTTGCCGGTGCCGTTCACTTCTTCCGGACTCTGGAACGTCGCATCCAGCAGCGTGTATCCCGCACCGAGTTGAATGCGCCGAATGCGGGCGGACACATCGAACTCCGCACCCTGGCGCAACGTCTTGCCGAAGTTGCGGAAGTAGCCGAAGCCGGTTTGTTCAGAGGCAACGAAGAGGATGTCGTTGCGGTTATCCGCGCGAAACCACCCGGCGCTCCATCGCAGGCTACCTTCTCCGGCTCCACGCACACCTGCTTCGACCGTACGCGTCGTCACTTGACCGAGCGGTGGATCGCCGGCGAGCGCGTTGGGCAGCCGGCAGGGAGCGTTGGGGTCGGCGCAACCAAGCTCAATCGATGTCGGCGCGCGATTGCCCTCCGTGTAGCCCGCGTAAAAGCTCAACGCCGGCCGCAGACGATAGGTGGCGCCAACCGCGGGATTGAAGCGGTTGAAGGAATGTCTGCCCGTGAGAGATCCCGTGCCAGCCGTGGGCCGGATGAGGTCGCGATTGTGGATCGTGGTGTGATTGAACCGGCCCGACAGTGTCAGGTGAAGAAGGTTTCGATACGACATCGTATCGGTGGCATAGGCACTGGTGCTATGAATCCTCCCGGAGAGATTCACACGCGTGTCAAAAGGCTCGCCGTCGGCGTCGCCGCCAGTAACGCCATCACCGAACGCTCCAAGGCCCGTCACGCTGCGATCGGGATTCAAGTATCCGAGTTCGGTGGATTGTTCGAAGCCCACGCTGTTGCCGTCGTAAGCGGCGCCGGCGGTTAGTTGATGTTTTAGAGTTGCCCTGGTTCCCGACCAACTCAGTTGGCCTGACAATCCGTAGTTGCGCTGATGCGAGAAGGAGCGGTTGATCAGACCATTGCACTTCTCCGACGGTTCATCGCGAAGCAGCACGTTCGCAATGCAGCGCCAGCGCGGGAAAGGCGTGTTTGCAGCCGACTCGCCGGAAAGCGGAAAGCCCGTGAATCCCGCGGCGGCGAGTGCGTTCCGTTCAGCGGCATTGGGTTGATACAGACTCTGATCGAGCGACTCTTCGTTGATATCGCCGTTCAACGTGCGTGTGCGCACATAGCGGAAGTAGACATTGGCGGCAAGTGTCAGCCGGCTGGTCAAACTGTGCCGCGCGTTCAACGCGGTGAATGGCGCGCGATGGGCCGTGAGATCAGGCTTCGTGTAGACGCTTCGATAGTCGCGATCGAGGAAGCTCTGCTCCTGAATCCCATTGCCAATCAGTCCGTTGTTCACATAGGCAAGCGTGAGGCCGATGGAGGTGCGCTGGCGCTGCCATCCAAGCCGCGAGAATAACTGGCGTGCGCTGGAGGGCGAAGTCTCACGCCATCCATCTTCAAAGAGAAGATTGCCGGCAAGAAACCAGTGGAGGCCCTTCGCGTTGGACCCGCCATGCTCCATCTCGGCGAGCCGCCGTCCGAAGCTGCCACCGAGCAGTTGAAGAGAGGTCCCCGGATGGCTGACTCCATCTTTCGTTCGAAGCGAAATCGCGCCTCCCAGCGTATTGAGCCCGAACAGCGGATTCGATCCCGGAATCAGCGCGACCTCCGAAATCGCCATGCGAGGGATCAGGTCCCAGCTCACGACATCGCCGAATGGCTGGTTGAGCCGCACGCCATCCATGTACACCGACACGCCTTGCGGAGTCCCAAGCAACGGGGACGCCGTGTAGCCCCGGTAGTTCAGATCGGGCTGCAGCGGGTTGCCCTGAATCTCGTTGAGATACACGCCCTGCAATCGCTGGTTGAGAAAGCTGGAGAGGTCGAGTGCGCCACTTGCTTCAAGATCACGCGCGGTGGCCGTCTGCACGGGAGCCGGGATCTCATCCAGATTGCGATCCACACCGGCCAGCGGCGTGGCGCTGACGACATCGACCGAATATGCACTGACACCGATTTCGAGCTTGACGCGCAGCGTGACCGGCTGCGAGTTTTCGATCACCAAAGACGCTGCGTAGCTCGCAAAACCGTCTTTCGAAATCTGGAGACGATAGCGGCCGCGGGGGAGCGCCGACTGCGTGTGCTTGCCGCCGGCATTGGTGCGAAAGCGAAGCTTGACGGCCGCATCGGCGCGTTCCAAAAGGCAAGCTGCCGCGACGGGCGCACCCGACGCGTCGGTGACTTCCAAACGCAGTTCACCTTGTGCATCGGCTTGCACGCCGCTTGACTGCGCCAACGTTACAGTGCTGTACAGCGTGAGTAGACAGAGCACCCGCGCGCCGAATAAGCCCATATGGTGGATATCCCCGTACCGTCGTTTCTGTTCAGCGTTTTCTCATTTGTTCCTTGAGGGCCAACGATCCTATACTCGGGAGAGCCACGGTATGGATACGACATGGCACATTTCTGACCGGATCTCGCGGCTCGTCACGGAACGCAGGCCGAGTGCCGTCGAGAGGGAACTATCGGCGCTGTTCACTGAGCTTCGCGCGCCGCTGCTGCGATATGTGCACAGTTTGGGCGTACCGGTTCGCGACGGAGAGGACATTGTGCAGGAGGTATTTCTGCAACTGTTCCGGCATCTGAACGAAGGAAAGCCTCGCGACAACTTGAGAGGTTGGGTTTTTCGCGTAGGCCACAATCTTGCGTTGAAACTGCGCCAGCGGAATGGACGATACCCGGCTGGCGATGCGCTGGATGAGCAACTCACCGATGACGCGCTCAATCCCGAAGAGCACGTTGCGGAACACCGCCGCCGTCAGCGGCTTTGGTCGGTGGTGGAGGCGCTGCCGGAGCGCGACCGGAGTTGTCTGTTCCTACGCGCGGAAGGTCTGCGATACCGGGAGATTGCCGAAGCGTTGGATATGTCGCTGGGCGCAGTGGCCTTATCACTCAGCCGCTCGTTGGGAAAACTTGCGATCACGGATGAGCGGTCATGAAACACGATTCCCATCCAACAGACGCGGACCTGCTGCTCGCGCTCGATGGCGAGTTGGACAAGTCGCACGGCGCGGCCATCGAGCGGCATTTGCAGGGCTGCTGGCGATGCCGGACACGTCGCGAGGAACTGCAGCGCGCCATCGCGGAGTTCATGCCGCTTCATCAGCTTCACTCTCCTGAGATACCGCCAGGCGACGGGCCTGCGGCGAAGTTGCGTGCCAGCATGGCGAGTATCGGCACTCACGGACCGCGGCACAGTTCGCGGCGTTATGCGGTGCCTGCAATGGTGGGCGGTGTCGCGATCGCCGCGGCAGTGTTCATGTTGACGTGGTTCACGGGGCAGCGAGTGTCAGCGGGTCCGCTACCCGATTCACGATTGACACCAGGAGCCACGAGGCTCATCTCGCGAGAGCAAATCTGCGCGGTTCCCATGGATGCGGACGACCGCGGCGTGCCGGCGCATCTTGCCCAACAGGTGTTCGCGCAATATCGCATCGCGAGTCCGAAGCCTCGGATGTACGAGGTGGACTACCTCATCAGCCCGACGCTGGGCGGCGCGGAGGATGTTCGCAACTTGTGGCCGCAGCCCTATGCGGATGGCGTGTGGAACTCACGTGTGAAGGATGCGCTGGAGGATCACTTGCGGCGCATGGTGTGCGATGGCCGCATCGAACTCGCCACGGCGCAGCAGGAGATCGCGAAGGATTGGATCGCGGCATATCGCAAGTACTTTGGCGCCGAACGCCCGATCGCCGCGCACGCTCTGTTCGTGAAGGACCGGCCTTGGGAGTGAAGTTTTTTGCGAAGCGCCGGAATCCTTTTCCGGGAGTTGGTCTCTATGGGGGCAAGGAGACCGAAATGAACCGTCTTTTTCCAACCAATGAACACACCGTGGAGCGCGTTGCCCGAGTGGCGATCGGGCTCGGCGCAATCGCGCTGGCGATCACCGGACCACAAACGCCGTGGGGCTGGCTGGGCATCATTCCTCTGGCCACCGGGTTATTGGGATCTTGTCCGTTGTACACTCTCCTCGGGATCTCCACGTGTCCGCTGAAATCGAAGAGCAGCCAGGTCTGACCGACGCCGAGTTGCTGGCGAGCGCCGCGGAGGGTTCGCGACAACCGTTCCACCAGCTCGTGGCGCGGCATCAGGCAGCCTTATGGCGGCATGCGAGGGCACTGACCAACAGCCGTGAAGACGCGGAGGAGGTCTTGCAGGAGACGTTGCTCTCGGCATGGAAATCCGCGGGCACGTATCGCGGAGAAGCCAACGTGAAGACGTGGCTCTTCACCATTGCGCGGCATGCCGCGTTCCGTCTTGGCCGCAAAGCATCGGCGGAACCAGAACTGGTCGACATTGATACGCTCGGCGACATGGCGGGTTGGGGCGTGGATCATGCGGCTTCGCGCGATCCCGAATCGCTCGCCATTCTCGCGCAGGACCGCAAGCGCATGAGCGCCGCACTGAACGCGCTTGGACCGGAAGATCGCGAGATTCTCATCCTGCGTGAACTGGAGGGACTGAGCGGCGAGGACACGGCTCGGATCCTCGGCATATCTCTGGTGGCCATGAAGAGCCGGTTGCATCGGGCGCGTTTGCGATTGGCGATCGCTCTTCGAGGAGGTGCGTCATGAAAGAGAAAGAACGCATAGTGGCGGGACTTCGCTGCACGGAGGTTCTCGCGAAGCTCAGCAACTATCTGGATGGCGATCTCAACGCGGGAGAGCGTGCGGCGATTGAAGAGCACGTGCGCGGTTGCGACTGGTGCGCGAAGTTCGGCGAGGAGTTCGTGTCGGTAGTGCAAGGTCTGAAGAAGTCATTGCAGCAGCCGGAGCCCGTGGACGAGGGTGTCGAAGCAGTGATTCTCCGTCGCCTGCGCGCCCTTCCTTAGCGCGATTCTGATAATACTCTTGGTGTGCGTATTCCCATCCTTGTTCTCCTCTTCGTTTCTCTCGCTTACGGTAAAGACATCGCTTCCTGGCAGCCAGGCAAATCGAATGGCGCCGATCTTGAAAAAGCCGCGGACTCTCCGTGGCGAATCGAGACCGCGTCAGGCATGACCGTCGCACGGCTTGCGCCGTCCAGTGATTACTACAGCCGTTCCGCTTACGTCGTGCGAATCGACGTGGCGCCCGCACCGGGCCGATATCTCGTCATTGAATTCCTCGATCGAGGCTACGGTCTCATCACCATGTCGCCCGGTGTTCCCGAAACGCACCAGTGGGGACCCGCGCGAGTGAACTCGGGACGCCTTCGAACAGCCGTGTTTCACTACGTTTCGGCGCACGCCGCGAAGATCCGGATCCAGGGCCTGGACTACTTGAAGTCCATCACGCTGACGGAAGATGCCCCCGCCCGCGAGCATGCACCACTGGTCGAGCCTGGTGCGAAATTCGCGACTCCGAGTGAACGCGTGAGTTCCGTTCCAGGCGACGCGACAAGTCCGGATCGCGTGGAGGAAGCGCTGGCGGGCATTCGCAATCAAGCACCGCTGCTGCGCGCACTGGGCTTCAATGGCGTTGAAACCTATGTGCGATGGGGCTACGTGGAACGCAAGCGCGGCGACTATGACTGGAGCTTCTACGATGCGATCCTCAACGAGATTGAGAAGCATGGTCTTGAGTGGTTTCCGATGCTGCTGGCGGGATCAGGATACGCGCTGCCCGCGTGGCTCCACGGATCGAAAGACAGCTACGGCTTTCAGTGCCTGGAGCATGGGATTGTGCATGACACGCAATCGATCTTTCATCCCTTTCAGACGGAATATGCGAGCCGGTTCATCGCGGAGTTCGGCAAGCGCTATGGGAGCCGCAAGTCGCTGCTGGGTATCCGGCTTGGACCGAGCGGCGACTACGGTGAAGCTCAGTATCCGGCGCGCGGCCCGGGCTATGGCTTCCGCCAGAGCCACACGCACATTGGATATTGGGCCGGGGATGATCTTGCCAAGGCTTCGTTTCGCGACGCGATGAAGAAGCAGTATGGTGGCGTCCAGCAGTTGAACGCCGCGTGGGAGACAAAGCATGGCTCGTTCGACGAAGTGCAGACCTTTCTTCCGGACACCGCTGCTTCGCGGCGAAAGCGCATTGACTTCGCGAACTGGTACATGGGCGCGATGAGCGAGTGGTGTGAGAAGTGGGCCATTTGGGCTCGCGCCGCATTGCCGCACACGCGCATCCATCAGTCCTCCGGCGGTTGGGGCCCAGTGCCGATCGGAACCGATTACAGCTATCAGGCACGCAGCATGGCGCAGGTGAAAGGCGGCATACGGCTCACGAATGAGGGTGATGACTACGCCGACAATTTCACCATTACGCGAATGGCATCGTCAGCGGCACGGTTCTACGGCGCGGAGCTAGGCTACGAGCCCGGCGGCTATGGAAGTAAGCGCGGCGTGATGGCCCGGCTCTACAACGCAGTGACCAATGGTGCGGTGCATCTGTTCTACTACATTGGCAATCTCGCGGGAAATGATCAGGCGATCGACGCGTGGCTGCGCAACGCGCGCATGCTCGATCAACGCGCGAAGCCTGTGATTGATGTCGCGGCCTTCTATCCGGATACGTACCTCAAGCTGGATGATGAGGTGCTGCGGTACCGCTGGGCGTCGACATTCTTCACGGTGGGCCGGACATTGCGCGAACAGCTCGACTTCGATTACGCCAGCGAGCAGATGATTGCCGACGGTGCGCTCGACCGGTTCAAGGTGCTTCTCATGTTGTGGGGAGTAGTGACCGAGAAGGCTGTGTTGGAACGCATGGATGCGTGGGTACGGCGTGGTGGCGTACTGGTCTACTGTCCGCGCTCAAGAGGCAATCCGATCACGGTGGAGGGCGATGCGTCGATCTCGAACCGCTGGCTTGCGGGGGATACGGGCAAGGGGCGCGTCGTCGTGTACGGAGGCGAGGTAATCCCCGCGCGCGACTTCAGCCAATTCGTGCGTGATCTTCTACTGAAGATGCCCTCCATACACCCGCGGATTCACGCAGCGTTGAAGATCGAGAAGCCGGACACGGTGTATTGGAGTGTGCTGGACAACGGCAAGCTGGCGCTGCTGAACTTCAGTGGGCGCACTGCAACGGTAAAGCTCGCGGATGGCAAACCGGTGACGATCGGCCCGTACGAGCCCTGGGTGAACTGAAGAGATGCCGGGGAGTTGACGGGCGAGGTCAATCCCCCCTTGTGGCACAGATCGGCGGCTATGCGCCGGTGCCAATCGAACGTGTCTTCAGAAGATCACGAATTTCGCCAAGAAGCTTTTCTTCCGCGGACGGAGCGGGAGGTGGCGGCGGTGGCGGGGCGGGTTCGGCCTTCTTCGCCGCATTCATGCCCTTCACCACCGTGAACATGCAGAGGGCAACGATGGTGAAGTTGATCACCGTGTTCAGCCAGGCGCCCCACGCGATGACTGGTGCGTTTTCCTTGCGGGCTTCGGCCAGGGTATTGAACGTCTTCGAGCCAAGACTGATGAACATGTCCTTGAAGTCGAGACCGCCCATGAGCAGACCAACGGGCGGCATCATCACGTCGTTGACGAGTGAGGTAATGATGGAACCGAATGCGCCGCCGATGATAACGCCGACTGCCATGTCGACGACGTTCCCCTTCATTGCAAACTCTTTGAATTCTTTGAGCATGGTTGGGTTTCCTTGTTTTCAGACGGTGGAACCGAGAGTGTTCCGCACTGGCAGCTATCGATGCTACCACAGGACCGGCAGAATCGTGTCACTTTTCTCGCTTATCGCTAGGAGCCCATGGCACCAGAACTCATGGGCTGCCCACTACTGCGCAGAGCCGTTCCGCACGTGCTACGCTTCCGGTGAAGGAGGCTTCCCTTGCTCTCAAGACGGCAGTTCCTCGGCGCCAATACGGCAACTCTCGCGGCATCTACGCTACGCGCGGCGGGAATTACTTCGAAGCAGCGGATTGATAGTGTTCTGGCAGGCAAGCAGACGGACCGTCTGGCCTATACGCTCTGGTACCACTTTCTGGACGAGAAGCAGCCGGCAAGCGTTCATGCAACTAACACTCTGGGCTTTCATCGCAGGTTCCGGACGGATCTCGTGAAGGTGATGAGTGATTACCCGTACCCGAAGGCGTCAAAAGGGAAATGGTATGAACTCAAGGAGGAGCGAAATCCGTTTCCCACACAGATCGAGTCGCTCAAACTGATTCGCGACGGCTTGCGGGGCGAGGCGTACTTCATCGAAACGATCTTCAATCCGTTCAACGTGGCCGAGAAGCTGTCATCGAAGGAAGAGGTGCAGCGCCTCAAGCGCGACAATCCCGGCACACTCCTAAGCGCTTTGGAGGTGATCGCGAAATCGGAAGCGAATCACGCGAAGCTGGCGATTGAGGCGGGAGCGGCGGGCGTCTTCCTGGCGATCGCCAACGCGCAGGACGGCGTGCTGACCCCGGAGGAATACGCAAAGTTCAGCGAGCCCTTCGACCGGATGGTGCTCAACGCCGTGTCCGGCGCCCCCTTGAATACCTTGCACATCCACGGAGATCGGGTTCATCTGAACCGGTTTCTCACCGGATGGCCGGCAACAGTGTTGAATTATTCCGCAAAGTCCACCGGGATATCGCTAGCGATGGCACGCAAGACGTTCAGCGGGGTCCTGATGGGGGGAATTGACGAGCAGAGTTTCCGTACACTCGAGCATGTATCCATGAAGCGCCAGGTCGCTTTTGTTGAGGCCGGCCCCAAGTACATCGTCGCGCCCGGGTGTTCCGTTCCGAACGACACCAAAGACGACGAGATTCTGCGGTTCACGCGCATGATGGGCGCGTGAAAATTGCGTGGAACCTGACCGATTTTGCAAAGGGAACGGCCGCTGCTGCTCGTCTAAATATCTGCGAGGCGCGAACTCCTGATTCGCATGGGTCCGGTTGTGATCTTGATACGCCAAGGCAAGTTCTCCGGACTTCGTGCTTCGCGTCTCGTTTTTCCCTTTGACGGCGCGTGGAGACGGTCTGCTACCCTGCGAGTTGCATGATGCTCTCGCGCCGTTCTTTTCTCCCGATTCTCGTTGCCCCCGCCCTTTCCGCCCGCGAATGGAAGGTGGACATTGCCATTGCGGGGGGTGGTACCGGAGGGTGCGCCGCCGCACTCGGAGCGCTTCGCAATGGAATGCGCGTGGTGATGACGGAAGAGACAGCGTGGATCGGCGGCCAGATCACCGCCCAGGCGGTCTCCGCCCTTGACGAGCATCCCTGGATCGAGTCGTTCGGCGGCACACGGGCCTATCGCGACTTTCGCAATCTCATCCGCGACTACTATCGCCGGCATTTCCCTTTGACCACCGAGGCACGAACGCGCGATCCATTCAATCCGGGTGGCGGCTTCGTATCGAACTTCGCATGCGAACCGCGCGTTGCGCTGGAAGCTCTCGATGCAATGCTCGCGCGCTACATCAGCAACGGCCAGTTGATTCTGTTGCTTCACACGCAAGTCGAGTCCGCCGATGTGAGCGGAGACCGCGTACGCTCGATCACGGTGAAGAACAAACTGACCGGGAACCGTCAGACGGTGGAGGCCCGCTACTTCCTGGATGCGACCGAACTGGGCGATCTGCTGCCGTTGACGAAGACGGAGTATGTCACGGGATTCGAATCGCAGAAATCGACGGGGGAGCCCTCGGCGCCATCGGAAGCGCAGGCGGCCAATGAGCAGGCATTCACCATCTGCTTCGCCATTGACTATCTGGACGGCGAGGACCACACCATTGAGAAGCCCGAAGAGTACACATTCTGGCGGGACTATGTGCCCGCGCTACGCCCACCGTGGCCGGGAAAACTGTTGAGTTGGAACATGAGCAATCCGCGGACGCTGCAGCCTCGCGAAATGCTGTTTGATCCGCGGGAAGTGGAGCGCTCCGGGGATGGTCCGCTGAATCTTTGGCTGTATCGCAGAATCGTCGCAAAGCAGAATTTCCCTTCAGGGGCATTTGCCAGCGACGTATCGCTCATCAACTGGCCGCAGAATGACTACTGGCTTGGCCGGCTGGTGGATGTGAGTCCGGAAGAGTTCGCACGGCATGTGAAACGCGCGAAACAATTGAGCCTCTCTTTGTTGTATTGGATGCAGACCGAAGCGCCGCGCCCCGGTGGCGGCCGTGGATGGAAGGGTCTGCGATTGCGCCACGATATCTGCGGCACCGAAGACGGGATGGCGATGTATCCTTACGTCCGCGAGGCTCGCCGCATTCAAGCCGAGTTCACGGTGACCGAGCAACACGTCAGCACGAATGTGCGCGCGAAGGTGCTGGGCAAGCCAGTGAGCGAAGTGGCCGCGGAGCCGTTCGCCGACTCGGTTGGTCTCGGCTCCTATCGTATCGATCTGCATCCGACGACGACTGGCGACAACTATCTCGACGTGAGTTCTCTTCCTTTCCAGATCCCGCTGGGCGCGTTGATTCCGAAGCGCATGGAGAATCTCTTGCCCGCCTGCAAGAATCTTGGCGTGACGCACATCACGAACGGCTGCTACCGGCTGCATCCGGTGGAATGGAACATCGGCGAATCGGCCGGCGTGTTGGCCGCACATTGTGTGCGTAGCGGACATACGCCGAGGCAAGTGCGTGCACAGAAGAAGCTGCTCACCGAGTTCCAACGGCGGTTGCAGCAACAGGGCGTTGAGACGGCTTGGCCGAAGTTGACGCCGAGGTAGGCGGATGCCCACTTTCTGTTTGTGGATGAAAGCGGCTATGACAGTGGCGAGTCACCCTACGCGTGCTTGCTGGAGTCTCCGAACCCATCTTGTTCACAGCAATCTTACGACTGGAGGGAACAGGTGTTGAGTACGATGAAAGGAAAGAAGGCGCTGCAGACAAGCCGCAAAGCCTCCGGAAACAAGATGAACACTCCTGCGAACTGAGAGACTCGGAATGGGATGGCTCATCGGCGCATCCCATCCCGGCCAAGACCAGTTTCTACGCGAGAGGTAGATCGCCCTGCGCGTCCTCAGGCTGCACTTCCGCCTCCGGAATCACGCAAGCCGCCGCTACCCGATCCTCGTCGTCCATCCGCACCAGCCGCACGCCCTGCGTGGAACGTCCCGCCTGACGGATCTCCGCGGCCTCAATGCGAATGATCTTGCCATCACGGGTGATGATCATGAGATCGGTGTCTTCCTTCACGGACAGGATCTCCACCACCTTGCCGATCTTGCCCGTGACCTTCATGTTGATCACGCCCTTGCCCGCGCGATGCGTGAGCCGGTACTCATCGAGTTGCGTGCGTTTGCCGTAGCCCTTTTCCGAGATCGACAGCAGCAGGCCTTGCGCCTCGACCACTTCGGCGCCGACGAGATAGTCACCTTCTTCGAGGTCCATCGCGCGAACACCGCGCGCCTGGCGTCCCATCGGACGCACTTCCTCTTCCTTGAAGCGAATCGCCATTCCGTCGTGCGTGCCCAGGAAGATGAAGTTCTGTCCCGTGCTGATGCGGGCCGCAATCAATTCATCGCCATCGTCCAGGGACAAGGCGATGATGCCCTTCGACATGGGATTGTCGAACTCCGTGAGTTCACTCTTCTTGATCACGCCGGCGCGGGTCACCATGACAATGAAGCGGTCCGGCACGAATTCCTTCACGGCCAGAAACGCCTTCGGCACCTCGTCGGGCTGCAGATTCACGAGGTTCGAAATGTGCTTGCCTTTGCCCGTGGTACCGGCATCCGGGATCTCATAGATCTTCAGCCAGTACACGCGGCCTTTGTTCGTGAAGATCATGATGTAGGCGTGCGTGTTGGCGATCACCAGATAGTCGACTACATCTTCGGCTCGCGTCGACATTCCGATCCGGCCCTTGCCGCCGCGCGATTGCCGCCGGTAGGTGTCCACCGAAGTGCGCTTCAGATAGCCGCCGCGCGTCACCGTGACCGCGACGTCTTCCTTCTGCACCAGATCTTCCAGGCTGATCTCATCGAAAGTGGGCACGATTTCCGTGCGGCGCTCATCGCCGAAGTCCTTCTGAACTTCTTTCAACTCTTTAACGATGAGTCCGCGCAGCACTTTGTCCGAGCCGAGAATCTCGAGATACTCCGCGATGCGGCGCTGAATCTCCGCCAGTTCGTCCAGGATCTTCTGCCGCTCCATGCCCGTGAGGCGCTGGAGTTGCAGTTCGATGATCGCTTGCGCCTGCCGCTCACTGAATTCCCATTTCGTCACCAGTCCATCACGCGCGTCCCGCGGCGTTTTCGAACCGCGGATATGCGCGATGATTTCGTCCATCAGATCGAGGGCACGCTGGAATCCGAGCAGGAGATGCTCGCGATCGCGGGCCTTCCGTAACAGGTAGTCCGTGCGGCGCCGCACCACATCGGCGCGATGGTCGATGAAGCGCTTGATCATGTCGATGATGCCGAGCTCACGAGGCTGCCCGTTCACGATCGACAACATGATCACACCCATGTTGATTTGCATCTGGGTGTGTTTATAGAGGTTGTTGAGAATGACCTCCGCCTGCTCGCCGCGCTTCAGTTCAATCACCACGCGCAGGCCCTGGCGATCGCTTTCATCCCGGACATCGGAGATGCCTTCGATCTTCTTCTCGTTGACCAGTGAAGCGATATCGGAAACCAGCTTGGCCTTGTTCACCTGGTAGGGAACTTCGGTCACGATGATGGCTTCGCGATCCTTGCCGGTCTTCTCGGTGGCGGCACGCGCGCGCATGCGCAGGCTGCCTCGACCGGTGGTGTAGTAGTCGCGAATCCCCTGGCGCGACATCAGGCCACCTGTCGGGAAGTCAGGCCCCGGAGCGACCTCCATCACCTGATCGAGCGTCGCGCCCGGATTCTGGATCAGCAGAACCGTGGCGTTGATGATCTCGGTGAGATTGTGCGGCGGAATGTTCGTCGCCATCCCGACCGCAATGCCCGACGAGCCGTTCACCAGAAGATTCGGCACGCGTGAAGGGAGAACTTCGGGCTCCACTTCGTTGTCATCGTAATTGGCCCGGAAGTCGACGGTTTCCTTGTCGATGTCTTCCAGCAACATCGCCGCAATCTTCGAAAGCCGCGCTTCGGTGTACCGCATGGCCGCCGGAGGATCACCATCCATCGACCCGAAGTTCCCCTGGCCGTCGATCAGCGGGTAGCGCATCGAGAACGGCTGCGCCATACGGACCAACGAATCGTAGATCGGAGCGTCGCCGTGTGGGTGATACTTACCCATCACTTCTCCGACGATCTTGGCGGACTTGCGGGTCGGGCGATTGTAGTGCAGCCCCATCTCATGCATGCCGAAGAGAATGCGGCGATGCACGGGCTTCAGACCGTCGCGGACATCGGGCAGCGCGCGTCCCACGATCACGCTCATTGCGTAATCGAGATAAGAACGGCGCATCTCATCTTCAATGTTTATCGGGATCTGGTTCTTCCCGCCGTCACCGCCAAGCGGCAACTGACCGCCGGCCGGAGGCGCGGGCGGTTCAGGCGGATTGGTCGGGTTTTCCGGTTGATCAGCCAAGATTGCTCCTTGTGAGTCGTCCGATGGCCGCGTGGGGGCCCGCGGTTCGTGACCAGGGTAATCCTATATTTTATCAGTGTTGGCACCGCGCCGCCGGGCGAAAATCGCCCCTCATTGGGCCTGGGGCTGGAGTTCGCGGACCCGCAAGTCACGAAACTCCACACGGGTGTCCTCCATGTGAATCTGCAGCCCGATGCGTCCCGGCTTGCGCGCGTCCGCCGGCAACTCATCGGTCTCCGCGGCGAGTTCGCCATCCAGCCACACCCTGCACGTTGCACCAATCACGCGGACCTGCAGCAGGAACCATCGCTCTTCGAAATCCGCGGAAATCCGGCTTCGAACGAGGCCGTAGATGCTGCCGGTTGGAAACACGGAATCCACTGGCGAGTAAATCTGCACCTCAAAGCCTCGCCGCGGACCTGTCGCGTCGCCGCGCAGAAACACACCGCTGTTCGTGCGCGCGTGGCTGCGGACAACGGCGGTCAGTTCGAAATCGCCAAACGTACCGGGCGCGTAGAGGATGCCATGCCCGTTCGAGGCCTCGATCGTGTCGCGGCCCGCCTGCCAGTTTCCGCCGCCTCGCAAATCCCAGCCCTTGACCGAGCCATCGCGAATCAGGCTTGTGAATTGCGTGGGGCTGCCCAAATCCTCGATCTCGATGTTGCGAACAGCGTATCCATGCCCCATGTCCGGGAAGCCGATATAGCCTCGCCGCAGCCTCGAATCCGGAACACGAACATCCTGCAATTCCACGCCGTCGATCGAGAGTTTCAAGCGATCGCCTTGCAGATCGATGGCGGCTTTGTGCCACTTCCCCCAATCCGGCGGCAGCAGGCTCGATGGCGCGGCAAGGCCCATCAACGCGCCCGTGACATGCTTGCTCAGTTTGTTGTGAAAGTCGTGAGCAAGCATAATCGTGAGGCCCGCATGCTGCGGCCGCTCCGTGCGTGGCGCGCGAAGAATCACCGCGGCTTCGGCCCATTGCGCGAGCTTGTACTCGAACGTCAGCCGGAAGTTCTCGTACTCGCGTTCACTGCGCAACCAGTTGCCGCTATGCGCGCGTCCCGAAGTCCGCAACTCGCCGCCGGCTGCGAAGAAGCTGTGCCTCGGCCCCTCGTGATGCCAGCCAGCAAGGTCCTTGCCATTGAACAGCGTCTCGCCATGGATAAGCGTGATCAGCGAGAAGAAAAGAATCACAACGGTTAATCTCACCTTTAGAATATAGGGATGCGAACCCCGCTCGCACTCGCGATCTCATTGCTGATGCTGCATGTTGGTCTTGCAGCCAGGAAGCCGGCCGTTGGCCCCGAAAAGGGAAGCCTGCTGATCGTGGGCGGTGGCGCGCTTGGTCCCGAGATCGTGGAGCGGTTTCTGCGGCTCGCAGGCGGCAAGGACGCGCCCATCGTGTTCATTCCCACGGCGGGCGATGCGGACACCTATCCGGTGGACTGGCTCTCGAAGCAATTCCTCGCGAAAGCCGGGGCCCGCAACGTGACGCTGCTGCACACACGCGACCGCAAAGTGGCGGATACGAAGACTTTCGTAGAACCGATCCGCAGGGCGCGTGCTGTGTGGTTCGGTGGCGGGCGGCAATGGCGGCTGGTGGATTCCTATCTCAATACGCGCACGCATCGCGAACTTCTGAAACTGCTCGATCGCGGCGGCGTGATTGGCGGATCGTCGGCAGGCGCGACCATTCAAGGCTCGTATTTGGTGCGTGGCGCCCGCGAGGGCAATCAACTCATGATGGCTCCGGGCTACGAAGTGGGACTGGGCTTGATGCGCAACGTCGCCATCGATCAGCATCTGCTGAAGCGCAACCGTCAGGATGACATGGTGCCTGTGATCGAGAAGCATCCGCAGCTTCTCGGCATTGGGATTGATGAGAGCACGGCCATCGTGGTTCAGCGCGACGAGTTCGAAGTGATCGGCGTCAGCAAAGTGGCGATCTATGACCGCCGCCGCCCGCCCGAAGCGAACGGCAAGCGGTACTACTTTCTGGAGCGTGGCGATCGGTTCGACCTCTCCACGCGCGCCCGGTTGACGAACGCTACTTCCAGTTCATCGCGAGATTGACGAAGGTGCGCATGGCAACGCCGGATGGGCCTTTGGCAAGGAACGGCTTGGCTTCCTCAATCCACGCAGTCCCCGCAATGTCGAGGTGAATCCATGGCGTGGGATCGGCCCACTCCTTGAGAAACATCGCCGCGGAGATCGCTCCGCCCCAACGTCCACCGATATTCGGCAGATCGGCGAATGCGCTCTTCAGCAGATCCTTGTAGTCATCATCCAGCGGCATGGGCCACATCTTCTCGGCCTCGGCCCGCGCGGAGGTAAGGAACTGATCCCGGAAGCCGTCGTTGTTGGTGAACAATCCGACGTTCACCATCCCCAACGCGACCACGATTGCGCCCGTCAGAGTCGCTGCGTCCACCAGGTGCGTGCAGCCCTGGCGCTTGGCGTACTCAATCGCGTCGACGAGAATCAGACGGCCCTCGGCATCCGTGTTGAGCACTTCGATCGTCTTGCCCGAAAGCGACGTGACAATGTCGCCGGGCCGTTGCGCGCGGCTTCCCGGCATGTTCTCCACCGCAGGAACGAACGCGGTCACCGGGATGGAGGGCTTCAACTGGGCGATGGCGCGAATCGCGCCGAGCACCGCCGCTCCGCCCGCCATGTCGTATTTCATCTTCTCCATGCCGTCGGCGGGCTTGATGGAGATGCCCCCGGTATCGAACGTGACGCCTTTGCCAACCAGGCCGAGATGCGCCTCGCTGGAAGCAGCACCAGCCGGCTTGTAACGGACAATGATCAACGCCGGCGGCTCCGCGCTACCCTGCGAAACGCCCAACAGGGAGCCCATGCCAAGCTGGCGCATGCGATCTTCATTGAGCACCTCGCACTCCAGGCCCTGCTCGGCGGCCATCTGCTGCGCGCGGGCGGCAAGCACGGTAGGTGTCAGCCGGTTGCCAGGCTCGTTCACAAGTTCACGAGTGAAATTCTGGCTCTCCGCGAGAATGCGGCCGCGCGCGATTCCCTGCGCTACCTCCGCGGTCTCCGGCGCAATCAAACAAAACAGGTCGATTTTGTCTTCGCCCTTTTTCGGATCAGTCTTGTAGCGATCCGGCTCGAAGTCGCCGAGAATCGCGCCTTCGGCCGCCGCCGACGCCATCAGCGCCGTCTGCATCACAGGATCGAGCGCGAACGCGATGGAGCGAACCTTCTTCGGCTTCAGCTTGCGCAGCGCGGCGCCTGTGGCCTTGCGCAGTTCACCAGGTCCAAAGGCGGAAGCCTTTCCGCCGCCAACCACCACCAGCTTGCGGGCCTTCAATCCCGCGGGCCGCGGCAACTCTGCAATGTCGAGCAGCTTGCCGCTAATCTCTTTCGTGTCGAGTAGCTCGGCAACCCAACCGCCAGTGGCTTGATCGGCGGACAACGCCGCCTCGGGAGCAATCGCTTTCGATTCCCCTTCCCGTTCAAAGACGACTACGACGAGTGCGTCAGTTTCCACTTGCGCAACGGGCTGCGAGATCAGTTTCACATCCATAGGGTTCAATTCTCCAGTGTAACGTGGATATTATTGGTCTTATGAATCGAAGGACTTTGCTCCGCACTCTCCCCGCTCTCGCAGCGGCCTCCTCTCTCAACGCGGCCGTGGAAACATCGAAAGGCGGGGCTCGACTGAAGTCTGCCATCTGCGCTTACTCGTTCCGCAATGAGTTGCAGAAGAAGACCATGAGCTATGAAGATCTGGTGCGCCTGTGCGCGGATGTGGACGTGGATGGACTCGACCTCACCGTGTACTGGCTCCCCTCAACGTCGGACAGTTTTCTGATGCCTCTCCGCCGGCTCGCTTATCGCTCCGGCATCGATATCTACAGCATTTCCGTGCGAACCGACATGTGCAAGGCGCCCGCGGATCAGGACAAGGAGATCGGCGTGGTGAAGGGCTGGGTGGACGTGGCCGCGAAACTCGGCGCAGGACACATTCGTGTGTTCGGCGGAAATGTTCCGAAGACGTCGAACGAGGACGAAGCGGCAGGCTGGGTGGTGGAGATTCTCAAGCGCGCCAGTGAGTACGCCGGATCGAAGGGCGTGATTCTCGGCCTGGAGAATCATGGTGGCATCACGGAGAAAGCGGCTCGCATCGTCGAGATCGTGAAGAAGGTGGATTCCCCATGGGTCGGCATCAATCTCGACACCGGCAACTTCCACAGCAACGTCTACAGCCAGATCGAGATGTGTGTGCCGTACGCGGTCAACGTGCAGGTGAAGGAGCGGGTGCGCGTGGATGGCAAGCACGAGGATTCCGATTGGGCGCGCGTGACCGGCATGTTGCGGAAGTCCGGATACAAGGGCTACCTTGCACTCGAATACGAAGAGAAGGAGCCTGCGCCGACAGCGGTGCCGCGCCTCATTCCGAAACTGCGCAAGACGATTGGCCAGATCGCTTAGGACCGCTACGCTTTTCGCACCGAAGGATACACCTTGCGGATCGCGGCGATGACATCGTCGCAATCGCGCGAGGTGTACTTCGGATCCATCAACACGCCAGCGAATCGATTCAGGATGCTCGCTGTTTTCGGGCAACACGCCGCACCAT
>JAEUQE010000910.1 GCA_016789785.1 Bryobacterales bacterium
ATGCCGGCGGTGTACGCGGGGGATACATGGAAGGCGGCGTCGCGGCTGACGGTGCAGATGGGGCTCAGGTGGGAATGGATGCCGACGCCGTTGGAAGTGAACCGGCGGGACAAGGTGGCCTACGATTGCGACTGCAACAACGTGTCGCCCTCGTTGGGGCTGGCGTATGAGCTGCCGGGCAATTGGGGAGTGATGCGGACGGCGGGCACGGTGCAGTATGGGGAGATCATTCCTGCGTCGTATTCGCAGGGGCGGTTCTCACCACCGGGGAGCGTGAAGTATGCGATTCCGGCGGCGGATCTGCTGGACCCGTTGCGGGCGCTGACGACGACGGGGGCGCGGCCGGATGTGCTGGGGAACCTGTATCTGCTGGATCCGGAGATGGCGTCGCCCTATGCCTATCAGTACAACTTCAGTTGGGAGCCACGGTTTTCGAAGACGTGGCGGGTGCAGTTGGGGTACGTGGGGAGCCGGATGCACAAGCTGCTGGTGATGTGGTACCTGAACCGGGCGCACCCGGTGCCGGGGATTGTGACGACGACCGCGACCATCAATCAGCGGCGTCCGGTGCCGGGGTTGGCGGAGATTCGATGGGTGCTGAACGGGTCGCGGGGGTATTCGGATGCGGCTCGGGTGTCGGTGGTGGCTCCACGGTGGAAGGGGCTGACGTTGGACGC
>JAEUQE010000911.1 GCA_016789785.1 Bryobacterales bacterium
AGTCCGAAGATGAGGGAGGAGATGATCGCGGCGGCGGCGGCGAAGGCAAAGACACGCCAGTCAAAGTCAAAATTCATCCAATAGGGCAGATCCACCGGAATGGTCCCGATGATCAGGGCGTTGTCCCACACGGCGAGGACCAGCCCGACCAGTCCGCCCAGCAGCCCAAGCACGAGGCTTTCGGTGAGCAACTGGCGGATGATGCGGCCGCGCGACGCTCCGAGGGCGATGCGGATCGCCACTTCGTGGTGCCGGTCGACCGCCTTCGCGAGCAGCAGATTCGCCACGTTGGCGCACGCGATCAGGAGCACGCAGAGAACGGCGCCCAGGGTGAGGTGCATCAGCAGCCGGATGTCCGCGGTCGTCGCGACCCGCAGGCGCTGGACGGAGATGGAAATGCCGTCATTGGTCTCCCGGTACTGTTGCGCCAGCGTCTGGGAAATGACCTGGAGTTCGGCCTGGGCGGCATCGAGGGTGACGCCCGGCTTCAAGCGGGCATAGACCGGGAAGGAATGGTTGCCCCTCGGGTAGTCCTTTTCGCTGTTGATGAACGGCATCCAGGCATCCGAGTTCTCGGGAAAACCGAAACCCGGCGGCATGATGCCGACCACGGTGACCTCCGCGCCGTTGATCGTGATGGCCTTGCCGACGAGATCCTCGCGGCCACCGTAGTGTT
>JAEUQE010000912.1 GCA_016789785.1 Bryobacterales bacterium
ATCGTGACCACCCTGGCCGACGTGCTGATCGTGGCCGGCTTCTTCGCGGCCAGCGGCATCGAGTTCGACCTGACCATCCTGGCCGGCCTGCTGTCGGTGATGGGCTTCTCGATCAACGACAAGATCGTGGTGTTCGACCGCGTGCGCGAGAACTTCCGCAACCTCCGCGCCGAGCCGATGGAGATCCTGAACCGCTCGATCAACCAGACGCTGTCGCGCACGATCATCACCTCGTTCGTCGCCTTCCTCACCGTGTTCGCCCTGTACCTGTACGGTGGTGGCTCGCTGGAAGGCATGGCGCTGTCGCAGATGATCGGCATCGTGCTGGGCACGGTCTCGTCGATCTTCGTGGCCTGCCCGCTGCTGACCCTGGGCTTCCTGACGGTCACCAAGCAGGACCTGATGCCGAAGGCAAAGGACGAGGCGCTGCTGGCGCGTCGTCCCTGAGTCGACCGGCTACCGGAAAAGAAAAAGGCCGCGCATTGCGCGGCCTTTTTTTGCTGCTCCTGTAGGAGCGACGTGAGTCGCGACCGCACGGCCAGATTGGCCGGTTCAATGGTTTGGAGACAGTCGATCAGATGGGGCGGTCGCTCGGCCAACGGCTATCGAGTGCTCCGGTTTCCGGTCGCGACTCACGTCGCTCCTACAGGTGAACGCGAGCGGTCAGCCGTTGA
>JAEUQE010000913.1 GCA_016789785.1 Bryobacterales bacterium
GCGCACCATCTTGAGATAGAGCATGCCGGGAAAGGTGCGGTCGGCGAAGTAGGTCGTCTTGCCGGTGACGTGTCCGGGCACGTCGGAGCGCGGCAGCCCTTGCCCGAGTTCCTTTAGGTCGTCTGTGCGCTGGTCGGCGAAATAGCTCTTGGCGAGTTTCATCTGGACCTCACGCCGCGTTCTGCGAATTGGAGCGCGCTGCCGTCAGCACGGCGCGGATGATCGGCTCGTAGCCGGTGCAGCGGCACACGTTTCCTGACAGCGCCTCGACGACATCCTCGTGGGAGGGGTTCGGGTTGCGGTCCAACAGCACCTTTGCCGCCATGATCATGCCCGGTGTGCAGAAACCGCACTGCGCCGCGAATTCGTCCATGAAGGCGCGCTGCAGAGGATGGAGAACACCGTCCGTCGCCAGGCCGCCCGTGGTGTGGATTTCAGCGCCACCACAGGTTTCGGCAAGCGTCAGGCACGACAGCCGCAACTCGCCGTCGATGATGACCGAGCAGGACCCGCATGTGCCCTGCTGGCATCCTGCCTTGGCCGAGGTGTCGCCTACCTTTTCTCGCAGCACCTTCAGAAGGGTCGCGCCGCCGTCGACAAAATCGGCCTTCTCTTCGCCATTCAACGTGAACTGGACCGGAACCTTCGCCATCTTTCCTCCCTGTGGCGTGCTG
>JAEUQE010000914.1 GCA_016789785.1 Bryobacterales bacterium
CCCCAAGCTTCGCGAACTCGTTCCCCAGCGCTATCCCATCCGTCACTACCCCGACATCACGCACGCCATCCGCGCCCAATACCCCGTCCCCGAATGGGATGTCGCCTACGCCCTCACGCTTGGCCGCGAGCCCATCAATCCGCGCCCCCACGACATGCGCGCCATCTTCCATCTGCTCCAGTCCTACACCAATGGCTTCATCACGTACTCGGAAGGCTGCAACGACGATGTGAACAAGTTCGTCTGGAGCAGCGTTGGTTGGAAGAGCGACACGCCGGTCATCGAAATCCTGCGGCAATACAGCCGGTACTTCATCGGGCCTGACGTTGAGGAAGGCTTCGCGCAGGGGCTGCTGGCCCTCGAACAGAACTGGCGCGGCCCGCTGCTGACCAATGCCGGCGTGTATACCACGCTGGAACAGTTCCAGGACATGGAAGCGGCGGCATCGCCGGACCGGATGAACAACTGGCGGTTCCAGCAGGCGCTGTACCGCGCGTATTACGATGCCTTCGTGCGAAGTCGGCTCATCAATGAGACGGCACTCGAAGAACTGGCCCTCGAAGCGTTGCGGGATTCCCAGGCGGGGTCGCTGGCCGCGATCGATCAGGCCGAACGAAGACTGGAACTGGCCGACGCGTATCCTCCCGCGCGAGACTGGCGGGCGCGCGTCATTG
>JAEUQE010000915.1 GCA_016789785.1 Bryobacterales bacterium
AATCGGACATCGGATATTCCGCTCTTCGTGCGTACCTTTGCCGGACGATTGTCCAAGAAGTTTGGGAAACGACTTGATCAGATCTCCCAACAGACCATGGATCGCCTCATGCGCTACGCCTGGCCCGGCAATGTCCGCGAACTGGAGAATGTCATCGAACGGGCCGCCATCCTCTCACCAGGACCTGTCCTCCAGGTTGATGAGGTGCTCTTCCAATCGGATCAAGCAGCAGCCCCTGACACGTCACGCACGCTCGAAGAAGTTGAACGCGCCCATATCACCCTGGTTCTTCAAGAGGTCGATTGGGTGGTCGAAGGGAAGCAGGGCGCGGCGACGAGACTGGGTCTTCATCCCAATACGTTGCGATCCCGCATGCAGAAACTTGGCATCAAGAAACCACGTCCCTCCTCCTGATCACACATCCGACAGACTTCCTCTGATATATCGTGGAGCCACGAGATATCGTGGTATTGCCCGTCCCTCTTTTGACATCACTTCGAATCTTTCTCGCATCTAACTCCTGATCTGTTCAGCAGTTTCTCCGTTTTCGTCGATGATGACGCGCCATGGCACCCACCTTGCCATATCAGTTCAGCACGATGGCGATTCAAATACAAAAGCCCATCACAAACCGTTTATCAAGACCGCTTAACCATCAAGGAGGATCCATGAA
>JAEUQE010000916.1 GCA_016789785.1 Bryobacterales bacterium
CGCGCTATCGCCCAGGTCAACGTCTCCACAAAAGCCGGCACCAATCAAATTCACGGCGCCGCCTTTGAGTTCCTGCGCAACTCCGAGTTCGACGCCAAGAACTACTTCGACCGCGGCAATCAGCCTATCCCGCCCTTCAAGCGCAACCAGTATGGCCTCACCGTTTCCGGCCCCCTCGTCAAGAACAAACTTTTCTGGATGTTCTCCTGGGACGCGCTTAAGGAACGCAAGGCTCTCACCCAAACCGGTGTCGTTGCCCCGCTTGCGTACCGCACCGGCGACTTCACCGCCCTTGCCGCCCGCATCAACGACCCCTCCACCCGCGTTATCGCTAACAATCAAATCGTCAGTCAAACGCCCTTCCCGAATAACATCATCCCGGCCAGCCGCGTCAACCCTATCTCGGCCAAGATGTTTAGCCAGTTTATTCCCGCGCCCAACCTCGCCGGCGCCAATAACTACATCAACAACGAAGGCCGCCGCCAGAACAACAACCAGTACTTCGGCCGCCTCGACTATAACGAATCGGCTAACTCCACCTGGTTCTTCCGTTACTCTCTCGCCGCTGATTCCACTTACGCGCCCTTGCTGGCGGCCGACATGGGCAACAACGTCCTTGTCGATCCCTGGCAAGCCGTTCTCGCCAATACTCGGCTCATCGGCGCCAACAAA
>JAEUQE010000917.1 GCA_016789785.1 Bryobacterales bacterium
AGCGGTAAACTTCTTCACCATCGGCGAGTCTGTTACGTTCGCCGACCTGCCTGGCTACGGCTTCGCAAAAGTTCCCATACATGTTCAACAATCCTGGAAAAGCCTCATCGAGGCTTATCTCGTTCAACGCGAACAACTCGTGCTCAGTTTTATCCTGCTCGACGGCCGACGCGGCTGGATGGAGAAGGATTTGGAACTCCGTGACTGGCTCCGCCATCAGGACCGTCCCTTCTTAGTAGTAGCCACCAAAGTGGACAAACTCAATCAATCGGAATTACACCGCGGCATGGCCGCGATTCGCCGGGAATGCGACGGATCAGAGCCAGTGCCGTTCTCGGCCGTCACCGGCCAGGGAGCGAGGGAAATTTGGCAAGCGATCAAGACATCAAAGACCCGGTAACGCCCGTCCCCAACGACGAACCCGCCTCAACCGCCCCGGAGGCCCCCGCGCCCCGAACCCTTCTGGAGAGCCGCCCCCGCGTCCCGCGGCCCAAACCCGCCAGCGAACCCGCCGTCCCCGTCGCTGAACCGGCCGATCTCGCCGGCGCGCGCCGCGATGGCACGCTTGATCTGGTGGAGCTCAAAGACATGTCGATCGTGAAACTGAACACGATTGCCAAGGAACTCGGCGTCGTCGGCGTCGCCGGTCTGCGGAAACAGGAGTTGATTTT
>JAEUQE010000918.1 GCA_016789785.1 Bryobacterales bacterium
TCAACCGACTTCACGTCCGGCGCCGACACCGCCACGCCGGCCCCGATCGCGACCGACGCTCCGGCGGCCGCGAGCACCGACGCGCCGGATTGGGAGACGCTTCGCCCGCCGCGTTCGCGCTTCTGGCATTTCGCGCCCGGCCTCTGGCTGCGCGGTGGCAATCGCATCGAGGCGCCGGCCTGGATGCGGGCGCGACTGCGGTTCGCCACCCTGTTTCATTACAATGCCCGTAACAACGTCGTCAGCGTCGGCAAGGGGTTTTCCAGCCGCGGGCTGACAATCCGCTTCACCGGCTCCGGCAACCGGGTCGAAATCGCCGACAATGTCGATTTCAGCGGCGAGATTGCCATTGTCGGCAAGGGCCTGTGCGTCAGCATCGGCGCGCGCAGTCACCTCCGGGACGCAAAGATCGGCGTGCGCGGCGCCGGCGTGCGGGTCGGCCAGGGGGTCGTGCAGCGGTGGAGCTTGCGCCATGTAGGCTGCGTGCCTTTGTCGTCGAGCGTGCCGTTGGTGCGGGCGAGTCTATGCCCGGCGCCGGGTGCGCAGCCCTACCCGGGCGGGCTATGCTGGAGACTAGCTGGCCGCGGAGCGGCCGGTCAGTCCGTTGGCGCGGGTGCCCGGCCCCAGAACACCACTCGGTCGGTGTTTGCCACCGCATCGAGTACTGCGTC
>JAEUQE010000919.1 GCA_016789785.1 Bryobacterales bacterium
CGCTTTTCGACAGAAGGCAAACCACTTCATTGCCGCCGAAGGCCGTCTTACCAACGCCCATGCTGAGCAACTGAAAACCTGCCGCGCCTGCTTCAGCAAGCTCCTTGTTCATCGTCGACGTCTTGGAGGTGGCCAGCAGGCGGTATTCGACGACGGCAGGCGGCGCCGAACTGTCGCGTTCGAGGATGATGCAGACCTCACGGCCGCCGAAAGCGGATTCAAAAACGGTTTGGCCCCGGAACTGCCAGCCTTCCTGTCCAGCTTCGTTGAGTTCCTTCTGCATGGTGCCGGTCTTCGACGTCGCAAGCAGCTTGTAGCGGCGCTTTCCCGGAGTGTCGGACGATTTGGCCATCACGACAACCGCCTCATTGCCGCCGAAAGCGGTTTGTCCGCCCATCACCGTGGCGAAAATGTAACCCGACTCTGCGGCCTGATTCATCTCCTTCTCCATGGTGGAGGTCTTGGATGTGGCCAGAAGGCGATACTCGAACGTTTCGGCGGAGACCGCCAGAACACTCAGGAAGAAGACGAGAACCGGTTTCATAGACACCTGATACGTGAGACTGCGGCTAGAGAGTTTGGGTTACCTTTTGCAACATCCGGGGCCGGTCAGGGTTGAGGCCCTTTTCGCCGGCCAGGGCTTCCGCGAACAGTTGCGCCGGAATGACAT
>JAEUQE010000091.1 GCA_016789785.1 Bryobacterales bacterium
CGGATCCACCACAGGGCACCGGCGCTGATAGTCAGGCAGAATCGAGACCGACTGGTTGCCCAGCCTGAACTTCCAGCACTGGGTGTTGTGACTGGACGGCGCGAGGGTTGCGTAGCGCACAAGTTCCCGCAGGAGGGTGCCGCTGGAACCGCGTTCCCCGTGACGCCAGATCCGCTTTACGGCCTGCTCATATTCCGAATTGGCCTTGCGGAAGGAGGAGAAGGCTAGAACTCCGGAGGCACCCAGACCAGCAACCGCGGCCGTTATGATGACCTTTCTTCTCGTCAGTACCGGATTGCCCATCTCAATCCAATGCTGATCATAGCGGAACTCCAAAGCCCTTGCGACGGTGTGGCAGGTTTGTGGTCTGCCACACCGGTTCGAGGCTCCGATCAGAGACGGCTTTCGCAGAAGCGGATCAGGCCGAAGCCCTGGAACTGGTCGATGCCGGGGCCGCAGTTGAGGACGGGCACCGTGTCGTTGGGCAGGCCCGTGCCGAAGATGCCGGTGTCGGTAGTGAGGACGAGAGTGTCGTTGCCGTCGCCGCCCGCCATCACGGTCTGCAGGGTCTGCGAGGACTGGAAGCGTCCCTTGATGATCTGCCGCAGATCATCGTTGCCGAGGCCGCCGTTGATGGAGAGTCCGGTGACGGTGCTGAACGCATCGGTTTCAAAGAGCACATGATCGTCGCCGCCGGCCGAGAGGACCGTGCCGCGCTGCGTGACGGTGCTGCCGGAAGCGGACACCTTCGCTTCGACCATGTCGTTGCCGAGGCCGGAGTCGATGTTCCAGTACAGATCAACGGACGCGGGCCGGGACTGCGCGATGGAGTACTTGAGCTCATCGGCGAGTTGAGTGCCGAGGCCGCGCACGTCCACAGCCAATGTGGATGCGTTCGAGCCAATCTCGAGCTGGGTCTTGGGAGCGGCGCCCGCGAAGGCCACACGGAGGTTGTCGGAGAAGTTGGAGGACATGATCTTAGCGGCGATTTCGGAGGCAGCGCCGGCGTCGACTGTGACCGCCGCAGTGCGTGCTTCAGACTCGATCTCGACGATTACATTTCTCTGCCCGGCGGTTCCCGAGACGATGTCGAGATCGGCGATGGGGGAGACGCCGCCGGCGAGGATCTTCCATTTGACGTTGGTGGTGGAATTGCCTGCTCCGGTGTTGACCTGGACATTGAGGCTTTCGGCGGACTCGACAACGAACTCGACGTTGTCGTCGCCCATACCGGTTTGGACGAGGATGGCGGACACGCCGTTGTAGCGCTGGCCATCGGTGACACCGGAGAAGCCGAACAGACGGGCGCTGTTGCCGTTGACTTCGACTTTCAGTTGCTGGTTGGCGGCGGTGGTGCTCAGCGCGAGTTGGCCTCCATTGAAGGTGACCGAGGTCTGGGCCATGGCGCTGGCGGCGGAGAGGAGAGCGGCGATGGCTCCCCACAGTACATTCTGTTTCGTCATGTGTGGCTTCCTGATCAGAGGGAAAAGTGGGTTCCTGCAGCGAGAGGGTGGCTGGCAATTCGGTCTGATATACCCGCCGGCAGTTTTTTATGGAGAATGCCAGCCGGATGCGTTGCCCAGCCGTTTTGGGATGACTCGGTCCGGCTGTTTCGGATCAGCTCCGCGGGATGAAGCGTTGACCTCGTTCACGGAGTCGATCACGATCGGGCTCGATGGTGCGATGGCGTTGGCGAAATCGGTGGGATTATCAAGGCTGGCGGCGTACCGCCGGCGGCTGCGAGCAACACCAACAGCCCCATTGCTCGACTCGCTGGCAGTTAGCCGCTCAACGCCAGCAAGCCATCAGTAAGAGCCCGCCAGAGTGAATCGAATTCGTGCGGCTCAATGCCGCAGTAGTAGCTCCCCCGCCGGAGCGCTGGAATTTGGAATTGAAACCGTTCGAACACCTGAGCGGCGGGGCGAAGATCACGCAGAAGCGAAAACGCGACCCGCCAGATCGCCACACAGGCGTGGAGCGGCTCGCTTTCATCAGAGTTGCATGATCCGCCTCAGGCCGTCCTCCAGCGCCGTCATCTCTTCCGTCGTGACCACGCCCAGTCGAGTGCGTAGGCGGTCCTTCGCCACCGCTCGGATTTGGTCGCTCACCGCCACTGTGGGACGCCCGTCACAGGAGATCGGAATCAGAATTGGTGGACTGGCCTTCGGCGAACTCGATAGCGGGATCACGATCACCGTCCTTCGCCTTTCATTTAGTACCTTCACCGAGATCACAACGCAGGGCCGTGTCTTGCGAATCTCCGAACCGAGTGCCGGATCCAGCGCTACCCACCAGATATCACCGCGCTCCGGAATCACTTCCAGGGTTCCGCCATCCCGTCGACAAGTCCATCAAGTTCTTTCTCGATTTCGGCGACGTCCATGTCCTGATTCGCAACCTCGCAGGCGCGGATCAACGCGGCGTTGTCCTCTTCGAGTCGTGCCGCAAGGGCCTCACTCACGAAACGCGAACGGTCGCGTGAGGCAACCGTTCGGAGAAACTGCACGGCCAATTGCTCTGGCACGCTGAAGGTCATTTTCCTCGTCGCCATAGGTCCATAATACCTGAATGCCATAATAGGGCGACCCCATGACATGACATAGCCCTATGCTGCCGAAACCCATTGAATCCGCGGGAGCGCCGCTGTAACGTCTGGCGGGGGAGCAGGCGCCAGCGTTCGGCCCAAGATTCTCACTTCCTCGGTTCAGCGCTCGTTTCCGCCGATGGTGTTGCCGCATCCGGAGACGCGGATCCTGAGCACCAGAAGTCAAGGGTCCAACTGGTTCGCCAGCCGGGATCAGGTTCAATCCAGATCCATCGCAGCTTTCAAGCCCAATTCCACTTCCGCGAAGACCTCGCCGGGCAAGGCACCGACCCTCTTGGTGAGTTTCGCGCGGTCAAGCGTGGTCACCTGATGGCAAACCGCAAAGCTGGTCCTCGGCAGGCCGCCAGCGCCCGCCGGAATCTCGATCACTGTCGGCCCCCGCCTACCCTGCGATTGAGAAGTCGAAATCGGAACAACGATGATTGACCTCCAGCCAACCGTCTGATTGAAGCCGTCATGGGAGACAATGATCACGGGGCGCCGTCCCGTCTGTTCGGAGCCGGATCGCGGGACTAAGTCCGCCCAATGGATCTCTCCCCGCCTCACTTCGATTCCCTTCCCGTTGTCATCAAGAGATCAATTCCAGCGGCCTCCAGATTGGTGTCCAAATCGAGAGTTGTTCCTGCCGTCTCCGACGCATAGGCAGCGATTGCGTCGTGCCGGGCTTTTTTCCGTTGCTGCCGTAACCAGAAGTCGATCGCCTCGCGGGCGATCACCGTTGCAGGCACCTTCGACCGCTCTGCCGCGGACCTCAGATGCTCATAGGTCTCATCAGGAAGAGGCAAATGGAAGTTCTTCATGATCCGAGTATGCCACAGAAGTATGGCATGGGTAGCTGCCACTTCATCCGTGCCACCGTTGGAGAGGCCGTTTCCTGCCGGGTGTCGTGGCGTGCCACAACCAAGTCCAACTCAAGTCAAACCTGGCCCGCACTGTGCTTCACGGCATGCGGAGGCAAGTGCAGTGTCTTGAGAAGTTCTCAGGTCCCTCGGGTTCGTGTTTGGGGCCGCGGAATCAAGTGACTGCGACGCCGGCCGAAGTGTCCATTCCGCTCTACTGCTCACCCGCGGGGAAATCATCCGCTTCGGCGCAATTCACTTTGCTGCCGCTGAGCGTCGGAGATGGGCCGCCATCGCAACCATTTCTCCGCACCTACGATCAGCCAGCAGCCAAAGGAGGCCAGCCCGATCGCCGCCCACGAGGTAGCGCCGATAGGTGCGGTATGAAAGAGAGCATTCATCACGGGCGAGTAAGTCAGGAATAACTGGATCGCCACCATCGCTGCCACGCCCGCCAGCAGCCATTTGTTGGCAAGCAGGAGCGATCCAGGGCGCACCGGCCGGAGCGACCGGCAGTTGAACAGGTACGCGATCGCGGAGAACACGAAAACGTTGACGGCTACGGTGCGGGCCGCGGCCAGATCCGCGCGTTCCGCCCGCTCCCATGCGAACAGGCCCATGGAAGCTCCCAAAAGCAGCCCGCCTACCAGTACGATGCGCCACGTCAGATCTCGGGTCAGGATCGGTTCGTTGGCGGGCCTGGGAGCACGGCTCATGAGACCGGCCTCACGAGGTTCGAACGCCAACGTCAGACCAAGGAGCACGGCCGTGGTCATGTTGATCCACAGGATTTGAACGGGCAGGATCGGCAGTTCGATTCCGAGCAGAACAGCCGTAAGAATCACCAGCCCTTCCCCCAGGTTGGTGGGCAGCGTCCAGACCAGGAACTTCTTCAGGTTGTCATAGACGTTTCGGCCCTCTTCCACCGCGGCGGCGATCGATGCGAAGTTGTCATCCGTCAACACGGCGTCGGCTGCGTCGCGGGAGACGTCAGTGCCTGTGATACCCATTGCGATGCCGATGTTCGCCTGCTTCAACGCAGGCGCGTCGTTGACTCCATCCCCGGTCATGGCCACGATTTCCCCGCGATGCTGTAGGGCCTCGACGAGACGAAGTTTTTGCTCGGGCGTCACACGAGCGAAGACGGAACCGTTGATCACGCTCTCAGGGAACCGTTCGCCTGCGAACCTCGCCAGATCCGCTCCGGTGGTGACGGCCGCGGCGGGAAGACCCAACTGGCCCGCTATGGCCACCGCCGTCAAGGGATGGTCGCCTGTGATCATCTTGACCGCGATTCCCGCCTGCTGACAATCCTTCACGGCGGCGATTGCTTCCGCGCGGGGAGGGTCCATCATCGCCTGCACACCAATAAAACTCAGGCCGCGAAGATCCGCTGTCTCCACTGCGATCTTGCCACCCGGCAGGCGGGCGCATGCGAACGCCAAAACGCGCAGCCCGCGCTCGCTGAGCCGCCTGACCTCGTCATGAACCCTCTCGGGGTCCAGCGGCACCGGCCGCCCATCCGCCCCCAGCATGACGGAGCAAGTAGAGAGAACCGCTTCCGTGGATCCTTTCATGTAGAGGACCGTCATTGAGGACTCCGGATCGCGATGAAGAGTGGCCATGAATTGGTGCTGCGACTCGAATGGGATCGTGTCGAGACGCTTCCATGCATTGAGGCTGTCAGGATGCATGCCGTACCGGTGACTGGCCACGATCAAAGCGCCCTCTGTGGGATCGCCCTCGACAACCCAGTGGCCTTCCTTCTGAGTCAGCCGGCTGTCATTGCATAGATACCCGGCACGGATGCATTCGCGCAGTGCCGGGGAGGTGACATCCGAAGCGCCGGTGACCTGACCTGCCGGATTGTAGCCCTCTCCGCTCACCAGGTAGCGTTCGCCTCCGGCGACGATCTCCTGCACCGTCATTTCGTTCAGGGTCAGCGTTCCCGTTTTGTCGGTACAAATCACGGTCGTGCCGCCGAGTGCCTCCACCGCCGGCAGCTTGCGAATGATCGCGTGACGTTTGGCCATTTTGCTCACGCCAATGGCCAGGGTGATGGTGACTGCCGCGGGCAGCCCTTCCGGGATTGCGCCGACGCAGAGAGCGACTGCGGCCAGAAACACCTCGACGAACGGTTGGCCATGCAGCAACCCTGCCGCGATGGTAGCGCCTGAGAGGGCCAGGATGACCCACAGCAGAACTCCACTGAACTGCGCGATGTTCTTCGTCAGCGGAGTCTGCAATTCCGAGGTGTTTTCCAGCAACTCCGAGATTCTGCCCAGTTCCGTAGCGGCGCCGGTCGCGACGACAAGCCCGGTGGCCTGCCCGTATGTCACCAGCGTCGACGCGTAAGCCATGTTGGTGCGGTCGGCCAGAGGGGTGGACCGCGCCAGCGTTCCCTGTGCTTTCTGAACCGGCAGCGACTCACCGGTGAGGGCCGATTCATCCGTCTGAAGATTCCGGACTCGGACCAGCCGAAGATCCGCCGGCACCTTATCGCCCGAACTGATCAGCACCACGTCGCCCGGGACGAGATCTCGAGCGGGTATCTTCTGAGCCGAGCCATCACGAACCACCGTGGCTTCGGTCGTCAGCCGCCGTGAAAGAGCCGCGATGGCAGTGAGCGCCCGGTGCTCCTGTGCGAATCCGATGAACGCGTTCAACAGCACGACGCCGAAGATGACGCTCGCGTCCACGGGAGCATTGAGCAGCGCCGTGATCAGTGCAGCGGCCAGCAGTATGTAGACAAGAGGCTGGCGGAACTGAAGCAGGAACATCTTCAGCCGGCTGTCGCGGCGATGCCCGGCAAGCACATTCTCTCCGGCGGCCGCCAGTCGATCGCGCGCTTCCGCTGCCGGGAGCCCGGCGCTCGCGTCGGAGCGCAAGAGGGTGAGGCTCTCGCGCTCATCGGTGGCGTGCCATGCGGTGTCACCGCCGCTCGCTGGTGGATTCGTTGTATGCCGTGGCAGATCTCACCTCGCTAGAAATCGAACAGCTCGCCGAGCAGCGATTTCTTCTTCTTGCGATACGGTTCGTTGGGACGGTCGCGGTTCCGTTCGCCCGGGAAGGAGCGGGAAAACGCGTCATCGCCGTCGTCGTGCGCGCCGGCCGATGAGCGCTCGATCAGCTTCTCAAGTTCGCCTCGATCGAGCCAGACTCCACGGCAGCGCGGACAGTGATCGATCTCTACTCCACTGCGCTCTACCGCGCGAAGCTCAGTGTCACATACAGGGCACTTCATTGTATGCCCTCACCTACCGGCGAAGCGCCATGGCGCTTTTCTGAAGCATCTCCGCTCGTTGTGCGATGCCGTCCGCCTTGGCGCGGAGGAGGCCTCGGTTTTTCGCTGCATCACCGCCGTCGAGCATCGTTTTCTTATTCGTTGCGAATACCGTCAGCAACTGCGATTTCATCTTTACAGCTTCGTACCTGCTCTTCTGAGCAGCGGTCATGCCGGCCTCGAACGGTGCGAGTTCCTTTACCAGGGCGTCCACTTTCTGAATGTGTTCGTCCAGAGTTGTCATCATCTCCTTGACCTTTGGCAGGTCGAAGTCGCGAGGCTTTAATGCCTTGCTGATGTCCTCGGCCTCAAGTTGTACTTTCTTGGCTTCGGTGACGAGTTGTTCGGCCTTAGGTTCCAGATCTTCGCCATGCGCGGCCTGCACGCCGAACGATAAGGCCGCGGCAGCGATCACAACGGGTAACATACGGATGTTCACAAGTGTCTCCTTTGACGGACACCCCCGGGCGGCTTGTGGTACACGCTCGCCGAGGATGTGTAACCAAGTAAGTGCAGGTAAGTGGCCACTTGCGGCACGCTTGGTCAGACGGTGTCCCGACGGCGCAAAGTATGTGCAGGCGCGTCTTTTTTCGCAACAGCCACCCGCAGGCAGAGTCGCGATCTGACCCCATACGGCCACCTCTCCATGCGCGTTGGCCCGCCTGCGGCACATCTGGCTTTCTGCAGAGTGGAACTGGCCGGTCCCGGTAGTGAGCACGAGGATGTCGTCGCTGTCGCCGCCCGTCCTCACCGTCCGAAGGGCCTGCGAGGACTGGAAGCGCCCCTTGATGATCTACCGCGGATCGTCGTTGCCAAGGCCGGACTCGATGTCCCAGGACAGATCAACGGCTGCGGCCGGGACTGCGCGACGGACTACTTGAATCGACCCTGCGGCCGGCTCAGCCTCATCCCATCTCATTCGCGGCAGGGCGCTTCACGACACCTGGAGTCAGGGTGTGGAGAGTCTACGGTGTGCAACCACCAATTCACTCATGTACAATCGTTCGCGCCAACGGCGAAGCACTCGATCGAAGGAAGCAGTCAGGAGGGACTCCTTGGGCGGACAAGCGAAGCGTATCCTCAAGTGGGCCGGTTTCACCACCGGCACAGTCGCGCTAGTCGGTGGTGGGCTTGGAGCGTATCTTTACACTCAAAAACCAAAACCCATCGGAGAACGTCCGGTTCTGCAAGCCGGACTCTTCCACAGACCGGCGCAGGAACTCCCTGTTGAGCGGCGGTTCCTCTACGCATCCGCCGGCGAGCTTTCCGCGATGATCCGGAACAGGAAGGCGACTTCGGAGGCGATCGTTCAGACGCATATCAACTTCATCAAGAACAACAACTACAAGACCAATGCGTTTGTTTGGCTGTTCGAGGAGGAGGCCCTGGGCGCGGCGAAAGCCGCTGACGAGAAGATTGCGCGTGGCGAACCAACCGGTTTGCTGCACGGGGTTCCGGTAAGCGTCAAAGAGGAGTTCTGGGTGAAAGGCAAGCCCAATACGTGGAATGCAGAGATGTTCCAGGGTGTCAAGGCGCCCCGGAATGGCGAGGTCGTGGATGCTCTCATCGAGCAGGGGGCCATCATCGTCGGCACGACCAACGTTCCGGCTATGCTTGCCGATCTGCAAACCATCGGCGAGATCTATCCTACGGCTAACAATCCCTACGACCCGGGACGGACTCCCGGTGGAAGCACGGGAGGCGGGGCGGCCTCGGTTGCGGCGGGCATGGTGCCCATCGCGCTGGGCGGCGACATGGGGGGAAGCATTCGGGTCCCAGCGGCGTTTAACGGTCTGTACGGCCTGAAGACGACCGAGGGAGCAACCAGAAGCGAATCCATGGAATTTCCCGGCAAGCCCGGAAACCCCAAATACCGCCGCATGATGGTAGCCGGGCCTCTTGCGCGATCTGTGGGCGACCTCGATTTGGCCTGGAACGCGCTGATGGCCAAGTGGCCGGATCGGAAACAGCGCATGCTGGAGCCGAAGACGAAACTCGATGACTATTCTGTGGCCTTTTTCGATGAGTGGACATTCCGCAACGACAGAATGTTCGTCGGGCAGGACGTCAAACTGCGGCTGGCATCGTTGGCCGCGGCCCTCGAGTCAAAGCACGTGATGGTCCGGCGCGACCAACCGGCCGGATTCGAGGAGATGATGTTGATGCACCGTCTGTTGTCGATCTACTTGATGTTTGAGAGGGTCCCGTGGCTGATTCGCCAGTACATGGTCCGCGAGTACAGGAAGGCTGATAGCCATCGATTTCAGTTCGCCGAAGTGTTGGATCGAATGTCCGACCTGGATCCGGAGAAGTATGACGATCTTCTTCGCCGCCGCCAGATGCTCACAGACCGGCTGGAGTCCTTCTTCGGCAAGTACGACCTTCTCCTCATGCCGGTGACACCCGGGCCCGCAATTCCTCACAACCCGAACCACGGCACGATCGCACTGGACGGCAAGCAGATCAACTATTGGGACTACTTTTACTACCCGATGTGCTTCAACGTGACGGGTCATCCTGCCTTGACGATTCCTCTGGGTCTCAATCGGGAAGGGCTTCCGATTGCGATACAGGTTGTGGGGCCATTGTACTCAGAGAGGCGCCTGATCGAGTTTGCCCGCCTGATCGAGCCTCTGCATACGGGATTCGCAACGCCACCATCTTACTAAACGAGCCGACAAGCCCGTGTTGTTACGGCCTTTCTGTCTCTGCGTCCCACATAGGGCCTACCGGCGAAGTTCGGCGGCGCTGACGGCGGCGTGATTGGAACGGAACGCGGATCGGATCCGGTCCGCTTCAGCGGCCGCGGCCTTCGATTCCTTCTTCCGGCCCACGCGGGCGAGGGCGCCTGCATAGCTTTCGAGAATCCGCTCCCGGTCGGGATGTTCGCCAGGGGTTTCGTTGAGCGCCGCCCGCAACGCTTCGATGCCTTGATCGAGCTGACCGGTGGCCGCGAGCGCGTCGCCGAGGTTGGCGAGAATCCGGGCGCGAGGCTGGCCCGGAGGCAGAAGGTCCGCTGCACGGCGGAAGAGCTGGATCGCCTCCGCGGGACGCTTGCGGCGTTGGGCGAGTACGCCAAGGTCGGCGAGGATCGCCGGCGACTCCCCGATGATGCGGGCGCGTTCGAGTGACGCCCGCGCCTGATCGAGCTTGCCGCGCAGCAAATAGATCTGGCCGAGCTGCTGCCACAGAGCTGCGCGCTTTGGTTCGACTTCCAGAGCCAGGCGGGTGTACGTTTCCGCCGCGTGGAGTTCGTCGAGGGCGATGGAGGCCTGGCTGGCGTTTGACAGGACGGCGGCGCGATCAGCCGGTTCCGCCGTTCGAAGCGCCCGCTCGAAATGAATCAGCGCCTGGCGATAGTTGCCGGCCGCGAAGGCGGTACGGCCCAGGGCGTCGGAATCGGCAACGGCCGCGGCGGCCAGGAGGAGCAAAATCTGCATGCGTTCGAGCATGCGGTGTAAGCCGCTGATTTCAAACACGCAAAACGGGCGTGCCCGAAATGGCCAATGCGTTTTCACCAGCCAGATCGGGCGTTCGGGTTACGATAGTCAGGATTCCCATGTCCGATGGCCGCCTCGATTCCTGGAAGCAGATCGCCGCGTACCTGAACAAGAGCGAACGAACCGTGCGGCGGTGGCACGAGGCGGAAGGTCTGCCGGTGCACAAGCATCAGCACAAGCAGAAAGGCACGGTTTGGGCGTACCAGGCCGAGATCGATGCGTGGTTGCACGGGCGGACGGCGCCGATGGACACGGCACCGATGGAGACGGCGACTCCGGCGGCGCCACGCCGCTGGCCATTTTGGGCTGCCGGAGTTTTCGCGGCCGGCGTGTTGTTGTTGGCGCTTCGCGGTGGCGGGGCGCGATCCGTGAAGCCCGAGACTTCGGTCGTCACAGCGCTGCCAGGGATGGAGTACGGGCCGTCGGTCTCTCCGGATGGCTCGCGGGTGGCGTTCTTCTGGGGGCCACAGGAGTTTCCGAAGCACGGCATCTATGTGAAGCGGTTCGATCAGGAACAGGTCACGCCGTTGATTCTGGCTGAAAAACATGGGGAGTTCTGGTTCTTGTATAACCCGGCGTGGTCGCCGGACGGGCGGTCGATTGCGTACCTGGGCCGCAAAGCCCGTACTGCGGAGACATTTCTCTTCGTGATTCCGTCCGCTGGCGGCGCACCGCGCCAGATCGCCCAAATCGGTGGGAGCGGCCGAGTGTTTTTCGGGAATCACAATCACTTGAGTTGGACGCCGGACGGTGCGGCGATCGTGGCGCCGGTGGCGATGCAGGATCGGAGCGGAGTCTTTCGATTTCCCGTAGCGGGCGGCGAACCGGAAAGGCTCACGCCGCCGACGGACAGATTCCTCATGGCGCCGTCGATCTCGCCCGACGGCCGGCGGCTGGTGTACATGGTGCGCGAAGGACCGCCGCAGGCCGGCATCGAATCCGTGATGTTGTTGGATTTGAAAACGGCGGGCGAGCCGGTGACGCTGTATCACGGACAGTCGATGGCATCGGGTTTGGCATGGTCGCGCACGAGCGACCGGCTCTATTTCTGCAATGCACACAGCGCGCTGTTTGGGCCGTTCGATAGCCAGATCTATCTGCTCTCGACGACGCCGGGCCGCGCACCGGAACTGCTGCCTTTTGGCGCGAATTGCAATACAGTGAGCGTGGCGCCGAACGGCGATGTACTCTACGGGACCGGGGCGTCGACGAACACGGCGAGCCGCTTGTGGAGTGCGACTCTCGGCGAGCCGGGGCCGGCGGCACCGTTCGTGCATTCGAGCCGGTATGAGAGTTTGCCGAAGTTTTCGCCAGACGGCCGGCGCGTGGCGTTTATCAGCAATCGCAGCGGGCCGCCGGAGGTTTGGGTGGCGGATGCGAGTGGCGCATCGCCGCGGCGGTTGACGGAGAACGGGCATCCGAGAAGCGCGCCGCAATGGTCACCGGACGGGACGCGGATCGTGTTCGCGGCAGCACCGGTGGCGGCGGTGCGGGGGATCGTGGTGGTGCCGCTTGATGGCGGGAAGCCGTCGCGGCTGGCGATCGACGACGAGATGGCGGGCGATCCCGTGTGGTCTCACGACGGCGATTGGATTTTCTACACCTCGGGTCAGAAGCTGTTTCGCGTGCGGATCGATGGCACCGGGCGGATGCTGATCGAAGGCGAGACGATGGCGCGGTACTTCGTTCAGGAGACCGCGGATGGGAGTTATCTCTACTACACGCGCGGCGGCAGCGCGGCCGAATTGTGCCGGGTTCCGGCTCGGGGCGGAAAAGTCGAGGTGGTTGCGGCGGGATTGAGATCGGAGAGCATGGCGTTGGGGCGCGAAGCTGCGTTGGTGTTGACGAAAGAAGGATGGATGTGGATTCCGTTCGACGGCTCGGCGCCGCGAAGAGCCGGCAAGGCCCAAGGGCCGCAGAATGTGGCGATTCTGCGGACACGGCTCGGGATGACGGTTTCGCCGGACGGGACGCGAGTGATCTATGCGATTGGACGCAGCGCGGAGTTGGACTTGGAGCGGGCGGTTGGTGTGCGGTGATGGACGCAGCCGTAAGGGTAGATCAGGATACTACCATGCCCGTCTGCGTCGTCGCGGGTCTTGGGCGGAATCAAATAACCGCGACGTCGGCCGCACAGGGGGCAGGCTCGGTATGCACGAGTTGGAGTGCGCCAGTTCCGGGTTCGATGGCGAAGCATTCCACACAGTCCGCGTCCTGGCTCGCCACAAGTAAGTAGCGGCCGCTTGGGTCCTGAGTCAGGTTTCGGGCATTGGAGTGAGCCGCCAGTGCGTGCCGGCTGGAGAAGGTCAGATTTCCGTCCGCCGGTCGCACGGAGAAAACGGCAATGCTCTGGTGGACCCGGCAGATGTAGTAATAGTGCGATGCGCCGGCCGACAAACAGCCCTCGGCGCCCCAGAAGTCGGCTTTGCCAAGATTGTCCGCGTGGCCGCGGCACTGGAAGCCTTCCGGGTAGCAGCGAACCGTCTGTACAGGGACCAGTCCCTTGTGGTCATCAACGGTGCAGACGACGACCGTGCCGTCGAGTTCGCAATTCACGTACGCGACCCGCAGGGACGGGTGGAAGTTGATGCCGCGCGGACCACATCCTGACGCCAGTTGCACTTCACCGTGTGGCGTCAGTGTCCCCGTGTCCGTATCGAGCAGATACTGGTGAACCTTGTCGGTGCCCAAATCCACCGCGTACACCAGGTTCGTTCGGGGATCGCCGTGCACACCGTGAGGATGAGATGCCGATTGACGCAGAGGGTGTGGGCCTGCGCCCTGGTGATCGGGCGCCGCAGTGACTTCGCGGATCATTCCCGTATCGGGGTCGAACGGCAGTACCGAGATGCCACCCTCCCAGTACCTTGTCACGAGAAGGAAACGTCCCGTGCGGTCGAATGTCGCGCACGTGTTGCCGCGGCCGCCAGTTGCCTGCGTACATACTTTCTCAAGCGCACCATCGGGCTGGATCCGGTACGACGTGACAAAGCCGACACCCGCCGGCACGCCGGTGTGGTGGGAAATCTCGTGCGTTGCGGCCAGAAAACGCCGATTGGGATGGATTTCCAGCCATGTGGGCGAATCCTGCTGCGTGACTTTGCCGGTTGGCGACAACGAGCCATCCGCATTGTTGAACGAAAAGGAGAGAATCCCGTGGCAGGGCTGCTTGGAGCCGACCCATCCGAGTTGTCCCGGCGTGAATCCGGAATAGCATCCAACGAAGGCGTATTGCTGCGACATTTTCACAGACCACTGAACCACAACGCCGTGTTCGCGATCAACTATCGAAACTCGCGGGAGCCACGGTCTGCGCCGGAAGGAGCATCGGATCCATGAGAAACCCGGCACTCTCGCTTACGGTACAAGGAGGACGAAGTCCCCATAGCGGCGGATAATGCTGTCGGCCGTCAACAATACCAGATTCTCCCGCTGCGCTTGAGCCACGAGCATGCGGTCAAAGGGATCACGATGATGCCAGGGCAGGAGCGAAACCTGGCGTGTTTGCGCTGCGGTCATGGGCAAGTTCTCAAACTGCTCTGCCGCGAGTTGGCTCTCAAAATTCGCCGGCAGACGAAGTTTACCCAGGCTCACTTTGAGCCAGATCTCCCATAGGCTTACTGCGCTGACGAATACTGTATTTCCAGGGTCGCTGATCAGTGTGCGAGCTTGCTCGGACAGGGACGGATGGTTCGCGCACCACCACAAGATCAGATGAGTGTCGAGAAGGATCTTCACAACTGCGGCTCCGAGGCGCCAAAGGCTTCTGCGATGTCGTCCGGCAGCGTGTCGAAATCGGCCGCGATCCAGATCTCTCCCGACATCGAGCCGGGAGTCCGGGGACCTGCGGGGCCGCGGTATGGGACCAGTTTCGCTACCGGTTTCCCGGCTTTGGCGAGGATTACCTCAGTACCCTTTTGAACCTCCTCAACGAGTGCCGACAATTCGGCCTTAGCCTGCGAAATGTTCCGTATTACCATCGGGAGAATTCTAGCATGGACCAGATCTGGTCTGGTCTACTGTCGCAGGAGGTTCAATCCGGAGAGCCGCCTGTGCATGCCGTCAGCAATCACCTGATCGTATGTTCGTTGGTCCATCCGTTCGGCTCAAAGCGGATGTGGCTGACAACCTGCAAGAGGACGTCGCGTAAACAGGGCAGCCAGCAGCGGACGGCGGAAGGTTGCCCTGGCCGATACAAGGTGCTCCGGACGTTCCACTCAAAGCGGATCTTCTCGTGATCTCGAACTACGAAGGAGGCTCTCTCTCTGGGCTAACGATCGGGTGGTCACCCGCGAGCGCTCGTATGGTTTGTGCGGCTAACCAAGGGAGGTCCTTAATGTGGGAACTAACCGGTCGCGGCTCGATTTCGAGTGAGTATGCGAGGAGGAGTCTCATCGGCCAGTTGATGGCGAGGCCGACAGCAACTTCCCGGTCCGCCTTACTGAGAAAGCTCGTGCCTTCAATCAGACCTGCTTGGCGGACGGCTTCATCGAACTCCATTTTGAGAATGGTCGCGGGCGTACCGACGGGCAGGCCGAACTCCGCGGACTGATCCTGGGCGGATGCGAGGCTTGACCTGAGGTCCCTGACATTTGCGAGCGCAGCACGCCAGTGCCCCACGGCAAGGCTGGCCCGCAAGTGGCGGCAGGCAGCGGCCAGGAAGAAGCAGATGGGTGAGTAAAGCATGCCCGCAGTGTCCAGAGCCGCCTCGGACACACTCCTGGCATTTCTCCTCAGGACGTCCAGGACAATGGCATCGCGCAATGGTCCTTCTGGTGCGGCGGCGAAGAGGCTGACTTCCGTGAGCCGCTGCACACTGTTGAACCATTCCGATAACTCCACCGCGCCGGCACTGAGTCTTTCACTCATACGAGTCTTTCACTCATGCTGCTTCCATCGACAGGATTGCCTGAAGCGGAGATGAGAATCCTTCATACGCCCATGGCTCAGGCTCGGACACGTACTTTGCATCGAGAAATTGCGGCGGTAGAACCGAAAGGTCTTCGGGCCAGCATCGAGATCCTTCGGTCTTTAGTGCCGCCTGTTCACTCTCCGGCAAATTCAGCCACGCCAGTTCCATCTCGTCCAGAATGTCATCTTCTTCGGCAGACTCCGCTCCATCGTGCCGCCAGCGGGTGATCCATAGCCGCCGTTCCAACCGCCGGTACCGAATCAGTTCCCTAGTCATGGACTTTGCTCCAGTGACTGCGTGTTTCAGCCAGGGCCGATTCGAATTCGGCCAACAAACAGCGTGATTCCGGCTCCACACAGGCGTGAGGATAACGATCAGGGCGGATCGCCAGAGTTTCAGGGAACGAATCGCCGTAGTTCCGAAAAACAGGATCCCGGCCTTCACCGCCCAGCGACTTCAGCAAGCAGCGGCGCATGTCCGGCGGTTGGGTGGACCCAAGCGATCTGCCGCAAGGCGAAGGCGGGCGGGCGCTGTGCGGCTGGTGCAACCTCGAAGTGCCACCCGGCTGGAACGGCCAACGACAGGAAGCCCATCGGCATCCTTCTTCATCGCACGGAACACAGGTTGGAGGCGGCGCTTACCCGTGCTCCGCGGAATGCTTCCGGCCTTGTCGCTCACATCCTTCATGCTAACAAATACCGCGGAATACGACGCTTTGCTGCAAGGGAACACGCCGGGGAGTTCGGCTGCCGGGACTATTCGGTTGAGGCTACGCCTTACCGCAAAAAAGCCCCGCACCGATCAAGGTGCGAGGCTCTTCTTCTCCGATTGCGATTTGGTGGAGGAGGTCGCTCGGATTCCTTAGCTGCAGCCGCTGGTGCCGCCGCAATTCTCGCACTTGTAGCACGAGCCATTGCGTGTCATCAGCCCGCCGCACTCACTGCATAACGGTGCATCTTCAATCGACGGCCCGAAGGGCAGCGACTGTTGCGGTTCGGCTTCCGTGGGACGCAGCTTCATCGCGTCTCCCGCTTCCACGGTCACCGCATCCGGCCCGATGAACTTCAGCGCCAACCAGCGGAACATGTAGTCCATGATTGACTTGGCATAGGGGATCTGCTGGTTGCCGGTCCATCCGCTCGGCTCAAAGCGCACGTGGCTGAACTTGTCCACGAAGAACTTCAGCGGTACGCCATACTGCAAGCCGTAGCTCACCGAGGTGGCGAAGCTATCCATCAAGCCCGAGATGGTGGAGCCTTCCTTCGCCATCGTGATAAAGATTTCACCCGGCGTGCCGTCCTCGAACAGGCCCGCGGTGATGTAGCCTTCATGTCCGCCGATGGAGAACTTGTGGGTGATGGCTGCGCGCTCATCGGGCAGTTTGCGCCGCTGCGGACGGTAGACGATCTTTTCCTGCACCACGGTTTGCGTTGCGGGAATCGGTGTGGCCGCGACAGACGTCTTCGCCGCTTTGCCTGTGCCCGAACTCAGCGGCTGTACGCGCTTGGAATTATCGCGGTAGATCGCAACCGCTTTGAGGCCAAGCCGCCAGCTTTCGATGTAGGCATCCATGATGTCTTCCACCGTGGATTCCTCGGGCATGTTGATGGTCTTCGAGATGGCGCCGGAGATGAACGGCTGAGTGGCAGCCATCATCTTCACGTGGCCCATGTGATGAATGAAGCGAGTGCCGTTCTGTGGACGGAAGCTGCAATCAAACACCGGGAGATGCTCGGGCTTGAGGTCGGTGGCGCCTTCGATGGTGCCCGTCGAGTCGATGTGGCTCACAATGCGATCCACCTGCTCGGTGTTGTAGCCCAAGCGAATCAGCGCCTGCGGGACGGTGTTGTTGACGATCTTGATCACGCCGCCGCCAACCAGCTTTTTGTACTTCACCAGTGCGAGGTCGGGCTCAATGCCGGTGGTGTCGCAATCCATCATGAAGCCGATGGTGCCGGTGGGTGCGATGACAGTGGTCTGGCTGTTGCGGAAGCCACACTCGCGGCCTTTCTCCAAGGCCTGCTGCCAAACGGCGCGGGCATTGTCGTAAAGCGCGGCGGGGACGCGGCGATTGTCGAGCCGGCTGGTCGCATCGCGATGCATGCGAACGACATCCAGGAAGCTCTCTTCGTTCTTCGCATAGCCTGGGCAAGGGCCCGTGGATTCCGCGATCCGTGCGCTGGTGAGATATGCCTGGCCGCACATCACCGCCGTGATGGCGCCGGCATAGTCGCGGCCCTGATCGCTGTCATACGGAATGCCAAGGCTCATCAGGAGGGCGCCGAGATTTGCGTAGCCAAGCCCAAGCGGCCGGTAGTCATGCGAGTTCTTTGCGATCCGTTCGGTGGGGTAGCTGGCCGCGTCGACGATGATCTCCTGCGCCATGGTGACCGTGTCGACGGCGTGACGGAACGCCTCAACATCGAACTCACCGCCGGGGGAGAGGAACTTCATGAGGTTCAGCGATGCGAGATTGCAGGCCGAATCATCCAGGAACATGTACTCGGAGCAGGGGTTCGACGCGTTGATGCGATCGGTCACCTTCGAGGTGTGCCAGCGGTTGATGGTCGTGTCAAACTGCAAGCCGGGATCGCCGCACTGCCAGGTCGCATCAGCGATCTGCTTCATCAGGTCGCGTGCGCGGTAACGCTTGCGAGGCTGATTGTCGATGCGGCTGCGGGTCCACCAGTCGCGATCTTCCACCACGGCGTGCATGAAATCATCGGTCACACGGACGGAGTTGTTGGCGTTCTGGAAGAAGATGGAGCTGTAGGCTTCGCCATCCAGGGAGCTGTCGTAGCCGGCGTCAATGAGCGTGTGCGCCTTCTTCTCTTCCTTCGCCTTGCACCAGACGAATTTCTCCACGTCCGGATGATCCACGTTGAGGATCACCATTTTCGCGGCGCGGCGGGTCTTGCCGCCACTCTTGATCACGCCGGCGAAGGCATCAAAGCCTTTCATGAAGCTCAGCGGGCCGGAGGCGCGGCCACCGCCGGAAAGGATCGCGTCTTCTTCGCGCAGATTGGAGAGGTTCGTGCCTGTACCCGAGCCCCACTTGAACAGCATGCCTTCGGTCTTCGCGAGATCGAGAATTGACTCGAGCGAATCCGTCACGGAGTTGATGAAGCAGGCCGAACACTGAGGGCGATTCTCGTTCTGCGCGAGCTTCTTCACGCTGTCGGAAGTCTCATCGTGATACCAGCCGTAGCCGCGTGCTTCCTTCACGCCGACATTGAACCAGACGGGCGAGTTGAAGCAGGCCTTTTGGGTCAGCATCAGGTGCGCGAGTTCGGCGCGGAAATTCTCGCCATCCTGATCGGTTTTGAAGTAGTGGCCGGTCTTGCCCCACTCCGCGATGGTGTCCACTACGCGGTGAACGAGTTGGCGCACGCTACGTTCGCGCTCGGGCGAGCCGAGGCGGCCATGAAAGTACTTGCTGGCGACGATGTTGGTGGCGGTCTGCGACCAATCTGCCGGGATCTCGACATCGCGCTGCTCAAAAATGACAGCGCCCTTATCGTTGCCGATGGTGGCGTTGCGCAGCTCCCAAGAGATTTCGTCATACGGCGTCCGCCCCGGCTCGAGCCGGGCGGTAAAATAGCGGGGAAAAGCGACCCCGGTGCGCTGTTGGACCGGCAGCGAGCGCCGGAGTTCGCGCATCTTGACACTGATATCAACACTAAGCTGACCCATTGAGTTCACCCTTTTGGCATTGGCACTTCGGAACTGATTGAGAAATAACGGATTCGCGAACTGAGCCGTGTTCGCCCTGGTGCGTTAGTCATCATCCCCCAAGATGTAGGGGCTAGTCAAGGAAAATATCTATATGCGGTACATGGTGTTACGGCCACATGAATCGGAAAAAAGCCTGAGGGAGATGGTACTTCTGGGCTATCGGTGGCGTTCGGCTGACTCTGCGGGATGGCTTTGGCACGCTGTCTTCGCCCGATTATCGATGAGGGCCGGCGCCGCCCTGGCAGGGTTCTTTACCCGCCCAGGCCGGTTGTGATGGTCTTGCTTCATCAGAGCTGAGCGACACTTGATCTGAGAGATCTGGCTCAGCCAGCCCACTCTTTTCTTGTGGGTGATCCATACGACGTAGAGTTCAAACAGATCTTCGAGGAAGATCACCGCGGTACGCTTTCGTTGTTCGCGGACATCAGGCTTGACGAGGACGTCGAGGTGGAAGTCCTCGATCGTGAATTGACCTTGCCCACCAAACGGGTCGATCACGCGTATCTGGTGACGAGGAGCGGGGAGCGCGCGATCTACCACTTCGAGGCGACCACGCGCTTACAACCTACTGAGGTTCGACTCGATCCTCGATTACATTGGTGCGCTGGACATCAAGCACCATCTGCCGGTTTACACGAGGCTGGTGGTGCTGGTCGAGCGCGGCATGCCGGATGAGATTCCGAAGGCGTACCACCGGTCAGCTGGCGACAGCTATCGGTCGTTCAACCTGAGGGTGGTGAAGCCGTGGGAGATTCCGGCCCGTGATGCGCTAGCGCTTGAGCGGAGGTCCGTATTGCCCTGGATTCCTCTGATGAAAGCGACTGACGAAGACCACGAGGAAGTTGCACGCCGGCTGACGCAGTCGCAGGATCGGGACCTGGTGGCGCGCACTTCATTGATGGCGGGATTGCGATATGGTGATAGAGAGAAGTTCTTCCGGAGATTGCAGCGGATGATTACACGAGAGATCCTCAAGGAATCCTGGGTTTACCAGCAAATCGAAGCCGAGGGTGTGGAAAAAGGACGGCAGCAAGGACGCCAAGAGGGCCGCCAAGAAGGTTGGCTCAGTGCTGAACGGCACATGCTCCGGAAGTTGATCACCTCAAAGTTCGGCGACGTGCCCGAGTGGGCCGAAAAGAGGCTCTCTGAAGCCAGCTTGGAACTTCTCGAAACCTGGTCCGAAAGGATCCTGACAGCCTCTTCCTTGGAAGATCTGCTGCGCTGATGCACGCCCTCATTGCTGCGCGTTCGCCATCTTCTCAATGCGGTACAAGTGGGTATCGGTGCGCAGGAGCAGCGCACCACCCGATACCGCCATCGACGCCAGGCACTGGGCATCCAAACGGTTCGCCGCCACCTCCTGGTACGTCTTGCCCGGTGTGATCACTTTGCTCTCGCACTCCTCGCTCAGAAAGTAGATCCGCCCTTCCGCGTAAACCGGCGAGGCCGAGAAGTTTCCACCCAGCCGTTGCCGCCACAACTCCTGGCCCGTTTTTGCGTCGAGACTCGTTGCCACTCCGGTGTCACTGACGAAGTAGATCTGGTCTCCGATCAGCAGCGGCGACGGTGTGAGCGAGATCCCACGACTGGCCGACCATACGACATGCGTGCCGGTGACGTCGCCACGGCCGGTCGGCCGCACCGCGAGGAGATTCGCCTGCTCGAACCCCGTGCAGATGTACACCAAACCATGTCCGTAGACCGCTCGAGGGACGTTCGAGTAGCCTTTGCCATAGCGTACGCTCCAGATCTCCTCGCCGGTCGCGGGATCGTAGGCCACCGCGCGGTACGCACCCGGGCTGATGATCTGATCGCGCCCGTCCACCGTGATCGCCAACGGCGTCGTGTAAGCCTGGTATCCCTGACGGGGGCTTTTCCAGCGCACAGCGCCCGTGCGCTTGTCGAGGGCCACCACATACTGGATGTCGTAGCCGTCGCAACTGATGATGAGCACGTCTTTGTAAAGTGCCGGTGATCCGCCAGGCCCATGCCGGTGATAGTAAGCGAGCTTCGTGCGCCAGAGGACTTCTCCCTTCGTACTGACACAAGCCGTGCCGTGAGAGCCGAAGTGTACATACACCCGGCCGGCTTCGATGATTGGGGTTGGCGAAGCCTGGCTGTTCTTGGCGTGAATCGGAATCTCGCCTTCGAGGCGGAACACTTCCACGTCGATGCGGATCTTGCCGTCGATGCGGTCGATCCCGAGCAGGCGCAACGAACGCCCCTCGCCGGTTGCGGTGGTGAGCCAGATCATCTGGCCCGCAATCACTGGTGACGACCAGCCTCGGCCTGGGATCTGGCTCTTCCATCGGATATTGTTGGTCTCGCTCCACTCGTAGGGGAGTCCGGTTTCGCGCGAGTGTCCCTCGCCGCCGGGCCCGCGAAACTGCGGCCAATCTTCGGCACCCGCGATCCCATAGGTGACCAGCGCCGCCAATCCGATCCTTACAACTCCTCGCATCGGATCAGCGTATCTCAAACCGCACGTTCGGCGGCATAGTGCGACCTTGCCGCCACCACCAGCGCCAGCGCCGCCACGAGGCATGCCACCGCGACATACTGCAGCAGACCCGAGAATCCGATACTGCTCTTGAGCACTCCCGCCGCGAAGATCAGGATCGACGCCGCGATGCCGCCAATCATGTTCAGCACACCCGACGCCAGACCGAAGTTCCGCTGCCCGATGACGTCGTAGGCCGCCGCAAAGACGTTCGCCACCATCAGCCCGCTGGTCAACCCGTAGGCCATGGAGAACGCCGTCACCGCGGGTAGCGATGACGCCGCGAACGTGAGATAGCCGAACGGTGCGCTCAGTAGAATGCCCGCTGCCGCGATGTAGTATCGTGCTGGCGGGATCCGCCTGGCCAAGCGGTCCGCCAGCCGTCCGCCCGCCACCACACCGGCGCCGCAACTCAACTGCACAAACACCGTTGCGCGGAATCCGCTCTCCGCCATCGACAGTCCGAAGCGCTCCACCAGATGATTCGGCAGCCACGCATAGAAGACCCAGAGCATCGCGCAGAAGACGAAGAACGCCAGCGACAACATGCGATAGCAATGCCCGCGAAACAGCGCCAGCCCGATCTCGAAGGGATTGCCCGCATCCGTCACCGCTTCGGCGCGATTCGCGGGCAGTCCGCGCGCCAGCACCAGCGCGTAGGCGATTCCGATACCCGACGCGATTGCGAATCCCATGCGCCAGCCCCAATGGTCGGCCATCCAGCCGCCGTACCAACCGCCTGCGATGATCCCAATCAGTTGTGCCGACTGATGAATCCCGAGCGCCTGCGAGCGTGTAGCCGCGGAATGCGCCGCGGCGATGGTGCCCACCGCTGCTGGATAGTAGAGCGACTCGGTGATCCCCATTGCCGCTCTCCAGAACAGAAACGCCATCACCGAGTTCGCCAGACCACAGCCGAGCGTGGCCAGGCTCCACAGCACGAGGCTCAGCACGATCATGCGGTCGCGGCGGAATCGATCCGATAAGCGGCCTGCTACCGGCATGCACAGCGCGTACACCCACGTGAACACACTGCCCACCAGACCCAACTGGACATCGGTGAAGTGGAGTTCGGCGCGCAGGGCGGGGAAGATGGAGAACACCATCTGCCGGTCAATGTAGTTGAGGGCGAGCGCCACCCAAAGCAACGCGACAAGGGCCATCGCGTTATCCTACTTGATCGCGCTCCCGGAGAACAGGCGGTGTCGGCTTGAGAGCCGACACCTGAAGTTTGGGCGTTGGGGCCGAAACCGCCCGGTACCAAGAAGAGTGCTACTGCGCCGTTGTTCGTTCCCTATTCGTGTGCATCTCCTGTAAACTCAAGACAAGGAGACCGTTATGGACGCCCTTGCGGAAAGACTCGATACCAAACTTCGCACTTGGAAGCCAGCCACTGCGGCTGAAGTTCGTGCGCGGGTCGCAGAGGTTATCGAACTGGCGGACTCCGATGTGCTGGACCTGATGCGTTCGCGCAGCCGCGAACAGGCCGTGCTGGACATACTCGATGAACCCCCAGCCCGGTGAAGTGTGGCTGGCCGATCTCGGGCTTGCGGCGAAGACCCGTCCAGTCGTGATTGTTTCGCGGCATGATCCGGATGCGCCGCGCGCTCTGGCTCTATACGTTCCCCTCACGACTCAGAACCGCCAGAGTCGTTACGAGGTGCCGCTACCTAGGCTCCCATTCCTTCATCAAGAATCCGTGGCGAACGTGCAGGGCTTGGCGTCGATTCCCACGACCTACCTGGAGAGGAGGATTGGGCGGCTCTCCGATTCGGTTATGGCCGACGTCAAGCGAGCCCTGGCCTTCGCGCTCGACATCGGTTAGGATGCGTTCCGAGCGCTTGCTCTTGGATTTTGTTGAACACCTCGGCGGTTTGGCCCGTCATTCGTTCATGGCACCCGTTTACTGGCTCATCCGAATTGCCCTCAGCCTGGTTGGGCTTGCCGCCTTCGGGCAGTCAATTCAAGAATGGCGCACCCGCGTGATCCCGCTGCCCGATGAAGAGATCCTGGCGCCGTGCGAGTATCGGATGGTCATCCCCAGCGCGAGCGCCGAAGTGAAGGCCGCATGGGTCGTCTTTGATAGAGGCCAAGACTACTTGAAATGGTACGAGGACCGCCAGGTCCGCGCTTTCGCGGAGGCGCAACGACTCGCGATCGTGTTGGCGATGCATTGCCGATCAAAGGAACGGGAGGACATGATCGTGCTACCCGAGAAAGGAGTTGGCCGCGCGCTCTTTGCCGCGCTGGATCAATTGGCGGCTGCCAGCGGCCACAGTGAGGTGGCGTCTGTCGGCATCATTGCATTGGGATGGTCGGGAGCAGGCTCTCTGGTGGGAAGGCTGGCCGGATACCGGCCAGCCCGATATGTCGCCGGCATCGCGTACGCGCCAGGACAGTACGAGCCCCTGGGAATGGACACGATCGAACTGTTCGGTGAGGCGCTTCGAAGCCCGCAATTGGTCATCTCCAACGGCGGCGACAAAGTGAGTGGCACGGAACGGCCCTATGCGTACTTCAAGAAACACTTCAATCGGGGCGCGCCGTGGACCTTCGTTGTTCAAAGCCAACTGCCTCACTGTTGCCTACAGAACGCGCAGAGTCTCATCCTCGAATGGCTACGAGCTGTCCTCGGCGAAGGGAGACCAACGGGCGCAAGTTCCTATGGGTACTTGGCGGTTGAGCAGACCAACGTACTCGACGACTGGAAGCGCCCGACGTTCAACGCGACTTCAGGGCGCGTCGGATTTAGAGGCAAAGCCAAACGCGCGGAACTTCCCGCAGGATGGATGCCGTCGCGAGCTTTCTCGCAAGAATGGCTTGCTCTTGTCGGCAAGCCCAAGCCTATCGCTATCTGGCACCCATAGCAGTCTTCTTGGAGCCTTCGATCAAACCAACATCGGGATAGAACCCGCAAAGTCGCGATGTCATTACTCAACCAGTACTCGATCGCGCGACGGCGCCAAGATGTCGAAATTCCAGCCGGAGAACAGGCGTTCTCCGCGGAATCGGCGGTTTCCGGCGGCGGCGAAACGCTACCGGATCTTTTCGTCCTTGGCAACCTTGCCGTCGCGGATGTAGATGACACGGTGCGCATGGAGGGCGATGTCCTGCTCGTGCGTCACCAGCACGATTGTGTTGCCCTGCTGGTGCAGCCGTTCGAACAAGCCCATGATTTCCACGCCGGTGGCGGAGTCGAGGTTGCCGGTCGGCTCATCCGCAAGCAGGATCGACGGATTGTTCACCAGGGCGCGGGCGATTGCCACACGCTGCCGCTGTCCACCCGACAGTTCGTTCGGCTTGTGATACATGCGCTTGGCCAAGTCCACTTGCTGAAGCACCTGATGGGCGCGCTCCAGCCGCTTATCCGCAGGAATCCCGGAATAGATCAACGGCAGTTCCACGTTGTGCACAGCCGTGGCGCGCGACAACAGGTTGAACGTCTGGAACACGAAGCCGATCTCCTTGTTCCGGATGGCCGCGAGCTCATCGTCGGTCATTGAACTGACCAGACGGCCGTTAATGTAATACTCGCCCCTGGATGGAGTGTCCAGGCAGCCGATCAGATTCATCAGAGTCGACTTGCCCGACCCGGATGGTCCCATGATCGCCACGTATTCGCCGACCTTGATCTCGATGTCGACGCCCGACACCGCGTTGATCTCCTGGTCGCCCATGATGTAGGTCTTCCAAAGATCGAACGTGCGAATCACGATGCCTTGCCGCTTGAGCTCCGCGCCGCGATCGAGTTTTTCCTGAACTGCCTGTCCCATGATCCTCTCGATTGTACCCTAGCTGGGTTAGGACTCCGCCTTCAACGGACCCCTGTTGTTCTCTATCTTCACCTTGGCTTCATTGCGAATGGTGCGGATCACCTTGTAGGAGCCCGTGATGATCTCCTCACCATCATTCAATCCGCTTATTACTTCGATGTCGGTGGCGCCTGTGATACCGGTGTCCACTTTCTTGAACATCGCCGCCCCATTATTGATCACGAACACGCCCTGGATTTCCTCCTTGCGGGCTTTCTCGGCGACAGGATCAAGGGGCGCCGCGGCCTTCACGCCGTTCTTCGGTTCCGGTTCCAGGTCGCCTTTCTGCCGGACGGTGAGCGCCTGAATCGGAATGCTGAGGGCCTGCTTCTTCACCGCGGTGGTGATCTTCGCCGTGCACGACAGGCCAGGCCGGATCTCGGTGGGCGGGTTGTCGATTGCGACGACCACTTTGAAGTCCTTGGCCTCCTGGCTTGAGATGGCGCTCTGGCTCGCCGCCAATCCTGTCGACCGCAAGATTGCCGTGTTTCCGATTTCGATCACCCGTCCCTTGAATGTCTTGTTCGGCATGGCGTCAATCGTAACGTCGGCCACCTGCTCGAGTTTCACGTTGACGATGTCCGTTTCATCCACCTTCACCTCAGCCGTGATCAGCGACATGTCGGCGATGGTCATGATCAGGCTGGCGGAGGAGTTCTGGATGCCGGGGACCACGGTCTCGCCGACGCGCACGGGGAGGTTTGTGACGACGCCGTCGATGGGGGCGATGGAATAGGTGCGCTGCAGGACATCGGCCGCACGCTTCAGGTTGGCCTGTGAAAGCGCGATGCGCCGCTGCGACGCGGTCAGGTTCTGTACCACCTGCGCACGCTGCGCCTTAAATTGCAGGACGCGAGCCTCGGCTTCCCGCACGGCCGCCTGGAATGCGGTGTATTCGGAAGCGCGTTGATCATACTCCTGGCGGGAGATCAATTTGTCGTCCCAAAGGCGCTTGGCGCGATCGAAGAAAATGCGCGTGCGTTCGAGGTCGGCCTTGGCCCGTTCCACCGACGCTTCGGCTGTGCGAATGTTCTCATCCGCTGCCCCGACGCCAGCCTCACTGGCCGCCGACTCTGCCTCGGAAGTGCTAAGCGCCGCGCGTTGAGCGGCGACTTCCGCCTCCGGCTGTACGGATTCCAGGCGGGCCAGTACTTGACCCTTGCGTACGCTCTGACCCTCAGTGACCAGAATTTCCGTGATGCGGGACGGCGACACGGCGTTCGTTCCGATGTTGATATAATTGCGCGGCTTGACTTCGCCCGATGCGGTGACCAGAGACGTCAGATCCTGCCGCATCACCCGGCCGGTCTGCACAGCCACAATACCTTTCTTGCTGTATCGATACCCGGCGAAGGCTCCGCCGGCGATGACCAGCAGAAGAACCACACCAAGGATGATCTTCGTTTTTCGCTTCACTAAATTTTCCGACTCCCAACGGAATCAGACGCTTCGTGAGACAGGAAAGTTCAAAATCGCGCGCAACTTACGCGCGGCGAGGCGTCCTACCTCCATTATAGAGACGCCACAGCGCACCCGCAGGCAACAGGTACCGGATCAGATTCCCGCAATCGGTTTGTCACGGCAGTACCAGACCCTTCCGCCCAACCGCGGTCCGGGCTGTGGAAATCCCGTGCAAAAGCTTGACAGACCCCGCCAGATCTGCAACATAATCAGAGAGATCCGCGATCCACAGGCTGTGAAAAAAAGATTGCCGATTTTCACCGTGTAATCCACAGGCCCGGCGCGTAGAATGGAAAGACCCGCGCTTCCGCATGCCCAGAGAGGATGCCATCTTCGAGAAAGGGCTTCCGGCCAACGCCGACGCCGAACGGTTCGTCCTGGGCTCCATCCTTGTCGACGATCAGGTGTACCTCCAGGTGGCGGGGGTTCTCGAGCCGGAAGACTTCAGCCTCGAAAAACACCGCCGCATCTTCCTGCGCATGACCGAACTTCGCGACCGCAATGAGCGCATCGATCGTGTCACGCTCGCGAATGAGTTAATGCGCCAGGGCCAGTTGGAGTCGGTGGATGGCCTCTCTTATCTCGTCTCGCTGGACGACGGCCTGCCTTCGATCACCAACATCGACTCTTACATTCGCATTGTGAAGGAGAAGGCGCTGCTGCGCCGGATCATTCTCACTTCGCAGCGCACGATCGACCGTTGCGTTGCGGGCGATGAGGCCGCGGACAACATCCTCGCCGCGGCGGGTGATGAAATCCTCAAGCTCGGGGAGAACAAAGGGAGCACGGGCCTCGCCACGCCGCAGGAGATCATTGAGGGGTACGACGGCGGCATCAGCGCTTTTCTCGATCCGAGCAAGCGGATCCAGGGTATCTCGACGGGCTTCCTGAAGTACGACGAGAAGACCGGCGGGATGCGGCCGGGGGAATTGATCATTCTTGCCGCGCGCCCCGCCATGGGGAAGACGGCGCTGGCGCTGAACATCGCCATGCACGTGGCTTTGAAGGTGCGGAAGACGGTGGCGTTGTTCTCGCTCGAAATGTCCAAGGAGTCGCTGCTGACCCGTCTGCTCTGCGCCGCGGCGCGCGTGGACAGCCAGAAGTTCCGCGCCGGATTCCTGAACCAGAATGAACGCCGGCAGTTGCAGGTGGCCGCATCGGAACTGGTGGAGGCGCCACTATACATCGACGATACGGCAAGTACGAATATCATGGACATCCATGCGAAGCTTCGCCGCCTGAAGCAGGAGCATGGGCTGGGTCTGGTGGTGGTGGACTATCTGCAACTGATGTCGTCGAAGGGGCGATTTGACAGCCGCGTGCAGGAAGTCAGCTCGATGTCGCGAGGTCTGAAGCTGATGTCGAAGGAACTGGAAGTGCCGATTTTGGCGCTGTCGCAGTTGAGCCGTGCACCCGATACGCGCCAGGGCGATCACCGTCCGCAACTGAGTGATCTTCGCGAATCCGGCTCGATTGAGCAGGACGCCGACGTCGTGAATTTCATCTTCCGTGAGGAAGTCTACAAGCCGGATCGCACCGACTTGAAGGGGCTGGCCGAGTTGATCATCGCCAAGCAGCGCTCCGGTCCGACGGGCAAGGTGAAGCTGGTGTTTCTCCATGCGTTGACGAAGTTCGAGAATCAGCTTGGGGATGTGGATGAGGAGGAGGGCGCCGGCGAGTAGGGGAGTGCGCACCCACCGCCAGCCGAGCCATTTGATCCTGGCGATTCGCTGACGCGATTTCGATCACGGCGGCGCGCCGCGGAGTTGCAAACTGCCCGAATGTGAATGAATCTAAAACCTCCACGCCGACATGCTCCAACGCAACGGATGGCGGGGGTGGTAGATTTCGAAGATCTGAGGACCGAATGGCATGACAAAAGGTACTTCGAAGAGTGCCTCGGTTTCAGAGAGTATCTGCAACTCCCTGTCGGTCCCCGCCAGCACGACGCGCCAGCCGGCGCCGGGAAAGCTCCCACGCAACGTGACTCGCGTTGCCGGGTACAACCGGATTCCGCCGAGAGGCATCTCGGGATAGCAGGCGATCGGGCACATCATCATTAGGGAGGCTTGTTCCCCATCGTGCCCGCTGATTTCGACAAAGTGTGCCAGCCATTCCTGTTCTTCACCGGTGGCGGTGTCGATTCTCACCACGCGGTCATCGGCAGAGATCGCGAAAAGGGCGGGACCGCCGGGGACGAACTGCCGGTACGGACCGGGGGCCAGCGGTTGCGCGATGTTGGTCCGTCCGTCGTAGCGGATCAGCGCGCCTTCTTCGTCAAGGTACCAGAGGATGTTGCCATCGTCGCGCAGAGCGGGAGCGGAGCCTCGAAGTCCAAGGGCAAAATCGGTTCCACCGGTGATCCAATGCAACTCGCGGTTGCTCTGTTCGACGTACACGACATTCTCCCCGGATGCGTCTGGAACGGCTTCCACGGCATCCTTCGTCTGAGGGAGCGGAGTGGCGACCAACGGGTCGAGCCATAGGAGGCGGGATCCTCGCAGAACCAAAGTGCGCGCAGTGCTGGTGATAATCCTGCGGCCGATGCGTGCGGCGGGCATGATGTCCGGGGGCGAAGCTGCGAGGCGATTGAGAGTGGTAGTCTCGTGAAGTCCTTGCAGGGGGACCGTCAAGGTTACTCCCAAGCCGGAACAGACTTCGGTCTGGTTAATCGACGCGAGGCGGCCTGACCGGTCGAGCCGCAGGACAGTTTGCCGCCCCATGTTGGCGGTGTTCATCCCTTCTCCGCGAATCGTGAACGTGGCCCAGCACAGCGGTCGAAGAAAACAGGAACTCCCTGCGACGCCGCACGCACGCTGAGCATAGAATGTGGCGGCGATGATGGTACCCGCGTCGTTGATGTCCGCCACGCGATCCTGGATCGCGCTTGCGGTGATGGAGGCGCCCGCCGCATCCAGGCGAAACCAGTTCGTTGCATCGAACCTGTTGCGCACCTGGACGAATACGGTGTTCCCGTCTGCCGTGGCAATCAGATTGAGATAGGTTTCCGCCGCGCCCGAGGCTGGCATCAGGCAAAGCAGTACGAGCAGTAGAAGGATCATCGCTACCCTCCGGTTGAAAAAAGCGTGCCCTCGGGTTCCTGATCTCTTGAAAAGATCTGTCTTTGGCTCAATTATAGGCGACGAATCTGGTGGCCGCACGGGAAGGGCTGTTGCAAACACGAGCGGATGGGCGGGCGATGTTCTGAGAAGGCTACTGGTGGTCTGTAGGCCGGAGTGGAAACGGCCGTCAGCCTGGAACTTGGCGTTGGCGGCCAAGGCCTGGACGAGCGTTACTGGCGCCCAGGCCCACGCTTCCCTCGATAGCCGGGAGAACTGATATGGCCTGGAAAGGGCGGCGTAGTAGTTGAGCGGGCGAATCAGCGAAGGCGCGGTCCTGTTGTTGCCGGCTGGGGAGATGCAGTTCATGTCGTCCACGGGCCAGCCGCACTCCTTGGCCCTTGCCCCAAAGACCGGGATGGCGCCAAGGGTCACGATGGAGTTGGGGGAAGCGTTGACTCCGGGCAGCATGTCCGGCAGGCCAACTCCCACCATTTTCAGCAGAGACGACACCAGGATCTGGTCCGGGGTGACCGGCACTCCCGAGGGGCCTTCATCGTTCTGGTTGACCTGCAACTGGACAGGGCTGCTCACGTCGTGGAAGGGCAGTTCGAGTTTGGGGCCTCTCGAAGACGCCGTCAAGCCGGTCCATGCACTGCGCATGGATTCGATACTGGAGAACTGGTAAGGCAGATCGGAGGCCAGCAATTGCCCGGAAGTGAGGACTTCCCCGAAGTTGGGACCACGGTACTCGGAGGGGTTGTTTTCGGCGAACAGCCGGTTGAGGGTGCGCACGATCGCCCCGTGCCGGCCCGAGGAGGGGCCAGGGACCACATCGGCGCCGGGCTGAGGGCAGCCGAACGGAGTCAAAGTCTTCAACAGAAAATCGAGGAACTTTCCGCCATCGTTCTTGGGAGGCGCGATGCGGGGCGCTTGTCTTCCGCGAGCGGGTAAGGATTGAAGGGCCTTGCGGCTCAAGAACTGAAAGA
>JAEUQE010000920.1 GCA_016789785.1 Bryobacterales bacterium
CGGCATCTGGCGCCGGGCCAGCAACGACGAGGGGGTCGAGCCTGACGTCGTCATGGCCTCGTGCGGCGACGTGCCGACCCTCGAGGCCCTTGCGGCCACGGCGATCCTGCGCGAGCGCCTGCCGGACCTGAAGCTGCGCTTCGTCAACGTCGTGGACCTCTACCGCATGCAGCCGGCCACCGAGCACCCCCACGGCCTGACGCCCCGGGAGTTCGACAGCCTCTTCACGACGGACCGGCCGGTGATCTTCAACTTCCACGGCTACCCGTGGCTGATCCACAAGCTGGCGTACCGCTTCACCAACCACGAGAACATCCACGTCCGCGGCTACAAGGAGAAGGGCAACATCAACACACCGCTGGAGCTCGCGATCCTGAACCAGATCGACCGCTTCAACCTGGTGATCGACGTCATCGACCGGGTGCCGGGCCTGGCGGTGCGCGCAGCCCATCTGAAGGAAGAGATGAAGGACGCCATCATCCAGAACCTGGCCTACGCGCGCACCCACGGGACCGACCGGCCCGAGGTCAGCGAGTGGGTGTGGCCGTGGTGAGCGCGCCAGCAGCCGCACCGGCGCCGGTGGCGACCGTACCGGAAGGGTAGTGGTGGCCCGCCGCCTGCCAGGCGATACCGGACCCGGCGGCGCGGGTTCCGTGCGTGCCGGCCATT
>JAEUQE010000921.1:0-271 GCA_016789785.1 Bryobacterales bacterium
GCCATCTCGATCGCGATGCAGCCCGACTCGCGCTGCGCGCCGAGGAGCGCTTGGAACGCGTTGTCGACCAAGTTGAGGAAGACCCGCCGGAGCTCTTCGCGATCCGCGATCACCTCGCCGTCGAGCCCGCGGCGCTCGAGCCGCACGCGGCCGTCCTCGCTCATGCCGCGGAAGAGCTCGAGCACCTGATCGATGATCTCGCCGCAGCGCAAGCGCTCCGGTCGGCGCGAAGGCGCGCCGGCGAAGCGCGCGAAGTCGGCGGCGATCCCCC
>JAEUQE010000921.1:281-668 GCA_016789785.1 Bryobacterales bacterium
CCGCAGGGAATCGATCGAGCGCAGGATGGTCTCCACCGAGCGCTCGAGGATCTCCGGGAACTGCTCGGGCTTCTCGTGGAACGCGCGCGGCAAGAGCTGCGCGGAGAGCCGCATCGGCGTCAGCGGGTTCTTGATCTCGTGCGCGATCTGCCGCGCCATCTCGCGCCACGCCGCTTCCTTCTCGGCGGCGACGAGGCGCTCGCGCGCGCGACCGAGCGCATCGGCCATCGCGTTGAACGCGCGCCCGAGCCGACCGAGCTCGTCGTTGCCGCGGATCGGCACGCGCGCGCTGAGGTCGCCATCGGCGAGGCGATTCGTGAACAAGATCAGATTGCGGATCGGCCGGGTCATCGCGCGCGAGACGAGCACGATCGAGAGCACGCTCCA
>JAEUQE010000922.1 GCA_016789785.1 Bryobacterales bacterium
TCGCCGGTTTGGATGTCTACTTTGAAGAGTCCGTCGTCCTTTGGGTGTAGCACACCCGCCGTCCAGTCAAAGGCATCCGGATAGCCCGTGACGGGCCGCAGCCAGGCGAGGCGGGCATAGTTCAGCCCAAGGAAGAAGCCGCCCTTCTGTGCTACGCCGCCATTGGCAAAGGGCGTGTCGTCAAAGCGAAACTCGCGGATGCGCCTTCTCTCCGCGATGTCGTAGAGCACAGTGAAGACGTGGTTGGTTTCCGTATCGCGGTCGTTGAAGAAGAGCTGGGTGTCGGGCGCTTCGGGGTTCCAGTAGAACATGGTGCCTTGCTGGAAGTTCCAGGCGCGGGTCTCTTCGATCTTCGTGACGCTGTAGTTGTCGTGGGCGTCAAGGAGGACGACATCGGCGGCCTCGTCGGGCGCGGGCATGTGATCTTGAAAGGTGGTCCGGAGGGCGACGAGGTAGCGACCGTCGCCGTTCCACGGGGTGTTGCCCACGTGGCCGATGTAGCCGAAGAAGTGGTGCTGCGGGCCATGGGTGATCTGGACGGCCTTCAGGGGCTCGGCGGCTGGGGACGGCACGGTGATGGAAAACAGGGCCAAAACAGCCAAATGGAGTGTCACGCGCATAGGACTTTCCGGGTAGTTTATGGGTCTTATGGGTCTTATGGGTCTA
>JAEUQE010000923.1 GCA_016789785.1 Bryobacterales bacterium
CGAAACAGGCTCCAGATACACGACGGCAACATCGCGGCGTGGGTGAATTTCTGCTTACAATTCAACAACTTACAAACGAGCGGATGGCGCGGTGTGCTTCGCGTGCGGTGCCTGCGCGGCGGCGGACTCTTGCGGAGCGTGAGACGGAAAAAACGGTCCGGCGGCGGGAAGAATTTCGCTGGGAATACGAGCAGCCGCCTGGATAAGCCGGTCATTTTTCTCTCAACCATAAACAAAATCGCCTCCCGGAAGAGGGAGGCGATTTGGGAGGATTTCGATTGGTCGGGCCGCCGGGATTTGAACCCGGGACCTCTTGCACCCCAAGCAAGCGCGCTAGCCAGGCTGCGCTACGGCCCGATCCGGTAAAGTCAGCTTGCCCACCCGGCAAGCCAACTCCATTAGTTTAGCAGAGCCACCGCCGATTAGCCATTGGCTTTAGCGACCCGTCTTCGACGCGGCTTCCAGTCGCGCACGGGCCCGCTCAGCCGCCCGAAGGGCTCGCGCGATATCCCAATCGCCAGCTTCCTTCAGCCGACGTTCTGCGCGGTCCAGCGCTTCCTGCGCCCGCTTCAAGTCAATTTCGTCGGGCCGTTCGGCTACCGCCGCCAGCACGCGGGTTCCCGTTGGAAGGACTTCCACCCATCCGCCGGAAACGACGACCGAAC
>JAEUQE010000924.1 GCA_016789785.1 Bryobacterales bacterium
TAACACGCACCAAATCTTCGGTAAGTTGATTCAATTCATGGTAATGAGTGGCAAACAGTGTTTTGGGTTTGTACTCCTTATGATTGTGGAGATATTCTACGATCGCCCAGGCGATGGAAACACCATCGTAGGTGGAGGTACCGCGGCCGATTTCATCCATGAGAATTAAACTCCGGTCACTCAGGTTGTTAAGGATACTGGCGGTCTCGGTCATTTCCACCATGAACGTTGATTCTCCACGCGACAAGTTATCCGAAGCGCCTACACGGGTAAACACTTTATCGACAATGCCTATGGTAGCCGCTTCAGCTGGAACATAACATCCCATTTGCGCCATCAGCACGATAAGGGCAGTTTGACGCAGCAAGGCAGACTTGCCGGCCATATTAGGACCGGTGATAACCAGAATCTGCTGTGCTTCATTATCCAGGTAAATGTCATTCGGTACATAGCTTTCTCCCAGCGGTAATTGCTTTTCAATCACCGGATGTCGACCGGCTTTTATGGCGAGTCGCTTTGAGTCGCTGATTTCTGGCTTCTTGTAATGATTCGCGCGCGCGATTACGGCAAAGGAAACCAGACAATCCACCGTAGCCACGATGCGTGCATTCTGTTGAATGTGAGAAATGAAATCCGCAGCGTGACGGACCAACTCCGTAAACAAT
>JAEUQE010000925.1 GCA_016789785.1 Bryobacterales bacterium
GCTGATGCTCGGCGGCGCCCTGGGCATCGCCAGCGTGGCCGTGTACACCACCTTCAGCCTGGCCGCGGCGAGCCTGTGTTTCCTGGCCGCGCTGCTGGGCCCGGTGGTGCTGTGGTTCGCGCTGCACGGCGGCGCCGGCGGCTGGGGCATCGCAGCCGGCGCTGCCCTCTACGGCTGCGTGCTGGCGCTGGAGGCGGTGCGCGGCGAGCGCCGCATCACCGAGATGATCCGCCTGCGCCTGTCCAATGCCGCCATTGCCGAGGAGCGCTCGCGCGCGCTGCTGCTGGCCGAGCAGGCCAGCCGCACGAAGAGCCGCTTCCTGGCCGCCGTGAGCCATGAGATGCGCACCCCGCTCAACGGCATCATGGGGCTGGCCGAGTCGCTGCGCGACCGCGCGCAAGACGCCACCAGCCGCCACGAGGCGGGCGTGCTGCTGGCCTCGGCGCAGCACCTGCACGGTGTGATCGCCGACCTGCTCGATCTCTCGCGGCTGGAGTTCGGCCGGCTGCGTGTGCAACGGGCACCGGCCGACCCCGCCCGCCTGCTGCACGAGGTGGCGGCGCTGCATGCGCCGGTGGCGGCCGACAAGGGCCTGACGCTGCGCGTGGCGGCGCCGGCCACGCTGCCGGCGCGGCTGATCGACACGCTGCGCGTGCAGCAGGTGC
>JAEUQE010000926.1 GCA_016789785.1 Bryobacterales bacterium
AGCGGCGGATGTCGCGGCCTTGCGGGGCGGTGGTGGTGTTGCCCATCGTGACGCCGGAGCCTTGAATGGAGATGGACGGAAGGCCGAGGCCGATGCAGCCGGGGCACTCGGTCTCGGTGGGGAAGAGGTTGCGGTTGTTCCAGTAGTGATAGGCGAAGCGGAAGTCGTTCACGAGACCGGCGCTAAGCGTACTGGTGAGGCCGAGAATGCTTTGGTCGGCCCAATTGCGATTCACCAGCCAGTTGGACGGCAGGTTCGCGCCGCCACGCGGGCCGAAGCCCTTGTTGCCGTCGTGTGAGTAGCGGAGGAAGAGATTGTGTTTTTCGCTGATGCGGTAGTCGAACTTGATGCTTGGTTGAATGACGTCGTAGGGACTGCTGTAGTTGCCGGCCAGGTTGGCGAAGAAGGGCGAAGCCGGCTGGACGGTGACGACGGAATCCTGGTTGTTCTTTTCGAGGTTGAAGAAGAAGAACAGCTTCTTGTTGTCGCCCGAGGAGTATTTCGGAATGAGGACCGGACCGCCGATATTGGCGCCGAACTGGTTGAAGCGGAGCTTCTGGGTAGACCCGGTGGTGTCGAACGGACGGCGCGCGTCAAAGGCGTTGTTGCGCAGGAATTCGTAGAGCGTGCCGTGAAAATCCTTGGTGCCGCTCTTGGTGTTGATG
>JAEUQE010000927.1 GCA_016789785.1 Bryobacterales bacterium
GCCACCAACGACGAAGCCTTAATCCGGGATTTCAAGAATCCCAAAATCATGCCAAGTCCTCGCGGCAAGGTCTACCGGAAACCGTCCATTCACCGCAAACTCCTCGGCCACACTCCTGTTTCCTGCGGCGTAAAGGCGAAGTGACCCCACAACCCTTGCTACCCTAGTACGAAGTACCATGCGAACACTCCGCTACGAGACAAAAAGCGGGATCGCGGTCAGCAGGACACTGAGCACAGCCCCGTACCGGCGCGGCTTGCAGCTTTTACTCCGTAAGCTCGACCGCTTCCGCGGCTTCTACCTCTCCTCGGGATACGAGTATCCCGGGCGGTACTCGCGCTGGGACATCGCCGGCATTACCCCTCCCCTCGAAATCATCTCGTCCGGACGCAAGGTGGATTTCAACCCGCTTAACACTCGCGGCGAAGCGCTGTGCCAGATGATCGGACGCGCCCTGGCCAACCATGACTTCTGGGCCGATTTCCAGAGCGACTCCGTCGGCCTGCACGCCACGCTGAAGCCGCTCCCCGCCTTCTTCCCCGAAGAGGAACGCTCCAAACAGCCCTCCGTCTTCAGCGTCCTTCGCGCGCTGGTGGAAGAGTTCCGCCACCCCGACGATTCGCGCCTCTCGCTGGTCGGCGCCTTCGGCTACGACCTGCTCT
>JAEUQE010000928.1 GCA_016789785.1 Bryobacterales bacterium
CCGAATTCGCCGTCTCGACCTGAGCGACACCGGACCAAACCAACAAGGGTGGCTAGCGGTTCGCCGCTGGCCCCAGACAGCGAAACAGGAGCATGACATGGCGCAAAGTCTCAGCCGCCGTGCAACGCTGGCCGGGTTGGGCGCATTCCTCGCCGCCGGTCCTGCCTTGGCGCGGCCACCCTTCCAGCTGCGCGGCGAAGGGCAACCTCTACTCTCGCCTCCAATCATCAGCGAAGATGGCAGCACTGGAAAGCTGGCCGATTTTGCGGGCAAGGTCATCCTGCTGAACATCTGGGCGACATGGTGCCCTCCGTGCCGCGAGGAAATGCCGGCACTTGATCGCCTTCACGGCAGATTGGGCGGGGCCGACTTCAAGGTCTTGCCACTTTGCATCGACGACACGGGAATCCAGCGCGGCCGCCGCTTTTTCGATGAGATCGGCATCCGCTCCCTGCCGCTGTTTTGGGCGGAATCCCTTCGGGTTCAACTGGCCCTAGCCTTCATTGGGCTGCCGACGACCCTGCTGATCAACCGACGAACTCAAGAGATCGGGCGCCTGCAAGGCCCATATGATTGGGACAGCGACGATGCTGCACGGCAGGTCCTAGAAAGTCTCGCCTGAAAGTCGCTCAGCGGGGCCGACCGGGTTCAGGCAGCCGGAT
>JAEUQE010000929.1:0-396 GCA_016789785.1 Bryobacterales bacterium
ATGATCAGCTTGCGGGGCAGGATGAGGGAGGCGACGGCGGAGTCACGGTAGTCGGGACGCAATCCCCAGACATCGCGATAGACCGGTTCCATCGACAACTCATCTCGAGGACCGAAGTAGCTCGAGATCACTGTTGTGGCGATGGAAGTGTCGAGCGCGGCTGCGTGCATCGCAATGAGGCCGCCTTCTCCATGGCCCGCGATGGCCTTTGGGATGGTCAGGTTTTCGGGGAAGGCCGCGAGGACTTTCTGCACTTCGACGCCGATGATGTGGCGGCCGAGCGGGTAGAGTTGACGCCAGAGGAACTCGCGATGCGGCATGTTCGTCATGCGGTAACCGGGGACGCCGGAGTAGGTGTCCCGGCGATCCATGATCTGCGGGATGAGAACCGCGGCG
>JAEUQE010000929.1:406-662 GCA_016789785.1 Bryobacterales bacterium
AAGATTCCGGCGTTTCATCGGCGTCGGGGATGGCGACGATGAATTGCCTCGGCGGGCCTTGGGGCTCGAGCAGAATGCCTTCGCCGTATAGAGAGTCGAGCACCTGCCAGCGGACGCGGTGGTTGCCGAGGCGCTCCATCGGGGCGCGCCGCAGCGGTTCTGTCGCGCCGAGGATGTAGGCCAGCCGCTCGCGAGTGGGCTTTGTGGCGGGGCGTTGAAAGGAGTCGAGGAAGCGATGAATGCCGGAGACGACGAG
>JAEUQE010000092.1 GCA_016789785.1 Bryobacterales bacterium
GATGAAGCCTGGAAGCTCGCGCGAGCCGTGATCTTCGACTATCAGAAGCAGTTGCAGGCAGCAGGTGTGGGCGCGTCGTTGCGTGCTCAAATGGTCAATGACTCGATTCTGCTGCTGGACAGGCTCGGTCAAGAGACAATCCCCGCCGGATACAAGCTGGAAGTTGCTCGCGCCTATGTCGAGATGGCGATGGCCACGGGCGTCCGGGCCGCCGGCAACGTCGGCGACCAGAGCCGGGGCCGCCGCGCCTTGGCCAAGGCGGAATCCCTGCTTCGGGAATACCTGAAAGATCATCCAGGCCACCGCGAGGCTTCACGGCGGCTGGCCGACGTTCTGGTTCTCACCAGCGATCTGGGGCAAGTGAAGTTCTGGAAAGAGGCCAGCAGCATCCTGGCACGGCTCGAGCGGGAGGATGCCAACGACCGCGACACTCTGTGGAGTCTGGGAAATCTGCACTTCTGGATGGCAGCCGCGGAACGGACGCGAGAAGCGAAGGTGATCCAGTTTGAGAAGTCGCTCGACTATTTCGATCGTGCGCGGAAGCTGGATCCCACGAACCTGGAGCGCCTCTCCGCCGTTTCGCTTCTCCACAAGCAACTCGGAAACGAATACACATACCTGCAGGACGTCGAGAAGACATGCTTCCATGGCGCCGAGGCAGTGCGTTTGGATGAGATCCGTCTCAAGGAGAGGCCCGACTCGGTGAGAGTTCACATGGACCTGAATACCAGTCAAGGCATACTGGCGGACTGTGCACGCTTTCGTGGCGGGGACACCGCATTTCTGAGTGCCTATCGTCCGGTACTGGAAGGACGCCGGCGATTGTTTCAGAAGGACCCATCCAACACGCACTACCGGAACCGGCTGGCGACCGCGCTGGTGCGCGGCGCGAACGCATTGCGAGCCGCAGGCCAATTGCATGACGCGCTTGCCATGATTGAAGAAGGGATGCGTCTGGGGGACGAGATCATGCGCGAGGATCTGTTGTGGCAGCGGGCGGCTACCCACCGGCAGCTCGGAAGCACGGCGGAGGCATGCGCCACTTTCGACACGCTCCGGTCTCTCAGCCTGAAGCAATTGGAGCGGTGGAAAAAAACCGCCGAGGCCTTGAACAAGCTCTGCCCCAGCCGGTGACTACAAGGAGTGACGCCGCCGGTAAAAGAGATACGCCATCCCGATCGCTGCTATCAGACCGGTTGCTGGTTCCGGAACATCCGCGGATGGCGCAAAGGCGTCAAGTTCAATGATTCGATAGATCGGAGCATCTCCACCTGCGGATCTCTGATCAACGATGTCCAGACGCCAGTTGCTGGACGTCACTGGCACCGGGAGCGTGACGCTGAGCAAGGGGGTAGATCCGTCGTTCGGCGGATTGTGGGAAATCACGCCGCTGTCGTAGAACAGAACTGGATTCAGGCCATTGCTGTCCAGGGTGTAGAGGCGGATTCCGATAATCTCGTTTACCTCGCTACCCAAGAAGTTAGACGGGGAGAAGAGGGCGAAGCTGCCAACCGTTACCGCCGCGGTTCCCCAACCGATGCTCAATTGGCTGAACCCGGCTGCATCGAACGTGTTGGAGAACCCATTGCAAACGTTGGTCGATCCCCCGAGGATGTTCAGAGTAGATCCGCAGGCAGAGCCGCCCCCGTTGAGAAGGACAGGCCCGCTGAACCCGGCCTGACTGGAATCCCAAAGGTCGTTTGTGACCGGGGCCGCGCTGAGGCCTGCCGCTGCAAGCAGAAACAGGACCAGACGATTTTTCATGTTCCTCCTGACGTGCGGCTCTCGAAACACTTCGAGCCGCTACAAAAGAACAATTCGTTTTTCGTGCGGCAAACGGCTACAGTCAGGACAGAAATCTTGCCGCGCCCAGGCGAGTGCCCTCTGAATCAGACTGGGGTAAGACAGAGTCGTCTATAATCGCGCTTGAGTATGGTTCCAGGGGCGAGATTTGCCGATGAGTCCGCGCGCCGCCGCATTCGCGAGTCGCTGCACGAGAGCCTGATGGTGGAGGCATCCGCGGGAACCGGCAAGACCACCGAACTCGTGGAGCGCATCGTCAACCTGTTGCAGCGCGGCGCGGTGGGCATTGACCGGATCGTCGCGGTCACGTTTACGAACAAAGCCGCGGGTGAGTTGAAGCTGCGTCTGCGGCAAGGGCTCGACCGGCGGCGGGCCGAGGTTGACGATCCGACCGAGGCCGCGAACCTCGAACGCGCCATCTCACGCCTGGAAGAAGCCGCGATCGGGACCATCCACTCTTTCTGTGCCCAGATCCTCCGCGAACGGCCCGTGGAGGCGCGTGTCGATCCCGATTTCGAAGAGCTCGATGAGCAGGGCGCGCGGCGTCTCTACGCAGCGGTGTTCCGGCGATGGCTGCAGGACAAGTTGAACCAGGAGTCGCCGGGTCTACGGCGCGCGCTGGCCCGCCTATCGGCACGCGAGGAACGAAGCTTCGACTACACGCCCACCGAATCGCTGGAATATGCGGGCTGGCAGTTGACCGAGTGGCGCGACTTCCCGCGCCCGTGGAGGCGAGCTCCGTTCGCGCGTGAAGAAGTGATCGATGAACTGGTGGAGCACTTCCATGCCATGGGGAGCAATCTTTCCAAATACAAGCCGGACGTGGTGGAGCCGGTGCGCGAATTGCTTCCGTGGATCGAACGCAAACCGCGTGACTACGACATGCTGGAGAGTTTGCTGCTGAAACTGCATCGCGTTTGGAAGCGCCGCGCGGTGAAGAAGCCCAGCGATTTGTTGTTCAACGCGCTCGATAAGTTCCGCCCGGCGATGGAGGCGGATCTTGCGGCGCAGCTACGCTCCGAGCTGTGGGAAGTGGTGGAACTCTACGAAGAGCGGAAGCGGCGCGCGGGCAAGCTTGATTTCGTCGACTTACTGTTACTTACTCGCAACCTGATCCGCGGCAACCAGGAAGTGCGCGCTTACTTACAACGGCGCTATCTGTGTCTTCTGGTGGATGAGTTTCAGGACACCGATCCGCTGCAGGCGGAGATACTGTTGCTGCTGTCTTCGGACGATCCGCGCGTTTCGGACTGGCGGACCGTCACGCCCGCGCCCGGCAAGCTGTTTCTGGTGGGCGATCCCAAGCAATCGATCTACAAGTTCCGCCGGGCGGATGTGCAGCTCTATCAGAATCTGCGCGCGGGACTGGAACAGCGCGGTGTCGGGCTGGTGCGGCTGACGCGCAGTTTCCGCGGTGTGCGTTCGATCCAACAGTGTGTGAACGCGGCGTTCGCCAGCGAGATGAACGGGGACCAGCACACCGCGCAAGCCGAGTACGCCCCGCTCGACGAGGTCCGCCACGACATTCCGGATCAGCCGGCAGTGGTGGCGCTGCCCGCGCCTCGGCCATACAGCGACTACGGCAACCTGACCAAGACCGCCATCAATGCGTGTCTACCCGCCACGATCGCCGGTTATGTGGAGTGGCTGCTGACGGAGAGTGGCTGGCGGATCGGGGACGAGCGCGCGCCATTGACTCCGCGGCATATCTGCATTCTGTTCCGGCGGTTTACGAACTTCGGCGTCGATCTTACCCGCGATTACGTGCGCGCGCTGGAGGATCGGAACATCCCGCATCTGTTGGTGGGTTCAAAGACCTTCCACGCGCGGGAGGAGATTGAGGCGATTCGCGCCACACTGACCGCCATCGAATGGCCGGAAGACGAACTATCGGTGTTCGCGACACTGCACGGAGCGTTCTTTGCGATCCCGGATGCGGCGCTGCTCCGATTCCGTCTGAAACATGGACGCATGAATCCGTTTCTCGATCTTCCGGCGGATTTGGACGAGGAGTTCCACGCGATTCGGGATGCGTTCGCGATCCTGGCGGAGTTGCATCGGGAGCGCAACCGGCGCCCGATCGCCGAGACAGTGTACCGATTGATGGAGTCGGCACGTGCGTGGGCCGCCTTCGCGTTCCGGCCCGCGGGCCATCAGGCGCTTGCCAATGCCCGGCGGGTGATTGATCTGGCTCGTCAGTTTGAGACGGGCGGTGGGATTTCGTTCCGCGGATTCGTGGAGGAACTGGCGGCACAGGCGGAACGTGCCGATTCCGCCGAGGCGCCCGTACTCGAAGAAGGCGCGGAAGGTGTTCGGATCATGACCGTGCACACGGCGAAAGGCCTCGAGTTTCCCGTGGTGATTCTCGCGGACATGACGGCGAACCTCTCGGTCGAGAATCCGGACAAGCACGTGGATTCGCAGTCGGGACTTTGTGCGATGCGGTTGCTGCAGTGTGCGCCGTGGGAACTAACGGAGGCGGAAGCGCTGGAGAGAGGCCGGGAGAAGGCCGAAGGCGTGCGCGTGGCCTACGTCGCGGCGACGCGGGCGCGCGACGTGCTGGTGGTGCCCGTGGTGGGCGATGAAGAGCACAACGGGTGGCTCGCTCCGCTGAACAAGGCGCTGTATCCGAAGCCGGAGAGCAAGTTCAAACCCTCGAGATCACCCGGTTGTCCGGAGTTTGGCAGAGTGACGGTTCTGGACCGTCCGGCGAACTTGCTCGAAGAAACGAGCGTGCGCCCGGGCCTGCATCAGCCACGTACCGGCGATCACACTCACACTGTCACTTGGTGGGATCCGGCGATTCTGCCCGCGGGCCGTGAAGAACAGTTCGGAGTGAGGCAGGAGGAGTTGCTCGCCGATGTGCCATCCGCGGAAGCAACCGGCAGCGCGGCGCATCAGGCATGGGCTCAACGGCGGAGCGAGTTGCTCGAACGAGGGCACAAGCCTTCCATGGAAGTCGTGCTTGCCAGCGAAGTGCAACAGCCGCCTGAAGGGTGGAGTGGCGACGTGCGCATCGAATCGACCGCGCAGTTTTCGGGAAGGCCCACAGGGAAACGTTTCGGCGCGCTGATCCACGCCATCTTGCGCGATGTGCCCTTGGATGCCAGGCGGGCTGAGATCGAGGCTGTGGCGCGATTGCAGGGCAGGATTCTCGCTTCGGACCGGGAGGAGACGGATGCCGCGGCGATCGCCGTGGAGGCAGCGCTACGCCATCCGCTGATGGAGAGCGCGCGCTCCGCACAGCGTTGCCATCGCGAGTATCCCGTGTCACTGCGTCTTGATCAAGGGCGGGTGTTTGAAGGCATCATCGACCTTGCGTTCGTCGACAACGGCGCATGGACGGTGGTGGACTTCAAGACGGACGCGAGTGTGGAGGATTATCGTCCGCAAATCGCATGGTACGCGCATGCGTTAACACGCATCACGGGATTGCCGGCGCAGGCTTATCTGCTGCGAGTATGAGATACGTAAGTTAGCTTTGCCAGCGGCGGAACAGCTTCATGCCGAGGAGACCAGCGGCGAGTAGGGCAAAACTCGCGGGCTCTGGCACGTCCGAAGCCGGGAGCGGATCATTGACACCAACCAGTACCTGTGCCTGCAAGGTCTGGCCAGGATCGATGAGCAGGTTCCATTGGAAACCTGCCGTGAAGTCGTTCGGGCCGAATGGTAGGCCCGAGTTGTTAAAATTAGTCTCGGCACCATCGGGCATCACCGCGCCAATGTCGGTCGCGCCAAAGGGACGGACCAACCAGGCGTTCGCGCCGATACCTTGATAGAAAGCCGCATTGGTTCCGGCGTCGGTCAGGCGGATCAAGTTGGGACCGGCCAGAGATGCAGTATCGTTGCTGGCGGTAGGCTGAAGGTCCATGTCAAGCATGTGGAACAGGAACAAGGAAAGCGGAAGGTTGCCTGTGTTTGTGAGAGACATGGTTGCGAGGATGTTCCCGCTCGGGCCACCAGTATTGGTCAGGGTCAGCACCTCCAGGGCACTGAAAGCGCCGCCTGCAAGCGAGGACCACGTAAGCGTAGACGTGTTGCCCAGATAACTCTGCGTGGTTGGCAACGGAAGAGCGGACTCTGAAACGCCGGTCCCAACCCGGAAGAACCAGCCAAACTCAAACACGTGGTCTTGCGTCAGTGTGGGGCTAACGCCGGTAAAGTTCGCGCTCGGGGAATTGGAGAACGCCGCTGAATTGCGCACGAAACTTGCCGGGCCGTCGCTGATCGTTCCTTGTGCATGCACAGTCGCGGCAGCGGCGCACGCCAAGGCAGTACTCAGTGCCATCCGGCGGAAGAGACCCCGCACCAAGTTCCTCACTGTTCTTTCCTTTCCAGAATCAGGTGAATCTGGCACTCTATCGGAAATGGACAGCTCACGTCAACATGTCACGGGTGTCGCCACAGATCGTCCAGATTCGGGCTCGCCCGTTCGAATCTCGCAGCGTGCGAATCTCCCCGCCCTGCCGACTCAAAGGAATATCGAATCGTCATGCGAAGTTCCTGGAGTATGATCGCGCGTGGGCATCGCACCGTGATACGTTGACTTGCATGGACCGCCGAGCCTTCCTCTCCACCGCGCTGGCTGCGCCCTTCGTGCAGACCGCTTCCAAAGCCGCCGCGAAGAAGCCGAATGTCGTGATGTTCATGACGGACGATCATGGGGCCTGGGCCATGGGCGCCTATGGCTGCGGCGAGATGCACACGCCGAATCTCGACAAGCTGGCCTCGGGAGGCGCGCGCTTCGGCCGTGCGTATGCCTGCACACCGGTATGCTCGCCAAGCCGTATGACTTGGCTCACGGGGCGAATTCCGTCAGTGCATGGCGTGCAGGACTGGCTGCGGCCGGAAGACAGCTTTGAAGCAACCACGCGCCGCTGGCTTACGGGACACACCACTTACTCTGAAATCCTCGCCAAGAACGGTTACAACTTGGGCATGTGCGGGAAGTGGCACATGGGTGACGATGCCAAGCCGCAGGCGGGCTTCAGCTATTGGGCGACCGTGCCGGGCGGCGGCGGGCCCTATCGCAACGCGGAGTTCGTGAAGAACGGCGTGCGCGGCAAGCTCAACGAGTTCAAGACCGATGCGGTGGGCGATTGCGCCGTCGATTTTCTGGACAAGACGAAGGGCAAGCCGTTCTATCTGCTCATGCCTTTCTACGCGCCGCACACCCCGTTCGATTATCAGCCGGAAACGTATCGCGAGCCTTACAAAGATGCGTCATTCCGCTGCTTCCCGAATACGCCGAAACACTCGTGGCAAAATCCCGGATTGCGCAATCATCATGGCAATCGCGAGAGCATGCGGTCCTATTCGGCTTTGATCAGCGGCGTGGACGCGAATGTCGGCCGCGTCGTTCAGAAGCTGGAGCAACTGGGCGTGCGCGAGGATACGGTGGTGATCTTCAGCGCGGATCAAGGTTGGAACGCAGGTCACCACGGCGTTTGGGGCAAGGGTAATGGAACCTGGCCGTTCAACATGTACGAAGAGTCGATCCGGGTGCCGCTGATCTGGAATCATCCGGGTAAGATTCGGCCGAATCAGGTGCTAAGTCCGATGGTGTCGTCCTATGACTACTTCCCGACGATTCTCGACTATCTGGGAGTGAACGCTCCACCGGATTCGAAGCGCCCGGGGCGCAGTTACGCACCGTTCCTGCGAGGCCAGTCGCCGCAGTGGGAAAACCGGTTGTTCTTTGAATACTCTTTCGTGCGCGGGTTGCGGACAGAGAATCTGAAGCTGATCCAGCGGACTAAGGAGTGGCCGGGCGAGTTGTACGATCTGGAGCGGGATCCCGGCGAAACAGAGAATCGCATGGATGATCCGGGGTATGCGAGTCAGGCGGCGCAAATGCGGTCAGAGATGGATCAGTGGTTTGCGAAGTATGGTGCGCCTCCGATTGAGGAATGGCGCAAGACGACGCAGCAGAATCTGACTGTGTACTCACGTTAGTGCGGTCCGCACACTTACTGTCGAGGCCCAACACACATCAACCGCCGCGATTCTGCTTCGCGCGGCGGTGCAATACCTCACGGTAGCGCAGGCTTAAGCCTGCCGCGCCGAGACTCGTCTCGGTGCAGGGCGAGGTGAACCAAAATGCGCGGTGATTCGCCGGTCTCGAGCACGGGCCTCGAAAGCGTTGTCGGGGCTTTATGCGGGATTTGGGACGCTCGGTAATGCCCTAACTAACTAAGTGAATAACTGAACAGTAATGAACTTAGGCCAGCCTCAACCTTGCTTCCGGTTCGCATGCCGACCCGTGCCGTCGCCCTGATCGAGAATCCCTCCCGCGGGATTCAATTGCTCCAGCACCGCTTGCAGCTTCTTCCGGGCCGCCGAGGCCACCGCGCCGCCGTTCTCGACGGCTGGTTCCGTGAACGGAGCATCCTTCATATCGAACAGTTGCCCCGCCTGATTCAGCTTCCAGCGCGCGTCCCGCACATACCACTGCCGCGCCAGTTGCAGAAAGACCCACTCCCGCGGCTTGCCCCTTTGCCCGCGCAACTGGGGCGCCATGCTCCGTCCGTCGATCACCCGGTTCGCAGGCAACGGCGCGCCCGCCAATTCCGCGAATGTCGGCACGAAATCGGTCGAATCCACAAGGTCCGCCGACACCTTCCCCGCCGGCGCCGTGCCCGGCCAACTCGCAATCAGCGGCACCAGCGCACCGCCTTCCAGCATCGAGCCTTTCTGCCCCGACAGGCGCCTTCCGCCAATCGTCGAACGGTCCGCGTAATTCTCACCGGTCCCGTTGTCCCCCATGAACACCACCACCGTGTTCTCCCTCAGCTTCAGCCGCTCCAACTCCGCTACCAACTTCCCCACCAGCTTGTCCATGTACCGAATGTTGTCCCCATAATGATCTTTGCTGTCCGCGGCGCTGTCCGGCGTCGGCAGAATCTCCGAGTGCATGTGCGAAAGCGAGTAATACGCAAAGAAAGGAGCATTCCGGTGCCGGGTCATGAACTCGCGGAGATAGTCATGCATCACATCGGGCAGATACTCCTTGTCGCCCAGCGTCTTTTCGGTACCGTTCAACCGGTAGGTCTTCCCGTTGCGCTGCGTGTTCCAGTACGTCCCGCTGCCCCGAAACTGCAGATGTTCATCGAAGCCGAACTCTTGCGGCCCCAACGGCAGTTGCCCCCACTTACCGATACACGTGCTCACGTACCCCGCGGGCTTCAGAATCTTCGGCAGGAATGTCTCCTTCTCGGGCTTCATCTCCCCGGTCGCATCCTGGTTCGTCGCGCCGGTGCGGAACGCATAGCGCCCCGTCATCAGCAGCGCACGCGACGGCCCGCACAGTGGCGCCGTGTAGCCATTGGTGAACCGCACCCCGCTCGCGGCCAGCCGGTCGAGGTTCGGCGTGCGGAATTGATCCGCGCCGTAGCAGCTCAGTCCCCCGATGCCGAGATCGTCCGCCAGAATGAATATGAAGTTCGGCTTCCGCCCGGTCTGGTTGCCGGGAAGCTGGCTGCCGGGAAGCTGGCTGCCGGGAAGCAATGTTGCCCCGCCCGCCCCGAAAAGAAATTCGCGCCGGTTCATCTGTCAGTCTCCTTTACCATACGCTGCGGCCTCACCCTCCCCGCCAACCATTGCACCCATCAGCCGGTCCAAACTCCGTCAATCGGAGCGGTCCGTCCGCTCGCGTGAACCACCGCTCGCGTGAACGAATTGAGTGGCCCATCCGCAGCCGCCCTCTCCTCGTAAGAAAGCCGGATGCGCCAGTTCCCGCGCAATGCTTCGCGCGACACCCCGCGTGAGCATGGACATCCTCTCCCAGAGAACCGTGCAGCTTCTTCGCCAGAGGCGGTTGCCGCGCGGTTAGCGCCTCAGAAATACAGCTTCGCACCCACTTGCAGGATCCGCGCATCGGCGGCGCTGTTGATTGCACCGAAATTCGGCCCCCCAAGCGCCAGTCCCGGGACCCCGTAGTTGGCCCGGTTGATCGCATTGAACGCCTCCCCGCGCAACTGCAGCCGGAACCGCTCCGAGAACGCGAAATTCTTCATCAGCCCAGCGTCGAAGTTCACCAGGCCAGGCGCCCGTCCCACCGAGCGCGCGGCATTCCCGAACGCAAATCGCGCCGGCTGCGCAAACGCGTTGATATCGAACCAGCGCGCCGTCGATCGCTCCCCGGAGGCCAACGTGGGATCTCGCAGGATCATCGGCCGCTGCGGCCCCGCCGAGGAGCACTCGCACGTGTTCTGCTGGGTACTCACGCCGAAGGGCGGCCCGCTTTGGATCACTGCCAGCGTGGAAATCTGCCACCCTCCCAGGAACCTCCCCAGCCGGCTGCCCTTGGCAAACAGCGGGATCTCATAAATCACGTTGAAGTTCATCGCATGGCGCACGTCGTTCGGGCTCAGCGCCTTGTCCAGCCGCCGGTTGTAGAAATCCTGGTATCCCGCTCCGGGCGTACCGCCGAAATCCCCGTTGCCGATCGGATCCACGTTGTCCAGAAACTTCGAGAATGTGTAGTTCACCAGGAACTGAAACCCGTTGCTGTACCGCTTCTCCCCGCGCACGAGCAAGGCGTGGTAGCTCGACACTCCCAGGTTCGGCGAGTTCACCAACACATCGGTGAAGTGCGGAAACGGCCGGCGCGACTGAACCGTGCCCGCCCCACCCACCAGTTCCGGCCGCACCTGATTCTGCGACAGCCCCGTCGCGGTCAGCTTTCGTCCCAAATTGGCCAGGTATTGCGCCGACACGAGCGCCCCGCGCATGTCCTGCTGCACACCGAAGTTGTACTGCATCGAATAGGGAGTCGCCCGGTTGCGTTCATAGAAGTCGATCGCGTTGTTCACGCCGAACGCCTCACTGCGTTGCGCTGCCCCCGGCGGCGACGCCGGCACGCCCGGAGCCCCGTTCCGCAGCAGGAACGCGGGCGTCTGATTCACGTCGGGTGAGACCAGATTAGCCTGCCGCGCAAAGCCCAGCACCGCACTGTTGTTGAATCCCTGATCGTCGGGATTGCCGAAGAAGACGCCAAATCCTCCCCGCACCACCGTGCGCTCTCCTCCCAGCGGACGCCACGCAAAACCGAAGCGCGGGCTGAGGTTGTTGCGGTCCGTATCGAACAGGCTCCTCGGCACTCCGTTCGTCCCCGCGAACGTCACCAAGCCCGGCCGCTGCGCCGTCGGATGCAGCCGTGTCATGTCGAAAGCGTTCTGCGTGTTGTCCGGCGACACCCGTCCTGTCTCCACGTCGTACCGCAGCCCAAGGTTCAGCGTCAGCCGCGGCGTCACCTTCCAGTCGTCTTGCACAAAGGCGCCCGCATACCAATTCCGGAAATCGAAATTGATGGAATCCACCAGCGTGAATTGCGACACAAACCCCACCAGCATGGAGGCGAGCCCGTCTCCGCTCAGTGTGTTGTTCTGCAGCCCTGTCCCCTGCAGGTTGAAATTGAACGTTCCCGAGGGCTGCGTGTCAAATTCGTCCGTGGTCTTGTTGCGCCGGTACTCGAAGCCGGCCTTGATGCTGTGGTTGCCCCGGAACCAGCTCAGCGTGTCGATCAATTGCCAGTACGGATTCGTTTGCAGCCGGTAGGGGTTCGCCGCTCCCATGGCCGAGTAGCCGCCCGGCAGAAAGCGCGGGAACGCCCGCGGCCCCACGCCATTCAGACCCAGCTTTCCCGCCCAGTCCTGATCCACGCTCGGATGCGTGATGTCCCGGCCCTGGTTGGTGCCGTTCCATTTCAGATCGTTCAGCAGCGACGACGAGATAGTGCGTGTCCACGACGCCATGTACGTGGTCGCAAGGTTCGAAATGCTCCGGCTGTTCGGCCCCAGCCCTGAAGAGGCAGGCTCGGCGAAGGCGCTGGTGAACGGCAGGGAATTGCGCTGCACGATGTAGCGGCCGAAAATGCGATCCTTGTCGCTCAGCACATGGTCCACTCGCAGCGTCCCGTGATACTGCGTCCGCCGTGCTGGGATGTTCAGGTTGAAGTTGTTGGCGCCCGCCACATTCCCCGGTTGATTGGGCAACGGATAGAAATTGGCGGCACGCACACCCACCGGGTCCAGACGGCTGGTTGGAATCACATTGTCTGCGAACGGATCCCTCAGCCGCAGCGTCGCGTTGTTCGGATCCGGCCGCGTCGTCGCCGGATCGTACAACTGCAGCGGCCGCCCCTGAGCGTTCACCAATCCCGTGAAAATGCCCTGCCGCTGGTTCTGCGTGGGCACGGTCAGCACTGTCGTGTCGCCCCGGCTCACCCGAGTGTTTTCCAGCGCCGCGAAGAAGTGGGTCCGGTTCTTGCGGATCGGTCCGCCGAACGTGCCCCCGAACTGGTTGTAGCGTAGCGGAGCCTGCACCAGTGCGAACGTGTTGCGCGCGTCCATCGCGTTGTTGCGCAGGAAGTGAAACACGTTGCCCCGGTATTGATTGGTGCCGCTCTTGGTCACCGCCGTGAAAACTCCCGCGGCACTGCGTCCATACTCGGCCGCGTAGTTGTTCGTGATCACTTTGAACTCTTCCACCGCGTCCACCATCGGGCTTACCTCGGCCTGCGCGCGCGCCAGTGCCGATTTCTGCGTGGACCCGCCGTCGATGAGGAAGCTCTGCGAATAGGTCCGCCCTCCCGCCATCGCCGCGATCGGGATCTCGCCCGAATCCCCCACGCCCCGGATGAAAACCGTCGCGCCCGACAGCTTACTCAGATCCCAGGCATTCCGCCCGTTCAGCGGCATCTCCAGGATCGACTTGTTGTTGATCACCTGACCCAGGTTCGAAGTCTCCGATTCGACCAGCGGCGGTGTGCCCGTTACCTCGATCTGCTCGGTGACTTGCCCCAATTCCAGGGCGAAGTCGAGACGCGCCACCTGCTCCACTTGCAGCACCACGCCTGAGCGCAACACTGGCTTGAATCCCACCGCGCTTACTCTCACCTGGTACGTTCCGGGGATCAGCCCGCGCACGGTGTAGTAGCCTTGACCATTGGTCACCGTGGGAAACAGGTTGCCTGTGCCCGAGTTCGTCACCACCACTTCGGCGTTGGCCACCACGGCCCCCGCCGGATCCGCCACCCGGCCCGTGATCTCCGCGTTTTGGGCCAAGCCGGGCGAAACCGCCAGCAGTAACAACAAGAGGTACTGTCGCATCGCGCCCACCATTCTATTCAAGTTCGCTCCGGCGAGCGCGGGCGCACCCTCCGCAGGGTCTTCTGATCTCGATGGACTTGGGGTCGCCAAGAAGGCCCCTGACCTCGCGAGCGGATGACTGCGAATCGCGTTGTCGCTAAGGAGGTCGATGCTATCGAAACGAAGCAGGCAGATAACTCGTACTCCGTCCGCCCCCGGGCCCGCGCGTCAGGATTCCATGCCCAACGAGAAAGAGAATGTCCCGGAGCGCCGTGTCATGAGAACACTTCGCGAGTTTTGCGTACTTCGAACTTGTGAGCTTGCCGTCGAAGCCGTCGAGGAGGCGGTTCAATACAATGCGCTGACGGCCGTTGATCGGGGTGCCCTGGATCCGGTCCCAGAACCGGGCCTTGGCAAGGACATCGCCAAGGATGCCCTGGGCTGCGTCGATGGCGCGCCCTAGACAGCCAAGGAACCACGCCATCCACGCCGTGACGTCCATGGAGCCCTGTTGCGTTTTCTCGAGCATGCCGTAGTACGCGTTGCGTTCCTGGCGGATCTGGGCCGAGATGCTGTAGAAGCGTTGTGGACTATTCTCCGAGCGGGCAAGCATCATGTCAGCGATGGCGCGGGCAATCCGGCCATTGCCGTCGTCAAATGGGTGAATGGTCACGAACCAGAGGTGGGCCAGTCCTGCCTTCAGAACCGGATCGATCTCGGGTCCGGTGTTGAACCAATCGAGAAAACTGCGCATCTCGATCTCAACACGTATGGCGGCGGGCGCTTCGTAGTGAACTCTTTCCTTGCCTGCCGGACCAGAGACAACTTGCATCGGGCCGCTGCGGTCATCCCGCCACGCCCCTGCCCTGATCTTGGTCATTCCGCTACGCCCGGTTAGAAAGAGAGCACTATGCCAGGCAAAAAGCCTCTCTTCCGTCAGCGGCAGATCATACCGGCTTGTGGCGTCGAGCACCATCTCAACAACGCCTTCCACGTGTTGGTCCGCTGGCTTCAGTGCCCCGGCATCGATGCCGAGCCGGCGCGCGATGGAGGACCGGACTTGCTCCTCATTCAGTCTTTCGCCCTCGATTTCGCTGCTCTTGACCACATCTGTCGTGAGGGTACGCAGGACCGCTTCCTGGCGGAGTGGGAAGCCGAGAGCTTCCATATGGCCGATGAGCCGGCCCTGCTGGTGACGGACAGCAGCGAGCGGCTGGGCCAGACGGCCGGTCTTCCACAGAAACTGTGGCCAGTCCTCGAGTTGGTGAATGTACAATCTACGCTCCGTCTGCGTAGATTATAGCGATCAATCGACGCAGATGACCAATGAGCGCGCCGATGCATGCCCACGGGGCTATGCGTTTTCAGGACTTCTGTTACGAGTCGTGTCATGACGCGCGTGCGGCAGTCTGGGGCTCCAATTGTGGTGGCGCTCCGCGCAGCAACGAGGGCACAATGCACAACACAAACAGGAACGGCGCCATGAGCACTGTGAACATCCAATAGCCGGCATACGTCCCGATACCCAATGAGCACATCGCCGAGAGAACCAGCACCTTGGTACCCTGCAGAATCATGTACATGAAAGCGACCCATCGCGGAGCCCCTTCGAGCTTCGTGGGAGGAATGTGCGGCAGCAGTTCCTCACTCACTTCGCGCACGGCGGATTGAGGCGATGTCCTCCACTGATCGAGCCAGGCCTTCAGGCGCAGACTCACCCGTTTGGAATCGAGCGGTGTCGCCCGCAAACAGAGCGAGCCGAAGGATGGACCCCTTACGACAACGGCGTAATCCCATTTCCATACGAACGGACCACGCACGACCTCTACGCTGGAGATGGCGTCAGGCGTTAGTTCAAACCTGGTTCGCTGACCCGTGTAGCTGAGGGTTTCCCCGGCACGGATGTATCCGACATCCCAGTCTTCCAACAGTCCGCCGGTCCAGATGCGATCGCCGCCGCGGAGTCCAACGAACGTAGATCCGGGTGCTGGCTTCAGAATCGGGCGCAACGCTTCTTCCATTCGTCTGGCGAAGTTGGCGATGATCCGATCATCGACGATCAGATGTAGCCAGAACACGATCGCACATCCGACGAGGAAAATCGGGAACCCGATTACTGATTGGCCCATCGGAGCAATCATGTCCGTGAGCCACCCAGCGGCCATCACACCGAAAATCAATGTTGCCTGGACGGCCCACACACCGGCCTTGGTTGCTTTCTGCATCACGGAGGTATTGAAGACGGTATCGCCAACTTGAAGCTCGGGTGGCAGTTGGTAGTGCGATTCAGCGTCCGCAGGCGCCGCCAGTTCGGGATTCTTGAGAAGCGCAAGTGCCCGCTCCCGTGGCATGCCTCCCTTATCGGCGATGGCAATCGCACGGTGCTGCATGGAAGGGTGAGAAATAATGGACCCGAGCAGGCTGCTCCAGTAGAGGGGCAGGTTTGAGGCCGCGGCGAGTTTGCCCAGTGCGGCGATCTTCGCCTCCGGATCACCCGTGAGGGCGACGGCTTTCGCATCCGCGCTGTACTCATGCCGTTGTGAAATCCGGGCCCCCACGAGGATTACGGGCGCCAACACGATCGGGAACCGGAACACCCACTCAGGCGCTCCCAGCTTGAGCAGGAACGAGGTGATCATGGGCGCTCCAACGAGAATCAGGAGCCAGTGCGACGAGCACTGGATCCATGGATGAGAGCCTTGCAGATGGCCGATTTCGTGTGCCATTACCGCATCCACCTCGCGCCGGGTGAGCCGGCCCAGCAGGCTCTCGGTGACTGCGACCCGGCCAGGCACGAGTGCGAACGCATTGGCGTCCTCGGCGTACTGGGTCCGCGACACGAGAACATCATTCAGCTTGACGCCGGCTTTCGCTGCCAGCTCGTGAACGCGCTGATAGAGATCTCCGTTCGTCACCGACCTTAGCTGCGACAGCAAACCGTCGCCTGCCAGCCACGCCAGAAGCCGCCACACCATGTAGGCGGCGACCGCCGAAAGCGCGAAGGTTCTGCCGTTGCTTACCACGATCGTGTCCGCGCCCATGAACAGCAGACCGAGAGGCACAAGCATGGATGCCTCCGATAACACGATGTGGCGGAGATCGCGGTCGGTACGCCTGTGGTCTGGCTCAGACGACGCGATTGCCAGCAACGTTCCCGTCATGGCGAGCAGAGGCGGCGCAGCGAAGATTGCCGTCGAAATCAAGAGATTGATGACGGCGCTATCGATGCGGAGGAGGCTCACGTAGCCGCTGATCGTCTCGGTTTGGATCGCCGACATCCAATAGATCCAGGTGCCCAGCAGGAGCCAGTTCGTCCCTACCGGGCCGTTGAGGAGGGTTCCCGCCCCTGAGATTCGCGACTTCAGGTAAAGGGCAACCAGAGGCGGGACAAACAGCACGACGAACAGCGGTATAAGAACGGCGCCTTGATCCGGAAGCGCCTGATAAGAAACCTTAAGCGGGAGAGGCGGGGGTAGCGCGCGATCCGGCGTCAGAGTAAGTTGGGCGTCACACTTCATCTCGGACACCACCCACTGGCGAGGGGCGTCGAAGCTAGCCTGCCGCGCCGCACTGGGGATATGGACATACGACAATATGTCCGGAATACCTTGTGCCCGAAGTGCTTGTAGCATCGGGAAGAGATCGATGGAGCCGTGCAGGCGCGTTCCATCAGAGGTTAGCATGTCCCGGCAGGTACCCTGGAGGTAGCCTGATTTCGTCTTGTTGGTTTTCCAGTTACATGGAAGAAAGCGGTGGCGCAACTTTTCGAGATCGATATCTTCGTCTGTCGCTATGGTCACACTCGCATCCCCGGCGGGCGTGAAACCAACCGTCAAGGTGGCGAGATGAATTCTGGTGTCCTGGTCCGCTTCCCTCTGCTGGGCTGGGGAATTTCTGGAGAAGAATAAGGCAGTGATCAGCAGAAGACGTAGTAACACGAGGATAGTATGCGCCCGCGGGAGCGGTTAGAACCCTGGACGCTTACCCTATTCTCGCGCGGGAACTTATCTGATATAGTTTATCGCTCGGCTTACGCGCAGTTTGTTGCGGCTTTTCTTCGCTACGCCCGGCGATTCTCAGCGCCGCCATCCGTCAATCATATACAGATCGGAATCCGCGCGATGCAATTTTGTATATAACAACTCGGCGCCATCGGCCGAAACCGCCAGGCCGATCCCCAGCGGCGAATTGGGGCGAAGCACCTCGCGCGAAATGCCGTCCGCCAGGTTCCAGAAATAGATCACCCCGCGGAAGTTATAGTAGACCCCATTGGGCGCGACAGCAAAGAACAGCCCGTGCGTCTCTTGCGCAATGAGACGAGGCGGCTCCTGTGGCACACCCCGGCCTGTAACCGGCACGCGAAACAGGGGACCCGCATCGCGCGTCTGGGTGTAATAGAGATAGTTGCCGTCTGCCGATTCCACCGCGGCAAAGCCGCCGTCACGAGTAACTTGCGTGGGCGCTCCGCCCGAAACACCAATCCGCCAGATCTCGAATCTGCCTGTACGGTCTGAGCAGAAGTAAATCGACTGTCCGTCGCGCGACCAACTGGGAATGGCATCTGTGTTTGGGTGGTGTGTCAGACGGCGCGCGGGCCCTCCATTGCTGCGGATCACATAGACCTCGGACTGCCCGCTTTCATTCGACTCGTAGGCGATCCACGCTCCGTCTGGCGACCACCGGGGAGTGGCGGTGGTGCGTGCGTTGGTATGAGTGAGACGGCGTCCAGCGCTGCCATCCCGGTTCGCAATCCAGATTTCTGACGCGCCGGTCCGCGTGGAGTGAAACGCGATCCTGCCGCCATCCGGGGAATAGTCCGGATTCTGCTCGGAGTGCGTGGAAACGATTACGGGTACGGCGTTAGCCCGGGCGACGCCTAGAGGTAACTTCCATGCTTCCGCTCGGGATGGCGGGTAGACCGTGAATGCGAGACGGGCCGCGCCGGATGAGAGAGTGAGATTTCCGTAAGTGTTCTGTGAGCCAAGAATCAGCCGGGGCACCGAATTTGCGGCAAGTTCGCGGTGCCATAACCGCACGCCCTCCTCTTCGGAGCCGTCGGCATACACGATTTCCTTTCCATCCGGAGTAAGCACCATCTCGCGAAGCCACATTCCGGCAATCAGCGTACGCGGCGAGCCACGGGGCCGCAGGTCCCTCCCAAGAGTCTGGTTCAACAACGACGACTTCCCAGGCCCTCCGGTGGCATAGATCAACCGTGCGCCGTCAGGAGATAGCCCGAATCCTCGATTCGGGAATGGCATCGGTCCGGTAAGTGCGTGGCGGACGCCCGAAGTGGCAGAGATCGCCACGATGGAATTGGATCGGTCTTCGAACTGGCTGGTGAGTAGCCACTCCCCATCCGGGGACCACAGCAGGCGCGTCCACGCGGGCCCCTCGGCGATTCGGGCTTCCGGACCGCCGCCGGCTGGGATCAGCACCAGGGAGCAAACCCGTGCGCGGCAACGCAGAAAGGCGATGGTGCGGCCGTTAGGGGACCATGCAGGACAGCGCTCGGCGGCGGCGCCATTTGTGAGCCGCACTCCGGAGTCGGCATCCGCCGGTTTCACGAAGATATAGCCGGGAGAAACGGCATCCGCCGCGACATACGCCACCTGTCTGCCGTCGGCGGAGAAGGCTGGCTGGAACTCAAAGCCGACGTTGGAGGTCAGGGGCGTGAGTTTCGGGATCACCGGCTCGGAAGCCGGCTGGGGAATCTTCCAGCGGAGGACCGAGAGGGACGCCAACAGGATCGTCGCTCCAACCACCAGGACCCATTCCCACCGCGCCTTCGGCGGCCGAATGATGTTTTCGGCGGCGGAGCGCAGGAGAGTCTCCGCGGCAGGTTCTGGGGATAGGCCACCGAGCACGGGTACTCCGGTCTGCATGGGCTCAGGCTGGACATCCGGGTTCGCGGTTCCATTTCGGGACGCCGTCGGCTGTGTGGCCAGTTCGATTTCCTCGCATGGCGCACTCTCTGGCCCCGGGGGAGGCGGTGAGGACCGGGTGTTGTGCTGCCGCCACCATGCATCGAGTTCGGACCGGTAGGCGTAGACCGAACCTGGGCGGTCCAGGCCGACACGGTAGATCGGCAGCCCCCCGGTGGACTCCCATCGCTGCACCGTGCGCACGCCTTTTCCGAGGTAGGCCGCGATCTCCTTCCAGGAATCCAATCGGTCCGCACTGGACGAAGGGGATGCGTCACCAGTCATCTGTGCCCTCCATTGTAAGGCGCGATCCGCGAGACACCATCACCCCAGGACTCCGCCGAATCGCGCCATCAAGCGTCAAATTGCGCCAACACCAACAATAGACGCCACTTGTCGGTAAACAGCGCTTGAGTGGCGTGCCGGACTGACTCCACACTGCTGCCATGAGAACGTTTCTGATGGGACTCGTGTTCCTTGGCCTGGGTCTGGCGGAGGACAGATTCTTGGAAATTCGCCAACGTGGTGCGGCGTTCGAGGCGGACGGCCGTCGCGCCGAGGCAGAGTCCCTGTACCGCGAGACACTTGCACTGCCTGACGTGCCAGAGCGGGAGAGGTTTTGGCTGCGCATGAGTCTCGCGGACATCGCACTGGATAGAGCGGAATACGGCGCTGCCGCGCAGTGGCTGAAACTGGCGGACACTGCGGCTGTACGAGTCTGCGAGCCCGGATGGCTCCAACTTCGCAACGCGTGGGCGAACTTCCACCTCGTGCAAGGAAAGCTAACAGCAGCCGGGCGGGAGTTGCGCATCACGCTTGAGCAGTGTCCGCACAGCACAGACCATGCTCCGATCCTTCATACACTCGCCGGTATCGAGACGCAGGCGGGCATGCTCCACGCCGCGGAGAGGCATCAGCATGCGGCACTCGGGCAATGGAGGCGGACCCTGGGAGATCGCCACCCCTATGTTACGAAGGCCTGGATCAGCCTTTCATCGATCCAGGGAATGCGAGGCGATTGGCATGGCGCCAAGCGCAGTCTGGATGCGGCACTCCGCATTCAGGAGACACCCGAGGCGCTCTCCAACTATGCCGTGGTGCTCGAACACCTTCACCGCCGCAAAGAGGCCGAGGCGATCCGGAGGCGCATCGGCACTGTGGCTGTGCCAAACGCCCTCATCGATTTTCGCGCGCTCGGCAGGCCGAACGGCGTTCAAGCCGTTACCCGTTGACCGCCGAGCGTGCGTGAAGAAGGCTGAGGGGCAGGACACCCTTGACCTGAGCACTGTGACGCACTACGCGGGGCTTGCCCCAATACTGTTCACTTTGGCATCTTGGCGCCGCGCGCCTCACGGGAGCGCAGACTTCAGTCTGCCGCGCCGAGACTCATCTCGGTGCAGGGCGAGGTGAACGAAAATGCGCTGCCGCCGAGGGTACTACGAAGCCACCGCCCTTCGGCCGCCGTGGCCACCAGGGCGATTCACGAGCCCCGAGCACGGGCCTAGACAAGATTTTCGAGGCGGCAGACTGAAGTCTGCGTTACCGGCGCCGTCGCCGGCGCCGGCAGCGTCCGGGGTGGCGATTTTCGGTGGAAACCACGTTTGGCAGAGTAACTGCTCTCATTCTCCCCCAAGGAGCACTCTATGCTGGAGAGCCGAATCTCGCGGCGGTGGTTTCTCGCCGGGCTGGGTGCCGGGTTGCCCATCCACGCCGGGATGGCGACGCCTTCTTCCCACTCCATCCGCGCCCTGCGCGCCGATATCCTGAACTCGCCAGTTCGCGTGGGTTTGCACCGCGCCGCTGTCTACACGCGCGTCTTCCGTGACAACGAAGACAAACCGTGGATCGTCCGAAAGTCGCTCGCATTGCGCGAGTATTTCCGCACTGTGCCCTTGTACGTCCGTGACCACGACCGCATCGCTGGATCGATCTCCGAGGCGCCAGGCGGCATGCCGGTGATGGCCGAGATCGGGATCGCGGAGAACAGCATTTATACCGGCGAGAACCCCCAGCGCGCCGGCTATCTCACTGGCCAGGTGCCACGTGAGATTCGGGAATACTGGATGAACCGGAACTTGTGGGGCCAGGCGCGGACACAGTTGCTCGGGTTGAAGGCCTTCCGGTCGCCCGAAGATGTTCCGGGCGAAGCTCCCTACAAGTTCATCTCCTGCCAGGGGCATCTAAGCCCGGCTTACTCCGAAGTACTTTCTTCAGGGCTGGGCGGGTTACGGCAAAAGACCGCGGAACGCAGGCGGGCCGAGAAGGATCGGGATAAAGTCGACTTTCTCACCGCCGTGGAACTTGCACTGGAGGGTGTTGCCGTTTGGGCGGACCGCTACTCGGTGTTCCTGAAAGCGACGGCTTCGGAAACGCCCGATTCCGCGAGGGCCAGCGAGCTTCAGGAAATGGCAGCGATCTGCCGGAGGCTTGTCCGCGAGGCGCCCCAAACGTTCCGCGAGGCATTGCAGTTGGTGTGGCTGCTGCATCAGGCGATCCACATCGAAGGGCATGGATACTCCTGCACTCCCGACCGTCTGGACCAAATCCTGCGCCCTTACTACGAGGCGGATTTCTGTGCGGGACGGCTCGACGAGGCCGAAGCAATTCGTTTGTGCGAGAACTTCGTACTGAAGATGTACGACAACACTTACTGGGGCCCGGAACATCATCTTACACAAGGGCTATGTGTCGGCGGATCTTCGAGTAACGGTGAGGACCGCACCAATGCGCTGTCGCGAGTGTTTCTTGAGGCAGCCACCAATCTCGGTCTTCCGGAGCCGCTGATCTGGATGCGATGGCATCCCAGGATGGACCAGCAGTTCTTCGACTTCGCACTGCGACGCATCGCTCACAGCGGATGCTTCCCGATGATGTGGAACGACGGCGTGGTCGCCGATGGGCTGGTGGCGCTCGGTGTGGCGCGGGCAGACGCGTATCAGTACGTGCCCGTGGGCTGCAACGAACTCGGCATACCAGGGCAATTCTATTTCAATCCCGGCGCCAATGCGAACTATTTGAGGTCGCTGGAACTGGCGCTGACCTCCGGCAAGGGATACCGGGACGATGCGAAAGGCGCGCCGCTGGCGCCGCCCGTCTCCAGCCTTCGCACGTTCGACGAATTCGCGAGTGCGTTTGGAGCCTATCTGCGGGAGTCCATTCGCACGAGCTACGAACACGAGATGAAGAATCTCAGGGCGCAGATGGCATGGGGGCAAACTCCGCTCACCTCCTGCTTCTTTGAGGGCTGCGTGGAGAACGGCCGCGACATGACTCTCGGCACCAGATACAACTTACTGTCGTGCGGCGGCGTCTTCTTCGCGAACGCCGTGGACGGGCTGGCGGCGATTCGTGAAGTGGTCTTTGAAAAGAAGGCGGCCACGCTCAAGGAAATCGCCCGCGCCTGCGCGGCGAACTATCAGGGCTACGAAAAACTGCGCGCGAAGTTACTCAACGCGCCGAAGCACGGTAACGACGATGCCCGTGTGGAGGGCATCATCGCACTGGTGGAAAAACTGCGCGATGGGCCAGTGCGGGAAATCTGCCGCGACCCGCGCGACGGCTCGCGCTTCGGGAATACGCACGTGGTGAGGAGTTCCGCCGTCAGAACCGGCATGGTTACTCCTGCCACGCCGGATGGCCGGCTGGCTGGGACTCCGCTGGCGAGTTCCGTGGCCGCATCGGTAGGATGCGAAAGGAGCGGGCCAACGGCACTCCTCAATTCCGTAACCAAGCTACACGCGGCGAAAAGCTGGCAGCTTGGCTATCAGGTGAATCTGCGGTTTCAGAGCGCCATGCTGACCAATCCGGAGAACCGCGCGAAGATCCGCGCCATGCTCAACGTCTACTTCCAGGGCGGGGGCCAGGAGTTGCAAATCAACTCGGTGGACACGGAGACTCTGCGTGCGGCGCAAAAGAGTCCGGAGCAATACCGGGATCTGGTGGTCCGGATTGCGGGCTTCAGCGAGTTCTTTGTGAACCTGACCCCGGCGATGCAGGAAGAGATCATCGCACGCACGGCGCACATGTGAGGCAGAGATGACGGGCCGAATCTTCGACATCCAGCGTTTCTCGATTCACGATGGCCCGGGCATCCGCACCACGGTGTTTCTCAAGGGATGCCCGCTGCATTGTAAGTGGTGCCACAATCCGGAAAGCATTGCGCCGCACCCACAGCTTTCCCTTACCTCCGGGAAATGCACGGGCTGCAAGGACTGTGTGGATGCTTGCCCGACAGTAGCGCTCGGGCTGAACGGCGCGAAGAAGGTGATGATTGAGCGCAGCCGGTGCGATTCGTGCGGCAAGTGCGCCCCGGTATGCGACGCCAGGGCTTTGGAAATGGTTGGGCGCGACGCGACGGTGGACCAGGTGATGACCGAGGTGATCAAGGACCGCGAGTATTATCGCGCCTCGGGCGGCGGCATGACCCTGTCGGGTGGAGAGCCTCTGTTTCAACCCGGCTTCGCCTTCGCATTGCTGACGGCGGCAAAGGAGGCAGGGCTCCATACCGTGGTGGAGACTTCGGGGTTCACGGATTGGAGTGTTCTGGAGCGGGTAATGCCCGTCGTCGACTTGTTCCTGTATGACTACAAGGAGACGGATCCTCATCTGCACCAGGCGTTCGTTGGCAAGCCGAACCACGTGATCCTACAAAACCTGCGCCAACTCCACGGCGGCGGGGCACGCATCCTGTTGCGCTGCCCGATGATTCCCGAATACAACGCACGGCGTGAGCATCTGGATGGGATCGCTTCGCTGGCGGCGGAACTGCCCAGGCTGGTGGGCGTCGAACTGCTTCCCTACCACCGGTTGGGCGCTGCGAAACTCACCCGATTCGGCTTCCCGCGGCGGATGCCGGAATCCGTGGCGCCGCCGGACGGGGAGACCGTTCGCGGGTGGAAGACCTACCTTCAGAAGCAGCACGTGCGCCTCGCCGGGGCCCCGCGGGAGTAACCCCGCCGGCAAGCGGACGGACGGCAGTTTTACAGCAGACAAGTGCATTTAATGCCTCTCTCATCTGGTAAGCGGGAGCGCGATGCCAGTCAGAGACCATTGCTGTCTATGTCACTCGCTCGTAACTCGTTGAACCAAAACCTCTTGCCCACTCCGGAACCCTCCCCGCAACTGCCCGCGAACACAGGTTTCTCCCCCCCATGCCACCCTGAAATCGAAAGCAACGGCTTCGAACTCCAGGAGGCACTCCATGCACAAAATGCACGAAACAAAGGAAACCAAACCGAAACGCTCGAAAGCCGAAATCGCCCGCAAGAATGGCCGTAAGTCCCACCCCTGCCACTGCCTCCATCGTGCACGGACTCGCGTCCAAAGCCGTCGTCCTCACCAACGAGTGCCCGAATAAGTACGCCTATCTCCGCCGCAGCTTCTACGACGAATGGCAGCCCACTACTCCCACGGAAGCCGGCTACGGCGACCAGATCACGAGTTCCTATTGGCGTCTTTTCCCGCGCCTGGGCCCTCGAAACCAGCCTCCTCGATTCCGGTATCTTCGAAAACGCGCCGAAATTGACTCGGTCTACACCACAGTAGCTCCCGCCATTCGCGCGTCCGACCCCATCGCCGGCCTCAATCTATCAGCGGTAAAAGAAAGGACAATCCTTACTCAGGACTCAGCGAAGGCCACGAATGACCAGCTCGCACAACCACCTGCACTCTGCGTGTCTCTTCACCCGTACCACACACCGTGTGTTCTTACGGCACACTCGAGATCCACGAAGTCCACACCTTACAGCCACTTCGCCGCCCGGCTGACGCCTCAGAATCGAAACCAGATGCTGCCAAATACGCTGATACCCGGCGCATCCACCCCAGAGCCATGTACGCGATAGTTCCGGTCGAGCAGGTTCTGCACGCCTCCCGACACGCTCCAGCGTTCGCCCAGCGGGACGCCCACAGTCACATCCACGGTCATCCAGCCCGCCGTGTTCAGGTACAACGGCGCGCGCGAGTTGTCATCCACAATCCGGACGCCGTTCAACGTCGCCCCGACCGGCATCACCCGGTTCTGGATCGCCAGCAGCGTCTCTCCAGTCGGCGTGAAGACGCCGTTCGCGACCAAGGGCGCAATCAACGAGCCCGCAAAGAAGTCCGCGATGTCCCGCCGCCGGCGCGATGCGCCGATGCGTTCATCGTCCAAATCGCCCCCACTCAACCTGTTCTGCGCTCCATTCACCGTGGCGCGCGTTTCGAACCACCAGCGTGCGTTGTATCGCAGGCTGACCGTCCCGTTCTGTGGCGGCAGCCGCCGCACATTGCGGTTCGGAAAGAGATCACGGCCCACCATGTAGCTGTATCCGAACTCGCTTTGCCACTGCCGCGACCACGTCGCCCTCGAGAACCACTCGATCCCGTAGTAGCGCGTTTGTCCGTCATTGACGAAAGCTTTCACGGCTCGCGGGTCGAACGATGTCGCCACCGTCACCACACCCTGCTCGCGCTGCGCTGGCGTCTGAGCGATCGGTGCCACGGTCAGTCCGCTCAACTGCCCCGGCGCCCGGCTGGCGGGAAACAGAAGCGTGCGACGCACAATCGGATCGAACAGATCCGCATGAAACACCTGCACTCGCGAGTACAGCCGCTTGCTGCGGAGCGTCATGCCGAGTTCGTAGTTGCGCAGATGCTCCGGCTTCAGCGCAGCCACGGGCCTACCCGAAGGCAGTGCGGCCTCACCGGCATTATTGCCCATGAGCGCGCCTGCGGGCACCGAGTCTGCGGCCGGAATCTCATAGCCGAGGTCATTCAGCCCCAACGCCCCAAGGTCATTCAGATTCGGCGCGCGAAACCCTCGTCCTACCAGCACGTGCAAACCCAACCACTCCCGCGGATTCCACGACAAACTGGCTTGCCCGGTGAGATCGTTGAAGTTCTGCGTAAATGGAGACGCATCATAGCCAATACGCGTAAATCGCGCCGCTACCACGGCCCGCAGACGCTTCGGCAGCAGGTCAATGCTGTCCTGCACGAAGAGGCCGAACGTGCGGTACGCCGACCGGTCGGGATACAGCGGACGCTGCGGTTGCGTCGAACTCGAAAGGAGCCTCGCCGACCGGATGCGCTCGTCGTAGAGGTCACCACCGAAGATGATGGTCTGCCGGGCCTTCGAGTAAGTGCCGCCCTGCAACGTGTACCCATACGACCGCACCGTATTGTCGTCGGTCGTGATCGCGTCGACACTGCGCAAGCCCTGCCGCACCGATCCGTCGCGCTGCTGATTCACAGAGAACGTTCCCGACACGGTATCGATCGGACCCACCTTCAACTTCTCGTAGCGCACATAGCCGAAGTCGAGGATCTGCGGCGCGAAGTCCGAACGCAAACGCCCCAGGCCACCCCACAGATCCTTGTAGCCCTTCACGTCACTCAGTTCGCTGCGCTGATACCACATGGTCAGCAGATGCCTCTCCCGCGGCCGCAAAGCAAGCTTCGAATGCACACCGTATTGCGAGAATCCGCTGTCCACCATGCGGCTGCCAGTGATTCCACGAGTCTGCTGGTCGCTCAGGCCGAACAGCCGGCGCAGAACATGCCGCGAGTCGGCTCCACCTCCACCCCGCAGATCGCCCAGATTGCGCGCCGACCCACCAAGCACCCAGGCCGCCACCTTGTTGCTCATGCTGATCTGCCCTAGCCCGCCCGTCGAACGGTCTGCCGACGCGGCCAGCAGCCGGAACTCGCCGTGGACGCTGAAATCATCGGAATGCCTGGCCTCGGGTGTCAGCACGTGGATCGACCCGCCCATCGCGTCACTTCCATACTGGGCGCCCAGCGGACCGAGTGCCGCCTCCACGCGAAACGCCTGGCTCGGATCCACGAACGCAAGATACTGATTGGGACCGGAGCGGAAGGTCGAGTTGTTGAATCGCAAACCATCCACAAGGTTCAGCACCTGGTAGCCGGTGAGTCCTCGTAGAAACGGAGAAACCTGCCCGTAGGTCGATTGCTGCACGAGCACGCCAGGGGCGCTGGCGAACACGTTTCCGAGAGTCGCCAGAGGCAGATTTAGGAACGACTGCCTGTCGGAAACATGGACAACCGGGGCTGCGGTCTGGACTTCCGCAACGTTCCCGCGCTCGGCGGTCACTGTGACCGTCTGCGCATCGATCCCTGTAATACAAAGGAAACAAAGAAGAAGTTTGCGCATGCCGATGATAAATAGACCTTCATTGTAATCGGTACTGGGTCCCCTATAAAGATCGGATGTTTTCTGGCCGATGATCCGGGCATGAGCAGGTATCTTCTGTTCGGGTTGACGCTGATGATGGGAGCCACGAGCACGGCGCTCGCCCAGAGAATCGTCACCACCCGCGTTTTTACTGAGCCGGCAGGCGCCCGTTTCTACGTCGACGGTGTGCCCTACAAAAGCGCACAAGCCTTTAATTGGACTGAGGGCAGCAAGCATACCATCAGCACCGATATCGAAAGCGCGGTCTTTCCGGGCGAGCGCATGAAGTTCACCGGATGGACGGACTCTGTCAATACGCCCTATTCGAACGCCGAGTCGATTGTGGTGTCGGCGAACTCGGCCATCACCTTCATCCGCATAAACTTCACAAAGGAATACTTGCTGCGGGTTCTGTTCTACGGATGCACCGAAGTGACTCCGGGAGAGTGCCGTCCCCCTGGAACTGTATTCGTCGGCGGCAGCGCGTTTACCTCGGATATCGAGCAGTGGCTTCCCGCAGGCTCCACAGTTCAGCTCTCCGCCCGGCCAGGGCCCGGATTCGTCTTCGTCAATTGGGGCCACGCCTCAGGGTTTTCCACGGCCTTCTCATACACGCACAGGCTAACCTCTCCCACGACATTCAGCAATATTTTTGCCCCTGCCAAGCGGGTCACGTTGCTCAGCGAGCCAACGGACCTCCTGCTTGCTCCCGATCGCAGCCCCACTCGTGCACCCATGGAATTGGATTGGGGAATGGGCACCACACACATCCTCGGCGCAGTGAGCCCACAGGCGGAGAGAGACAACTCTTCGCGTCTTTGGGTCTTCTCACATTGGTCCAACGGCGCAAAAATGAATGATCCGTTCGTGGTCGCCAACAATACCACTCCGGAAACACTCACGGGACACTTCGTCCGTGGAGCGCAGGTGAGCTTTGTCACCAACCCGGCAGGCTTGCGACTGCGGGTGGAAGGCCGGGAAAACTGGCCTGCATACAACTTCGTCTGGGGCGCCGGCATGAAGTACCAAGTCTCGGCTCCGCCGGATCAGGTGGACTCCCGTGGACGGCGCTGGGTCTTCAAAGGCTGGTCCAATCAAGGTCCTGCCGCCCAGGAAATCCAGATCACTCCGGAGCACGTGAACAATGGGTTCCGCCTGATCGCCAACTACGAGTCGCAGAGCCGGCTGTCCATTACGACGGTTCCCCCGAACATGCCGCTTATGATTGACGGCACGGAATGCCGCGCCAACTGCTCGATCGACCGCGAAGCAGGCGCCCAGGTCCGAATCTCCGCTCCGGAAGTGGTTTCGCTGTCCGACACCAGCCGTCTCGAATTCCAGGGCTGGTCGGATGGGGGCGATCCGGCCCGCACGTTCACGTTCACAGACCGTCTGGAGACCAATCTCGTTGTCAGTTATCGCAGCATGCACAGACTGGTGACCGTCGCCGAGCCTGGCGAAAAAGCCGCGCTCTTCCGTGTCGAGCCGGCCTCCGGCGATGGCTTCTATCAGGCCGAGACCAGCGTCACCGTGACTGCGGAAGCTCGTCCGGGCTTCCGGTTCCGCCGCTGGGATGGCGATCTCGCCGGCACGTTCCGCACCGGTGCATTGACCATGTCGGTACCTCGCGTGGTTCGCGCCGTGTTTGACCCGGTACCTTACGCCGATCCGGCAGGTGTGCGCAATGCCGCGGGTGAGACGCCGGAGATCGTGGTGGCGCCGGGCTCCATCGCCTCGGTCGTCGGCATCAATCTCGCCGCCGACTATGAACTCGGCCCGCAGAATCCACTGGCACAGGCAATCGGCGGCGTCACCGTTCGCCTCGGCAACCGCCTGATGCCCATGGTCTTCGTGTCGCCCGAACAGATCAACTTCCAGGTACCTTCCGACCTTGGAGAAGGCGTTCATCAGATCGCGGTCCGGTGGAACAGCAACCCCGAGGTGACCTCATCCATGCGCATTGTCCGTAACGCTCCTGGTGTCTTCACCAAGGCCCTGCATGCCGACGGGAGGGAGATCACCGCAAACGCCCCGGCCAAGCGCGGCGACACGGTGGCCATCTTCGGAACGGGCTTCGGCCCCTACGAGCGGGTCACCATCGACGGGTTCCCACTTCCTGCCTCCCCGTCCTATCCCACTCTCGATCCCGTGGAGATCTGGCTGGGCGACCGTCAGGTAGAAACCACCTGGGCTGGCGGCGTAGCCGGGCAAATCGGCGTCGCGACCGCGAGATTCCGTCTGCCGGAGGACCTCGCTGTTGTCGACAACAACGTTCCTGTCCGCATCCGCATCAACGGCCGCGACAGCAACACTGTTACGTTGCGCGTGGAGTGAAAATCTGGGAATCCTCAGCACCCGTACCGGCATATAGAACAGTAGAGGGCGTCGTCTGCCGCGCCGCGAATGCGGCCCGCGTTATACGATGGTTCGAAACACTCTTCGTTAATCCAAGGAAGGGACGAGTATGCTGATACGGATTCGAAAAGGCTGGGAGATCCCCGAGCGTGAGGCCACGCCAGAAAGCGTCTATTTCAACCGCCGTCAGATCCTGCGGGCGGCTGGACTATTCGGCCTCATCGGCGGCGCCGATGCAGCCGAGTCCAAGTCGTTGTATCCGGCCAAACGCAACCCGGAATTCACCCTCGACCGTCCGGTTACCGAAGAGTGGGCAGCCACAGGCTACAACAACTTCTACGAGTTCGACGCCGAAAACAAACAGGCGGTCAAGGACAAGGTCGGCGCGTTCCAGATTAGCCCATGGAAGTTCGAAGTCACGGGGCTGGTGAACAAGCCGGGCACCTTCGACCTCGACGACATCCTGAAGAGGTTTACGCTGGAGGAGCGGCTTTACCGTTTCCGCTGTGTCGAACGCTGGGCAATGGCGGTGCCGTGGACGGGCTTCCCCTTCTCGAATCTCATCAAGCTTGTCGAGCCGAAGGCCGAGGCGAAGTTCGTACGGTTCACCACCGTCAGCCGCCCGAAGGAAATGCCCGGCATGACGCGCTCTGCCTTCTACCCCTGGCCCTACAACGAAGGGCTGCGGATGGACGAAGCGATGAATCCGCTCACGCTCGTGGTGACGGGTATCTATGGCAAGCCCCTTCCGAAGCAGAACGGTGCGCCCATCCGCATGATGGTTCCGTGGAAGTACGGCTACAAGAGCGCGAAGTCCATTGCGAAGATCGAGTTCACGTCCAAGATGCCGGGCACGTTCTGGAACCAGATGCAGCCTTCCGAATACGGGTTCTATTCGAACGTCAATCCGAACAAACGGCATCCCCGGTGGTCACAGGCTGTTGAGAATCTGATTCCGAATTCGGAGCGCCGGCCCACGCTCATGTACAACGGCTACGAACAGTACGTGGCGTCGATGTACAACGGCAAGGAAGACTGACGGAGCCAGAAATCTTTGCACTTCTTGGCTGCCAATCAGCCGTCAGAGCCCTCGGCGCTCAGCTTTTGGATGAGCGCGGCGTGCATGCCTTGGCAGCCCACGCTTCCTGGCGTTGGCGGGCTAGCTAGCTAGTTACTTAGTTGGTTGGTTTCTGTCGCAAAACTCCCTTTTCTTACTGATCAACCGCTCTGTCCGGTCGCGGCCCAGAACTGGTGTTCAAGGATTGTAGTGACTTACAGAGCCGCGAGTGTGACGACGCGGCGAAGCGACCGCCAGAAAGACCAATTTCGCGACAGAA
>JAEUQE010000930.1 GCA_016789785.1 Bryobacterales bacterium
AATCTTCGAAGATGATGCAATCGTGAGCTGCCACGCCCAGTTGCCCCATCACCCGCAAATAGATCTGCGGATCGGGCTTCGGCCGTTCCACCTGATGCCCATCGACAATCGCCGAAAAATAATGCCGCAATCCCCCTTCATCCAGCACAAAGTCCACGTTCTCCGGTTCGGCATTGCTCGCCACGCCAAGCCGCAGCCCGCGGTGCCTCTCCAGAAATTCAGCCACGCCCGGAATCAGTTTCTCCATCACATGCGGCCTCATCAGCTCCCGGTACAGAGCCTCCTTTGCCGCGCCATGGGCAAAGACATCCTCATCGCTGAGTTCTTCCCCGAATAACTCGCGGACAATCTGGTCATTCCTCTTGCCATGCATCCGTTCCAACATAGAATCGGCGGCCTTGTCGTACTGCGATAGATACTGGAGCCACGCTTGGGCATGTAAAGGGTTGGAATCAATTAAAACGCCGTCCATGTCTAAGATGAAGGCCTTAGCTCTCATTGCTTCTTCGTTCCAGCTTTCTGTAGATTTCTGAGCGCACGATGGACTGCTGCATCCTTATTAGGGAGCGACGTCAGCAGCCGCGATGCTTCTCCCTTTTGCCGTGCATCGCCGGATTTCGTCCAAAGTTCGTAGTACGCAAGCCCTAGTTCGCGTACACCCC
>JAEUQE010000931.1 GCA_016789785.1 Bryobacterales bacterium
TGCACCTGCACCATGATCCGGTGTCCCTTGAGGAAGCGGTAGCTCTGCGTGTGGAGGTCGATCGTGAAGGGCGTCACACGTCCGGGCACGAGCGGCACGGGCTTCTCGAACGACTCGCGGAAGCGCCCGCGGAAGACCTCGTTCGCCACCATCAGCTGGTAGCCGCCGAGGGTGTGGTCGGAGGCGACCTCGTCGGGATAGACGTCGATGAGCTTCACCACCCAGTCCGCGTCCTGCCCGGTGGTGCTCGCGAAGAGCTTCGCCGTGATCTCCCCCGCGAGCACGACATCCTCGGTGAGCGGCTCCGTCTGGTAGGTGAGCACGTCCGGGCGGCCGTCCACGAAGCGCTGGTCCTGGAGGAGCCAGGTGCGCCACTTGGAACCCTTGGGGAAGTAGGTCGGCTCGATCGGGCGGCGGCGGTAGGGCACCGGCTTCGCGGGGTCGCTCACGTAGCGGTCGACGCCGGAGGAGTCGCGCGCGGCCGGGGGCGTGAACGAGAGTCGCCCGCCCTCATGGAAGTAGAGCGACCGCGTCACCGCCTCGGCCGGCGGCCACGCGGTGAAGGTGCGCCACTGGTTGCTCCCCGATTCGAAGACCGTGGCCTCCGCCGCCTTGAAGTCGCCGCGGTCCTTCAGGTGCCTCGCGAAGAAGGGCGCCTGGA
>JAEUQE010000932.1 GCA_016789785.1 Bryobacterales bacterium
GACCGCGAGCGCCGCGGCGGCGATCCAGGCGGGCGGAGCCGTCGAAGCGGCGAGTCGCGAACTCAAGGACATCGCGCCCTATTGGGTGCCAGAGTCGGGCTCCGCAACCTGAATCAAACACACATGGCTCTCGTTGCCCGCCAGCATAGCAAAGAGCGGTTCACGGGCCCGAACTAAGCTGCTGCCACGACCGCAGGCTGCCTGCCTCCGGCAACGAATTCGTCATCTACCTCTTCGTGATAGTCGTCATCGACGTTCACTGCCCAAATCTCGTCACGATCTACGCCGCCAGCGAGAATAGCGCGAGCCGCGAGTCGTGCCGACAGCATGGAGTGATCCTGATTGTTGTAGCGGTGCATCCCGTTACGCCCAATCAGGTATAGGTTAGAAATACCATCAAGCCATTCGCGCAGCAGATCGAAGTGTTCGTAAGCGCTGCCAAAATAGCCCGGATACGCTTTAGGCATGCGTATAACCGTAGCATCTATCGCGTCGTCCTCGTTCGCAAGGCCGAGTTGCCGCATCTCACGTACCGCCAACGCCTTCAAATCGTTATCACTCAATGCCCAGAGATCATCGCTATCGCATGCGAAGAACTCAAGACCGACCCACACGGTCTCCGGGTCCGCCACCATATAAGGGCTCCAGTTGTTGAACACCT
>JAEUQE010000933.1 GCA_016789785.1 Bryobacterales bacterium
TGGCGCCTGGTATTGCGCTTTCGAACTGGAAACGGCACTCGCCGAGATCATTTTCCACAAGACCGTCGAGTACGATGAAATCGGCCGCTTCGACGACAGCGTCAACTATCAGGAACTGCTCGCGGACTTCAGCAGCGAGTTCCACGACTTGCGCGACGCGCCGACCTTTTCCGCCTGCCTCGACCCCGGCAGCTATGTTGCTTCGCAGAGTCTCGCGGCACGCCTGCTCGACGCCGGCTCGCTGGGAATCATCTACCCCAGCGTGCGCCACGCCGGCGGCACCAACCTCGTCTGCTTCCGGCCGGCGCTGGTCGGCAATCCGCGCCGCGCCGCGTCGTTCCGCCTGACCTGGGCCGGCAGCCGGCAACCGCTGGTGGAGAGACTGGAGCGCCAGGAAACGGGAGGCTTGTGAAACCATCGACCCGACCACAGCCATGACGACCGCGGCCAGGCACACGACGATGATCATGGCCAGCATCACCGCATACTCGACGGCCGTGGGGCCATCCTCGGCGCGGATAAAGTTGCGAATTCGTTTGAGGATCTTGTCCATGTTTTTGGCTCTCCTAAATCCGCCCCGAATTAAAGCGTGGTTATGGTTCACGACCCGTCAGCGGGTCGTATTTGGCTAACCAAGGCTAGCTCGCAAATGGAGGG
>JAEUQE010000934.1 GCA_016789785.1 Bryobacterales bacterium
TTGGACGAGAAGCCGGTGACGCTCCACGCCGATGTCCGGCCGCCGACTCCGGCTTCCCCGGGGCGCGAAGCGCGGCAAGACAGTGAGTACGAACGCTGTGGGACCGCCAATGTCTTCTGCGCGGTGGAGCCGAAAGCGGGTCGCCACTTCACCTATCCAACGCATACCCGGCACGGCTACGAGTTCGCGCAGGTCCTGTTCCATGTTGCCATGGCGTACCCGGAGGCGAAAACAATCCATTTGACCATGGACAACCTGAGCACGCATACGCGCAAATCGCTGACCGACTTCTACGGCGAGGAAGTCGGCGGGCAAATCTGGGACCGGTATATGGTTCACTATACTCCCCGGCATGGCAGTTGGCTGAACCAGGCCGAAATCGAGATCAGCGTCTACGCCAGGCAATGTCTGGGGAAACGACGAATTCCGGATCTGAAGACACTACGACATGAGACTACCGCCTGGAGTCGGAGGGTGAACAAGGCGCGTCAGAAGATCGAATGGAGATTCAATCGCAAGAAGGCGCGGGCCATCTTCAAGTACAAGTACAAATACAAACTCTCTAAGCGGTCAAGGAACTAGCCGACTAACTCGTGAAGATCGCCGATCCAGTAATCGGGTTCGAACGCGGCCATCTCCGCGTGATTGCCGTAGC
>JAEUQE010000935.1 GCA_016789785.1 Bryobacterales bacterium
GAAGGTCCCGTCTCGGAGCACCTCCCGGACCACCCGGCCAATGCCGGTGCCGTCATTGGGGTGGTTGGGAATGCCCCAGAATCCGAGGGTGAGCAGCCGGCCGTTGGGGGCGACAAACCAGCCCATGCGCTCGTGCGGCATGGCCAGCGTGCCGTCTGGCATGCGGTAGGGCGGAAACGCCACGCGGGGTTTTTCCCAGTGCACTCCGTCCTCCGAGGAGAGGACGAGAATCTGCCCGTGCCCTTTGTTCTCGTGAACGGGGCCACTGAGATACTGGAGCCAGAATCGCTGATTCCAGTACGCGATCATCGGCGCGTGATTGTAGGTCCATCCGTGGCCTTCGGCCTGCTCGGGATCGGCGCGATTGGCCCGGAATGCCTGCCAGCTCTTGGCGCCGACCGCGAGGCGGAGGCTGCCGTGATGGGAGGCATCGGCCTGCTCGGTGCCGACATAACGAACCGGTTCCTCGGGGCCCCCGGCGGGGCCGGCGGCGGCGGTTCCGGTTGCGGCCAGGGCGGTGACGAGCACAAGGGAGGAGAAGCGCAGGGGGATCTTCATGGGGTGGAAAAGGGAATCCGGTGACCGGGGTGAAAACAGCGGAGGGTGCGCGTGCGTGGGAAAGGAGCTACGGCGAGGCTGGCGTCGGGTGCGG
>JAEUQE010000936.1 GCA_016789785.1 Bryobacterales bacterium
CGCTCAGATACCGCTTGCCGTCCAGTTCCCCGCCCCGCAGTAACATGCGGGCGAAGCGTGCGTAGTCCGGTCCGGTGGAAAACAGGCCTCCGTTAGCAGCGGGAAAACGATCACGCGCCGTCGGCGGTTTTCCGGCCAGCAGGCCGACGGGCGAATCGACCAGTCCTTCGGCGTCCTTTCGCGCGGGCGTCACCCAACGGCTCATCTGCTTGCCCTTCAAGTAGAAGGCCGTATCCTTCATGCCGAGCGGCTTGAATAGCTGCTTTTCGAAGAATTTGTCGAGAGATTCGCCGGAGATGATTTCGACGACGCGCCCGAGCATGTTGATGCCGGACTGGCAGTATTTCCACTGGCTGCCGGGCGCGAAGGCAAGCGGCTTTTTCGCGTAGACGGGCGCGAGTTCGGCGAGGGTTCTGGCGGCAGCCAGTTCGGCCGGCGTGGCTTCGCCCATGCCCGATGTGTGCGTCAACATGTGGCGCAGCGTGACGCCGTTGGCGCCGAATTCGGGGATGTATTTTGAGAGCGGGTCATCGATGGAGAGCTTGCCCGCGTCCTGCAACATCATGACGGCGACGGCCGTCACCGGTTTCGTCATGGAGGCGATCCAGAATATGGAGTCCTTCCGCAACGGACGCTTCTTTCCGGCCTCCG
>JAEUQE010000937.1 GCA_016789785.1 Bryobacterales bacterium
GTGCACCGGCACGACCAGCAGGAACAGCGGCAGGAAGACCGCCTGCAGCAGGGCCTCGACGGGATGGAAGGCATAGGCCGCCCACGGCGTCGGGTGCAGCGAGGCGTGGTGGCGCCCGTGGACGGCGCGGAACCAGCGCCGGTGATGCAGGGCGCGGTGCGTCCAGTAGAACCAGGCGTCGTGGGCAACGATGATCAACACCTGGCTCGCCCACCACCAGGCCCAGCCGCGGCGTGCCACGTCCGGATAGACCTCGACCGTGCCATTGGCGATCAGCAGCCAGAGCAGCAGCCCGTTGGCCGCGAAGATCGACACCGTCGACAACGAGTACGCGATCTCGCGCCGCACCTGCCCTGGCGCGGGCACGGCGTCCAGGATGCGCCGGCCGGCCAGGCGGCGGCGCAGCAGCACGTTAACGACGAGCCACACCGCACCCGCGGCGAGCGCATAGCGCAGGAAGTCGGACATCAGCACGGTCAGTGCCATATGCGCCAGGGACGGGGCCAGGGAGGGCGGCAGCGGCGGGACTTGCATGGGAGGCTCCGGTGGGATGGAAGAGCCGCATGCTCGGTGCCGGCGCGCCGGGGGTCTTGCCGATTCGTCGCGATGTCTGGCCGATTCCTCTCTAGACCGCGCCGAAAACCGCTCTGC
>JAEUQE010000938.1 GCA_016789785.1 Bryobacterales bacterium
GATTGATCGCGGTGGAAACGCATGAGCAGGTATTCGGATTTGTGCTGCGAGTGCTGGCAACACGGGGATTGATGAAGGGCCAGACGGTGGGGGTGGACGCGACGACGCTGGAAGCCAACGCGGCGATGCGGAGCATCGTGCGGCGGGACAGCGGGGAAAGCTACCAGGAGTTTCTGACTGGATTGGCCAAGGAGTCGGGAATCGAGACGCCGACGCGGGAGCAGTTGGCCAAACTGGACCGGAAGCGGAAGAAGCGGATGTCGAACGACGACTGGGAACACCCGCAGGACCCGGATGCCAAGATCGCAAAGATGAAGGATGGCTCGACGCATCTGGCGCACAAAGCGGAGCATGCGGTGGATTTGGAGACGGGCGCGATCATCGGGTTGACCGTACAGGGCGCCGACGAGGGGGACACGGCAACGATCACTGAGACAGTGGCCGAGGCCGGAGAGTGGATTGCCGAGACGGCCGAAGCGGTGAACGGAGAGACGGGCGGGGAGCGAGTGAATCCGGAAGGACCGTCGGAAGTGGTTGCCGACAAGGGGTATCACAGCAACGCGGTGCTGCGGAAGTTGAGCGAGAGCGGGATTCGCAGCTACATTCCGGAACCGGATCGAGGCGAGCGAAACTGGGAGGGGAAGGCGGCA
>JAEUQE010000939.1 GCA_016789785.1 Bryobacterales bacterium
GCAAATCCACTGACAACGGGGCAACGTGGAGGATTCGTCCGTCAGCAATGACGGACGTGGATTGAAACGTGTGTCCAAACGTATGGACTTCCGATGCAGCGAGCGATTCGTCCGTCAGCAATGACGGACGTGGATTGAAACGGGAAGTACGGCAGGGCCTGATAGCCAGCCTCTTCGATTCGTCCGTCAGCAATGACGGACGTGGATTGAAACAGCATCAACGACAGCCCGCCCAGTGCGGGCTTTTTGATTCGTCCGTCAGCAATGACGGACGTGGATTGAAACGCGCCGGCGCCCCGAAAGCCGACGTGGATTGACACCACCTGGCGCACCGAGCCGTCATAGCTGCTGTTGAAGGGATTCGTCCGTCAGCAATGACGGACGTGGATTGAAACGTCGTTGAGCCCCTGCTGCACGCCAAGCGAGTAGCGATTCGTCCGTCAGCAATGACGGACGTGGATTGAAACCAGCCACAACGACAAACACAATCGCCAGATCGACGGATTCGTCCGTCAGCAATGACGGACGTGGATTGAAACAACTGACATCCAACGGGGGCGACCTATGAAAATCGATTCGTCCGTCAGCAATGACGGACGTGGATTGAAACCTCGACCTGTGCCTTTGGAAGGGCCGCTTCCCTTCGGAT
>JAEUQE010000093.1 GCA_016789785.1 Bryobacterales bacterium
TACGGCTCTCGCACCACCGCGATGCAGTCCATTTCGCGTAAGGAACGGGCAGTACGGTGGGGAGTTTCTGGAGAGAATTCGGGCGGGCCGGGCCGCTTCCTGAATAAGGAGCACCCGGCCATTTCTTTTTTGGATGTATGTAGCGCGCGCGGCACACTTAGTCCGATGGGGCGAAACCTAGAATGCCGGAACGGTCCGGGCGGGGGATCTTGCGGTCCACTTCGGCCCGGATTTCGTCGATGGTCATCCAGGGATAGCGAAGCCAGATATCCTCGGAGGGCATTTTGATGAGACGGCTCCAGCGGCTGAACTGTTCGGGGCCCATGATGGTTTGGAAGACCTCGCGCTGGCCGCCAACACAACGGACTTTCTCGGGGTTGGTCATGCCGTGGCCGGCGCAGTTGTGACCGTAAACCGTAATGCCTGGAAGTCGTTTGGAGAGGTCGGGGGCCATGCCTCCGGGAAGGCCGGTGGAGCAGGCATAGAAGATGACCCGGGCATCGGGCCGGAGCATGGAACGGAGGCACTCCACGAATTCCTCGTAGCGTTTGGTGTTGATTTTCAGGCCGGCAGATGGGAGTTCGGGGCCATTTCCGTGGCCGGAGTAAGCGAAATAGTCGAGGTTGGTGCAATGGTCGGCTAGCTCGGTGACTTCCTCCATGAAGTTATTCAGGCTATCGGTGAGGTTGCCGCCGTCGTCGAAGTCGTCGTGGACATTGGCAAAGCTGCGGCATTCGGTGGCGGGATAGGCTTTCTTGAGCAGGTCGCCGGCATATTTGAAGACGGCGGAGGAGTCGGCGCGCATCTTGAGCTTGCCGCTGCCGTCGACCACGTCTTCCTTGCTGAGCTTGCCGGGAAGCAGCATGACAGGGTTGGCGGGATCCCACGCATCGACGACTCCCTTGAATCTGTTTGGGCCAATCACGCGGAACTCGCCGGTACCGACCATGGGCTTGATCAGGTAGCTGAGTTTCTTCTTCTCGCCCTTGATGCCCTTACGTTTCTCCTTGTCCTCATAGCCGATCAACTGTCCATTTACCCGGTAGGCGACGGCTCGCAACCGGCTGTTGCGGCCCGCGTAGACGCAAGCTCCTGTCAGAGGCACCTCGAATTCCCTCCCATAGGTTTCTCCGGGCCCGTTCGCAGGCCCGGTGTGATTTCGCTATGAATGCAGGATAAGCGGGGTCTCGCGAAATCGGCGTAAGAGGCGCGTAAGGAAGCGGTAAGGAATCGGCCTGCGGGTCCGGCCGCGGGCAGGGTTGCGGCAAGCGGGGCTTCGCCGGTTGGTAGGCGGTGACGGCTTCGGAGCGGTGCGCCCGCGCCGGGCTTGCAGGCGGTCCTCGATCGCATTCAGTCCAGACGAACGCTCGCTGCGAATCGCGGAGCGGAGGCGCCGGCTTGCGCGAGCGCGCGCATCGCGGTGGTGGCAGGAATGTGTGCGTTTCCCGGAGCCCGCAAACACGAGACACGTCCCGCGCCGCGTGACCTGAAGTCCGCTGCCCAGGAAGCGGGCCTCCGAACCGCTCTTCCCTGCCCGGATCGCCCGTACGGTCTACCTGCCGAAATAGCCACTTACCTCCAACACCACATGAGTGCGGCGGAAGGCATAGACATCAATCGCTCCGTTGGCGCCGGCCGGGATGATCGCCGAGTTCGTCACAATCTGCCCCTCAAAGGCGTTCAACGACGACGCATTCGGGCGGCCCTGTCCGGTGGGCCATAAGGTAAGGAACGGCATCGGCGAGCCGTTCGGGATCACGGATGCGTTCACCACGTAGGCGCGGGCCGCCGCGGGAATTCCCGAACACGCCGATACCGGAAGCGGGTAGGTTCTGGTCTGCTCGTTCTCGAAGACCGGGCCTCCGAAGGTGCCATTGGCGGACCGGCTGTCACTTACCCGGCATTGCTGGACCGGGAAGTAGAACAGTCCCTGGCCATTGTCCGGCGCGAAGTAACCGTTGATGTCGATCAGGAAGTCGGTACGGTCGAAGGTGAAGACATCCACGCTGCCGTCGGCGCTCGCGGGGAGGATGACGCTGTTGGCGAGCACACGGCCGGCCGGGGAGTTGATGTTCGAGATATTGGGTTGCGGACCGCCTGCCGGCCACGCGGTGAGGAACTGCAGCGGACCCTGGGGAACGGCCGTGATGGTCACCGAGTAAGCCGCCGCGCCAGCGGGCACGGCGCAGGGGGACGCGGGGAAGCGGAAGCGCCGGGTTTCCCTGCCGTTCATGGAAGGCGGGCCGAAGGGGCCGGGTGTGGGCCGGTACTCGATGCGAGTATCAATGACGCGGCACGGAGTAAGTGGATAGTAAGCAAGGTTGGCCGCGGCGGCATCGGTGAAGTAGCCGCTGATGTCGAGAATCAGGTCCGCATCATTGGAAGCGTAGACCTGAATGGCGGAGTTCCCCGCGGTGACCACCGTGGAATTGGCGACGATCTGGCCGTCGGGAGAACGAACAGTCCAGACGTTGGGACGCGCTTCCCCGCCCGCCCAGATGGTGACGAAATCCACTCCGCCGCGTGGCACCAACGTCACGTTCAGGACGTAGGCTTTTGCCGATGCCGGGATCTGGCAGACGTTGGACTGGGTCATGTGGAGCGTCCGGGTTTCGCCAGCGCGGAGGAACGGGGGACCGAATGCGCCGGTGCGTCCTTCGAAGTTGTACTCCGGACGGGTTTCCATGACGCGGCAAGGGTTCATGGCGACGAAACGCAGTCCCGCCGGGGCCGCCGCGCCACCGGCCTGGGTGACACCGATGGACTGTCCGGCAACGCTCAAGGTGCCGGTCCGTTGGAGCCCGGAGTTGGGCGACACGTTCACGGATACGGTTCCAGCGCCTGACCCGGAGGCGCCGGATGCAATGGTGATCCAAGGTTCGTTGGACGAAGCGGTCCACGCGCAGCCGGCCGCCGGTGTGGTGGAAACCGTGAACTGCGACGCGCCGCCGGCCGGGCCCGCTTGTAACTGCGCGGGGCTGACCGAGTAAGTGCACGTCTGGGCAATTACGTTTTGTTGAGTAACCGCGAAGATCTGGCCCGCCACTTCAATTGCTCCCACGCGCGCGATTGCCGACGGGTTGGGTGTCGCGGTGAAAGTGACGGCGCCGTTGCCGCTTCCGCTGTTCGGAGCCGGGATCCGCAGCCAGTCCGGACCGGCGAATGCCGTCCAGGCGCATGCCGACTGGACCTGCAACTGGAAATTCCCACCCGCCGCTGACAAAAGCGAGGGACCAGTCAAGGTGAACGTGCAGCCCTGCCCTGCCTGATGGATGTTGAATGCGCGCGACGCAGGATTGATGGTGAGAACGCGCTCCGCGGCGCCCGGATTGGCGGGCACATTCAAAATAAGTGTGGTGCTTCCTCGCAGCGTTCCCGAGGGTGAGAAGGACACGCCATTCTCGGTGGCCGGTTGAGTGTACTCGCACGCTGGCCCGGTGGTGACGTCGAGACGGATCACCGAACCGGCGCCCGCCGCCGTGGCACTGGCGCGGCCGAGAGTGAACTGGCAGGGAGCATTTACTTCTACCTGAGTCTCCGCGCTGTTGTTCGCCGGCGCAGGGTCCAACTGGGCGCCTCCAACGGTGGCTGTGTTTTCCAGCACGGTTCCCTGGCCGATACAATTCGGACAATTCGGTAACCCACTTACGGCGGCATTTACTGTCACAACCGCTTGGGCGCCGGTCGGCACGCCGCCCACGCTGGCGCGCACTTCCTGTCCACTCACTGTGCAGGCCCCCTGCGAGGCCGTGCAACTGCCGTTGCTGAAGCCCTCGGCGAGCGTGCTCCGAAACACAACATCGGAAGCGGCAGTGTCACCTTCATTACTAATGCGGTAAGTGAATGTCACGGTACCGTTAATGGCGACCGGTGAGCGCAAGCCTTGCGGCCGCGATCCGGTCTGGGTGGTTCCCGTGATGCGAAGATCGAGAAGGCGGGCCGGGTTGAGCGGGTCGGAAAAGCGGGGCACGGGCGCCGAGGCGCTGGCGGTGCCGATTTGGGAAAGTGGAGCCAGAACAGCCTCAAACCGCACTTGGTCGGCGTCGGCGGCCGAGACTCCCTCGATCAGGATGAGAAACTCCGGGCCGTCGAGAACGGATCCGTCGGCTGCGACAATCTCCCAGACGGCATAGGCGGATCCCGCGGTTGGCGATAACTGGTGGTAACTTCCGCCCGCGCGCGGAGAACCGTCGAGAAACTGAGATCCCACTCCATTGGGGTCCGCGGCCACAAGCCGTGCCCTGTTGTTCGAACTCGCCGCAGGCGCGAATACCTGTGCCGCGGGTGTAAGTCCGGAGATCCTGAGTAAGAGCCGTGTACCCGTATCCGCCATCGCGCCGGCGGTCTCCATCGCCTTGGTGCGGAACGCGCTGGGGAACCGCTCCTGAATTACCAGAGGAACGAAGCGCTGGCCCGGGCTGGCTCCATCACGGATCGCGAGGCGAGACAGAGAGAGTGGCGCGCGCGATGAGCCCACCTTCACCACCGCGTTCTCCACGGGAACCGGAACGGGCGAGAGGATCTGCACGGTGGCCGTGACGTCCACGCCCTGGGCGGCGTTTGATGTTCCGAGCAGCGTAACCCCGGCGCGAATGTTGGAAATGGTCATGCGGAGACTTACTTGAGGTTCGCCGGATGCAATGGGAACGCGAGGGAACCGGACAGAGTTGATCCCTTCCAATCGGCCCTTGATGGTCCCGCCGCCCGCGATGGCTAGTTCGGCGTCGAGTTCCTCCGATGCGGGGACGACGATCCGGTTGGTCACGTTGGCATTCAGCACCACCACGATGTCGGCGGAAAACGACTGCCCGCCGGTACGCCCGGAGCAGGCGATGTCGAGAGGAGAGATCAATTCGGTGTGCCCGGTGGAGCGGAGGTTGGCAGGGTTTGCGATGTTCTGCACGGCGCAGGAGAGAGCAGGTGCGGCAGCGCCGGACTGGGTGATGGTGACCGTTTGGCCGGCGATGTTCAGTGCCGCGGTGCGGCCCGCCACGGAAGGATTCGGCGCCACTGAGTAAGTGATGCGCGCCGATCCGGTGCGGCCGAGCGGCGGGTTGATGGTGAGAAACTGTCCGGAGGTTGACGCGGAGTAAGTGCATCCGGGCGGCGCGGTTACTTCCACCGTGGCGGTTCCGCCAGCGGAGCCAAAAAACTGATTCAACTCACTCAGATTGATGCGGCTGCAATCGCCGCCGCCTTGAATCAGCGTGAGGGTAAGTCCACCGATGGTGAGGGTGCCCGAACGGTTGGAGGGCAGCGGGTTGGCGTCCACCGCAAAGGCAATTCCAGCGCTGCCAGTCCCCGACAGGGCCGATGTGATTCGCGCCCAGGGGACGTTGCTGCGAGCCTCCCAACGGCAGTCCGGTGAACTGAGCGTGAGATCCGTGGAGGAGGTCTGCGCGGCGGCGGAGAGGTTTGCGACGGGGGGAGTAAGTCCGGCGGAACAGCCGCGGCCGGCCTGGCTGACATTGTAAGTGAGGCCGGCGATGGTAAGCACCGCGCTTCGGGCCAAACCACCCGCATTCGGCGCCACCGTGTAAGTGACCGTCCCGTTGCCCGTGCCGGACGAACCGTTGGTGATGACGGTCCATGCCTGGTTGGATGCCGCTGTCCATGCGCATCCGGGCGCGATGGCGACGTTCACGTTCGCAGTGCCGCCCTCGACATCGAAAGAGCCCGAGTTTGCGCTGAGGGTGGGTGCGCAGTTAGGCGGTTGAAGCTGGACGGTGGCCGTGCCGGACGTGGCTTGGCCGTCGACGACGCTGAGAGCGCGCACGGTGATGGTCTGCGGAGAAGTGATGGTGGCGGGAGCGGTATAGAGTCCCGTGCCGGTCATGGTACCGGTATTGGGCGTAAGGGACCAAGCGAAACTGGCGTTGGGAGCGCCCGTGACGGTGGCCGTGAATTGCTGGCTTTGGCCGGGTGTGAGCGTCGCGGTTGGAGGAGTGACGGTAACGTTGACCGGAGGGTTGACGGTGACCGTTGCAGTTCCCGCTCGCGAGGGGTTGGCCACGCTGGTGGCTGTAACGATGACCGTGACCGGGGCGGACACGGACGGAGGAGTGTACAACCCCGAGGAACTGATGCTGCCTAACGGAGGATTGCTGCCCGGTGGCGCGCTCACGGACCAGGTCACTGCGGTATTTGGGGTCCCGGTAACCGATGCCGCGAACTGTAGGGTTTGGCCCGAGACTGCGGCGGCTGGATTGGGCGTTACCGTCACATCGATCACGCAGGAACTGATGGTGAACGCGGTTGTACTGAACGACGGCGCCGCGAACCGTGGGATCGGCGCGGTGGAACTCGATGAACTTGTAGTGCTCGTTGGTCCAAGGCCCATGGTGACGTTCGCGGTTCCGGTGGTGGCGACGCCGGCGGTGAACTGGACCACAAACGGGATGTCCAGACTCTGCAGGGCAGACTGTACGGAGGACTCCACTTCCCACACCGCGAGGGCCGCGCCACCCACGATGCTCAGCTCAACAAAGGTTCCACCCCATCGGGATCCCCCGGTCACTGGTGTGCCTCCCGCGCCGTTCGCATCCGCGGAGACCACTTGCAGGCTGGTGTTTCCAAAGCGGCCCGTCGCCACGTGAAGACGGGCGCCCGCAGGGATCCCAGCGAACCGCGCCATGAGCCGGGTGCCTTGCGAAGCGGTGCCGTAGCTCGAACCGAGCTGTGCCGTGTTGACGAATCCGCTCTCCGATGTCGAGACTTGCCCTGGGACGGATGGGTCCTGCGACAACCGGATCCGGTGTACGTTGGGAAAGCCCTCCGTGAATCGGAGCGTGCCGGGTTGGGTGGCTGGCACGGCTGGGTTCTGATTCAAATCGGCGCAGAGAGTGAGAGCAGGCACTGCCGGTACCGCATGCGACTGTCCGGCTTGCCGGAAGCCAACTGTGACATTCGGGTTCGGCGTTGACGGGCTTTGCGGAGTGCCTGTAATCTCTACATTCACAAAAACGCCGCTCTGGCCGGCCTGAGTGGCGTCGACCCGCAGATTCACGAGACGGAAGGTCCTGGAAGAGAATGCTGGGATCGTCAGATTGGAAAACGCTATGGAGTTGGCGCTTAGCCGGGAACCGCGAAACGCGTTCGTGCCCAGGATGGGAATGGACGGATCGTTCACCAACAGCAGCGTGTCGGTTTGATTGCCAACGACCTGCCGGCTCGTAATCGGCACACTTGCGGTGAAGGTCATGTTGAGCACGATGGCCGCGCTGCCCGGGGCCCCGCTGCAGGTGACCAACACATCGCCGCCCAACTCGGCCACGCCCTCCGCGCGAACGGTGAGCGGAGTAGACTGCACATTGCATACGAACTGGGCCTGCGCTGGGGCGGCGGTGGCGATCGCCAGTGCCACCAACAATCGATACCTACTCCACGAACTCCTCATCGGCAACCTCCGTTGTGCAATTGATGCGATCGGCCAGAGCCCGGGCAACTCAGGGGCAGACCGATCGCTTCCGCTCGATCCCTCTCCTTACCAAGCGAAGAACGCCTTGGAATCACGCCAGGATTTCTGCAAATTTCTCATCACAGACTTTCGCTGGGCGCCATAGCAATGAAGTGCATACGAGCGCGGCTTCGCTACAGGGCAGGTTAGCATGGGTCCAAAGGCAACAAACGTCAGTTCAGGCAAGCGTGCTGAGGAGTATGACCCATGTTGGCGTCCTGCTTGATCACTTCAAAGTTCGGAGGAACTCAAACTTCGTCTCCAGGCTGTAGGTGTCCATCGACTCTGTCCGAACCACCACTTGAAAACGGTCCGGCCATCTTTCGAACCCCGCCTGACGAAACTGGTTGTCCAAATCCTGCAGCTTGTCAGGAGAAGTGAAGAATCTGGCGCCCGCTTCCGCTCCGTCCGAATTGATCCCCGACAGCAGGACCATCCGCCGCCGCGCCTCACCCACCGTACTCAGGACCGTGACCAGCCCATAGTTGTGACGCAGGCCGCCTTGTGAGAACCACCATTCTGGTTCACCAGTCTTTGGCTTGCGATTGTGTACTCCGACTTTCCGTTCCGATGCCGAATACTCGACGGAGAGTCCGTCTTCCGGAATCAGAGCGCGGGCGGCGTCTGTATACTCCGGGCGTCCAATGATCACGGCATTCCGGTCGCGGAGCGCCACAGGATGCACCCGGGCACTCGGCAACTGATCCACCTGCGCCGAATGTGCGCCGAACATCCTCGCCAGGACACCGGCGGCGGCCGCGTCCCCCCAGAGGGGAGCATGCGCGTTCGGATGGAGAATGAACATCTTCCCCAGCGTGGCGTTGCGAGTCCGCTTGTACCAGTCCTCCAGCTCCGGATCGCGGGCAATTGTTAAACGGTAGGGGGGATCGCCAATCGGAGCGGGCGCGTCGCCGAAATCCCGGATAAAGAAGGACGCGGGCGTCCCGATCGCAATCGTGACGCTGGCTCCGGGTTCGATCATCGGCCCCCATGCCTTCGCCAGCAGACGGCTCTCTCGCGATCCGGGGTATCGGACTGCCATGGCCCATACGGCCCCGGCCAAGAGCACCGCGCAGACCCCGGTCAGTGCCCCCCAGACGAAGAAACGCCGTGCCGAACGGTCTGCCGAAACCGCAACAGGTTCGACCTGGACAGGCACAATGCTGGGAACCGCGACCTCAAGTTCCGCCGCCGGCATTGGCGCATGGGACAGGAAGCGGAGCGTGTAAGTGCCCCGCGGAATGTCCACCCGAACCGGGCAGTCCCGGCCCTCTCCCGAATAGTACTCATCCAGTTTCTTGCGCAGCGCCGCGAATCGCGTCCGTACCGACGAGTCCGACTCCGGCGAGAATGACGGACCACGCCCCATCACCTTCAGCGCAATCTCGGCTTCCGTGACGAGGTGCGAGCGCCCCAGCGCGTCCTGCGCCAGCAAGTACTCGAGCAATGCCTTCAGGACGTCGGCGCGGTGGAAGGTCAGGCTTGCGACGAGCCCTCGAACCGCATCCTCTTTGCTTTGCTCACTTACAAGCATGCTTCGAAGAAACAGCGTATCACAGCAATCCCCGCAAGACACTGCCGTGACATTCGCGTAACGACGGTAAACCTTTGTAGCCTTTAGCACTTCCCGGTAACACGGAGGTAGCAACAAGATGCTGGATCGGCGTGTCCAACCGGGCAAGACTCAATTGTGTTCCGGGTCCGGAGCCTTCCAGAATTCCAGTTGGAGTAGATCTCATGAGAGCCATTTTTCGGACTTCGTTTGTCTTTTGTCTTCTGTCTCTCGCCCTCGCACTTCCGGCGAGTGCTCAGACAGCCCAGATCACCGGGCGCGTGGTGGATTCCAGTGGCGCGGTTCTGACCGGCGCGAAGTTGCTGGTCACCAATAACGAGACGGGGATCCGCCGCGCGGTGGAGACCAACGCGGAAGGCTACTACACCGCGCCGCTTCTCGCCCGCGGGTCCTACACGGTCTCGGTCCAACAGCCGGGTTTCAAGGAGATCGTCCGGTCCGGCTTGACGCTGGACGAAGGGCAGACGCTTCGGTTGGATCTGATGCTCGAAGTAGGACAGGTCAGCGAGCGCGTGGAAGTGAGCGGAGCGGCGCCGCTGCTCGAAACCGAAGGAGCGACGGTGAGCACGGTGGTACCCAATCAAAAGATCCTCGACATGCCGACCTATGGCCGGAACCCGCTGCAGTTCGCGCTACTCGTACCCGGCGTCCGCGCCACCGGATCCTTTGGCGACCTTCCGGTGTCGTCGTTCAGCGGCAATGCGGCCTCCATTGGCGGAGGCATCTCGGCCACCAACAACTACATGGTGGACGGCATACCTTCCGAGAACTGGGCTTCAGGCAACATCATGAACCCGCTTTCGGTCGACGCCACAGAGGAGTTCCGCCTCATTGTGCGCAATCCATCCGCCGAATTCGGACGCACCGGTGGGGGCGTCATCAACCTGATCAGCAAGTCCGGCACGAATGAACTCCACGGGAGCGTCTACGAGTTCAACCGCAACAAGGTCCTGCGTGCGAACGATTTCTTCAGCAATCGCGCTGGGCGCGCGCGCCAGCCATTCAACTTCAACCAGTGGGGCGCCACGCTGGGGGGTCCGATCAAAAAAGACAGGACGTTCTTCTTTTTCAACTGGGAACAGTTCAAGCAGCGGACCGCTTCCACGTCCATCCGCTCCGTTCCCACCGAAGCGCAGCGGGCTGGCGACTTCAGCCAGACCCTCACCGCGGCCGGAGCACTGGTCCAGATCTACGATCCTTTCAGCACCCGCACCGACCCCACGAATCCCACCAACCGAATCCGTGACCAGTTCCCCGGCAACAGAATACCGGCGAGCCGCATCTCGTCCGTGGCCCAGGCAGTGAATGCGTTTTACCCAAAACCGAACACGGCTGGTGTCGCCGTCACCAATGCGAACAATTACTTTGGAGTCGGGTCTTCGCCCCTGGACAAGGACATTTATGGCCTGCGCCTCGACCACTACCTGACCCCCTCCCGCCGTCTGGCCGGGCGCTACACCTGGGACAAGACCGTCCAAGGCGTCCCCAACTTTTACGACAACGTCGCCGAAATCCAGACCTCCAATCTGCCGTTCCAGCGGCACAGTTCCTTCGTCAGCTACTCCGACGCGCTCCGCCCAGACCTTCTGATCGACGTGCGGAGCGGCTTCAACGCATATCTCACCCAGCGGGTGACCCGCAGCCTTGGGTTCGACGCGACCCAACTTGGCCTTCCGGCGCGCGTGAACACGACTCAGCAGCTCATGGCTTTCCCGCGGTTCGATATGTCCGATATGACCGCAATCGGCAGCGATACGGGCGACCAATTGCTGCAGTCGAACAAGTCGTTTGGGTTCACGGGCTCCATCACCTGGCTCCGCGGAGCACACAGTTGGAAGTTTGGAAGTGACAACCGGATCTACCAGTCCAACAACACACAGGGTGCGCGAGCCGCTCAATTCAGCTTCGGGCGGGGCTTCACCCAGGGGCCGAACCCGAACAATGCCGGAGCAACTTCCGGCTTCGGGTTTGCATCCTTCCTCCTCGGTGTACCGGCAGGCGGCAGCGTGGCATTCAACCAGCCCATTACCTCGACCGTGAAGAACTTCGCACTGTTCGTCCAAGACGACTGGAAGGTCACACCGAGACTTACGTTGAACCTCGGCCTGCGATGGGAGCGCGAAGGCGGCGTGACGGATCGCTTCAACGCGATCAGCAATTTCGACCCGAACATCCGGACCACGGTCAACGGCCTGAACCTCACGGGCGGACTGGTCTTCCCTGGAGTGAACGGGCTCCCTCGCGGCCATCGCGATGCCGAGTACACGAACTTCCAACCGCGGTTCGGTTTCGCATGGCAGGTGAAGCCGAAGACCGTCGTGCGAGGCGGCTACAGCATTTCGTTCCTGCCGACGACCGGTTACTTCACCGGGCTCGACCGCACCGGATTCTCGCTTGCGACGCCGCTCGTGACATCCCTTGACGGTGGTTTCACTCCCAATGAGACGCTCGCCAATCCGTTCCCGAACGGGCGGCTGGAACCGGTGGGCAGCAGGCTCGGGGCACTCACCCAGCTCGGACAGGGAGTGAATGGCAACAGCCGCGGCCTCCGGCGGGGATACTCCCTGCAGTGGTCTCTTTCGCTGCAGCGTGAATTGCCAGGCAACTGGCTCGTGGAAGCGGGCTACATGGGCAATCGCGGTGTTCAACTCCCCGGCAACCGGACCCACGACTATCTGCCGCAGGAGTATCGCGCGCTCGGGACGCAGTTGCAGCAACTCGTGGACAATCCATTCTTCGGGACCATTGACCCGACCCTCGCTCTCGGGCAGCGGCAGGTGTCGCGAGCCTCGTTGCTCGACACGTACCCGCAGTTTAGCGGCGCCGGAGGCTTGGCAACACTCTCCGATTCGGTTTATCACGCCGCCACAATGCGCATCGAGAAGCGTTTCTCCTCGGGTCTGAGTGCGCTGATCTCATACACCTTCAGCAAACTGATCGACAACAACCTGGGGGCAGGCGGCATGACGGAAAGCGGCGACAACGGAGTCCGCAACTGGGACAACCTCGCGGCGGAACGCTCCGTATCAGCCATTGACCTGCCGCAGCGGCTGGTGATTTCGGTCAGCTACGAAATTCCCTTCGGAAGGACTGGGCCGGCCGTGTACAAGGCAATCGCCGGTGGATGGCAGATCAACTCCATCACAAGCTTCCAGAGTGGCAATGTGATCGGCGTCGGCCAGAACGGGACAGCCTTCGGCAGCAGCAAGCCGCATGCCGTTGGAGATCCTTCGCTCGACAATCCGACCATCGACCGCTGGCTGAACCGCGCCGCCTTCGCCAACTCGCTCCCGTTCACCTTCGGTAACGTAGCGCGCAACCTACCTCGCACGCGAACCGACGGCTGGAACAATGTGGACTTGTCACTGATGAAGAATTTCAAGCTCAAGGAACGCTACAAGCTGCAGTTTCGCGCCGAGTCGTTCAACTTCACGAACACTCCGACGTTTGGCAATCCGGCAGCGAACATCGACGCCGGGAACTTCGGAACTGTGACCGGATTTGCAGCCAACTCCCGCGCCCGCGAGTTCCAGATGGCCCTGAAGTTGTATTTCTAAAGATCATGCGCCTTACTCTTGCTGTAGCGCTTGCGGCCACCGCGTGGAGCACTTCTCAAGCGGCGGCGCCCGCGGCGGATGTCATCGTCTATGGAGGGACCGCGGCCGGTGTCGCGGCGGCGGTGCAGACGGCGCGAATGGGCCGTTCAGTGATCCTCGTCGCCCCGGAGAAGCACATTGGCGGCATCACGGTCGAGGGACTGGGAAGCGCCGACATCAACAACCACTGGTTCCGCAACGACCTTGCGGTCGGCGGACTGGCCGCGGAATTCTACGCGCGCCTCGGCCGAAAGTACGGCAAGAATGGACCGGTGTACCGCTACGAGTCTCACGTTGCGGAATCTGTGTTTGCCGACATGCTCCGCGAAGCGAAGGTGACCGTAGTCGGCGAAAGCCGGCTTCGCGAACCGCTGGCTTCTTCGGTCCGATGGGGCGAAGGCCGTGCACTGCGCGCGATCATCGTGGAATCCGGCCAGGAGTATGCGGGGCGCATGTTCCTCGACTGCACGCTCGAAGGTGATTTGCTCAAGGCAGCCGGAGTGGACACCACCTTCGGACGTGAATCGAACCATCTCTATGGCGAGACCAAGAACGGCATCCGCGCCGAAACCACTCACGCGCAATTCAAGGTACGCGTGGATCCCTACCGCACTCCCGGCGATGCAAAGAGCGGGCTCATCCCGACGATTCAGGACGAACCTCTCGGCACACCCGGAGAAGGCGACCACAACATCCAGGCATTCTGCTTCCGCCTCTGCCTGACCCGAAATCCAGCGAACAGAATTCCCTTCCGCAAGCCGGCAAACTTCGACCGTTCGCTCTACGAGATCTACTTCCGGTACGTTCGCGCCGGAGGCAAGTTGTGGACTCCTATCGCGACTCTGCCGAACGGCAAGACAGACCTCGGCAGTTGGCATGACTTGTCGGCGAATCTTTACGGTATGAATCGCGAGTGGCCTGACGGCAGCTACGCCACTCGTGAGCGCATCTATGACGAGCACCGCACGTTCACCCAGGGCCTGCTGTGGCTGCTTGCCAACGACCCTGAGATGCCCGAAGACCTAAGGGCGGAGTGGCAAAAATGGGGGCTGTGCGGTGACGAGTTCACCGACAACGAAGGCTGGCCACGGCGACTCTACGTCCGTGACGGGCGCCGCATGGTGTCCGGCTACGTCATCACGGAGCACCACACACAGAGAACCAACCCGCTCCCTGTGGCGGACCCCGTGGCTGTCGCGTACTGGCCGACGGATACGCACAGTGTTCGCCGCATTGTGCGTGACGGCGCGGCGTACAACGAAGGCTTCGTCTTCGACGACGGAAACTGGGGGCCTTTTGGAATTGCCTATCGCGCCTTGCTGCCGAAGCGCTCTCAAGCGGCAAATCTGCTCACGCCGACATGTCCATCTTCGTCCCATGTGGCCTATGGGGCGATTCGCCTCGAGCAGACATTCCTGTCACTGGGCCAGGCCGCGGCCACCGCGTCCGTTCTCGCTCTGGAACGGAACACAGCCCTACACGACCTGGAGTACAACGTACTGCGGAAGCGCCTCGTCGACGATGGCCAGATCGTCAGCGTTGCGCTGCCTCAGGCGAAAGATGGTCCCACCCGCGACAAGGAGAAACACTGATGATCACACGCCGGAAGTTCACCTTCACCGCGTTGACTGCCGTTCAAGCAACGGCTGCGGACGTCTGGGATGTGTGCGTTTACGGCGGTGTCCCGTGCGGCATCGCATCCGCTCTCGCCGCGGCACGCGAGGGCGCAAAGGTCCTGCTGATCGAGCCCACCAAGCACGTTGGCGGCCTCAGCACGAGCGGGATCAATACCGCGGAGTCCGAGCATATGCTTCTCTGGACCATCGGCGGCATCGCTCTGGACTTCTACAAGAGGCTCGGCGGCCATTACGGAACGGGTAAGCCTGAGTTCTTCTTCGAATCCTCCGTTGCGGAGAAAGTGTATCTCGCCATGCTGCGCGAGGCGGGCGTGACCATCCGGTATGGCGCGCGCGTGGATCGCGTGGACAAGGCCGCCTCGCATATCCGAGGCATCCGGCTGACCGATGGCTCCGTGATTCAGGCCAAAGTGTTCGTCGATGCGGGGTATGAAGGCGACCTGATGGCGCGCGCCGGTGTGCCTGCGGTCTCGGGCCGGGAAAGCCGCGATGAGTTCGGCGAAGAAGCGGCAGGTGTTCGATTCGACAAGGTTGTCACCAAAGCGGCAACGGTCGACTCGAGCGGCCGCCTGTTGCCCGGTATCTCCGCCTGGGCTCGCGACCTGAAAGAAGGAAGTGCGCACCGCGGCGTGATGAACTACAACTTCCGGCTCACTTTTGCCCGCGACGAAGCACTTCGCCGCCCCTTTCCAAAGCCGCAGAAATACGACCCCGTCCGATACAGTCTGCTGCGGAACTGGCTCCTGTCGAAGCAGGCCAGCGGCCAACCGGTGAAACTCGCCGGCATTCTCGATTTCTACCCCCGGCGAAACGGCAAGTTCGAGGTGAACAACAAGCAGGCAGCGATCATCTCCCTCGGCCACTTCGGTGGACAGTTCGACTACCCGGAAGCGAGCTACGCCCGCCGCGAACAGATCGTCGCGGATCATTGGGATTACACGCTTGGGCTCATCCACTTCCTCGCCTCCGATCAAGCCGTGCCTGCGTCTCTTCAGGCCGAAATGCATTCCTGGGGGCTACACCGTCAGGAGTTCGCCGACAACGGGAACCTGCCGTATCAGTTGTATGTACGCGAGGCTCGCCGGATGCGTGGCGCTTCCATCGTGCTTCAGAAGGATTGCATCGACGAGCGCCGCAAGGACGACGCGATCGGCATCAGCTCGCACTTCATCGATTCGCATCACGTGCAGCGGGTCGCGTTGTCTGAGCAGGAGTTCGTGAATGAAGGCCGCATCTGGCGCACGTCGATGGCTTACCAAATCCCCTACCGGGCGCTGACCCCGAATCCTGAACACTGCACGAATCTCGTGGTTCCCGGCGCCGCGTCGTTCTCGCATGTCGCGTTCTGCAGCTACCGGTTGGAAAGTGTCTGGATGATCGCCGGCCATGCTGCCGGAGTCGCTGCCGCGTTCGCCGCGAAAGCGAATCAATCCATCCAGCGCATCGACGTGAAGAGCCTTCAGCAGAAACTGCGCGCCCAGGGTCAGGTGGTCGATTTCGTTCCTGGCCAGCCCGAGCGTTGGACCGATGTACACAACAACACCGGCGGCCCGCCCGTGGTGTGATGGTGGACTTCGTCGACCGAGCCGGTCTTACCCATGAAAGATCAAGACGGCCTGAAGGTTCCTGGGTGTAAGGAGGGACCTGAGGAGAGGCCGGAGAACATACCGGACGGTAGCCAGAGTGTGGCCTGGCCGCACATATAGTTTAGTATCATATCCCTCATCATGGAGCGGCAAGGCGGGGATGTTACTGCCCTTCTCAAACAGTGGGCCGGTGGCGACGAAGCCGCACTGTCCGAAGTGGCCGGCGCTGTGCAACAGGAGTTGCGCAAGATCGCCGACGGCTACCTGCGGCGCGAACGCGCGGGGCACACACTGCAACCGACGGCCCTGGTGAACGAAGCTTGGATCCGGCTGGTTCGCCAGGAGGACGCGGACTTCGACAATCGAAGGCACTTCTTTGCGCTCGCGGCGCAGATCATGCGGCAGATCCTTGTGGATCATGCGCGCGCCGCGAAGTCCGCAAAGCGCGGAGGAGGGATGACGCCGGTGGAACTGAAGGACTCCGCGGGCGCGCTCGATCCGTCGAATGCCGAGAACTTCCTGATGCTTCACGACGCGTTGGACAAACTCGCCGCCCGGCATCCACGGCATGCGCGAATTCTCGAACTTCGCTACTTCGGTGGTCTTGGTGTGAATGATGTGGCGGATCTGCTTGAGATTTCCATCGCCACCGTCAGCCGCGATCAGAAGTTCGCCGAAGCGCTCCTCAGTCAGATGATGTCGGCGAAAAACAGCGCGGCGGATTCCGCTCGTCAGAAGTGAGTCATGGCCATCCTTCCTGATCCGAATTCGCCCGAGAGCCCGAATGTGTCCCGCGGCCCCGCGGATACGCAATGGCAGAAGATCGAGGAGCTTTTTGCCGCCGCCGTCGAGCTTCCGGATGCCGAACGGCGTGCGTTCGTCGACCGTGAGACGGCGGGCAACCCCGGACTTCGGGCGCAACTCGAAGAACTCCTGGCGCATGCCGGCGATGCACCCTCGCGGATCGCGCAGACCATTGAAGCGGTGGCACAGAGCGCGGCGCCTGACACATGGGCCGGGCAACGGTTCGGCCCCTACCGGCTGATTCGCGAGATTGGCCGCGGCGGCATGGGCATGGTGTTCGAAGCCGAGCGCGATGACGCCGAGTACCGCAAGCGGGTGGCGCTCAAAATTGGAAGGAACTGGCAGGACACGGAGTTTCTCCGCCAGCAGTTTCTCCGCGAACGTCAGATCCTGGCGGAACTTGAGCATCCGATTATCGCGCGCCTGTTGGATGGCGGCACCGAACAGGGGCTTCCCTACTTCGCCATGGAGTTCGTGGAGGGGATGCCGATCAACCGGTATTGCACGGAGAACAGCATTCCGCTCAGGCAGAAGATCGCGATTTTCCGCCAAGTGTGCGCGGCCATTGACTACGCGCACTCGCACCTCATCGTGCATCGGGATCTGAAGCCGAACAACATCCTGGTTGGCGCGGACGGTACGCCGAAGGTGCTCGACTTCGGGATCGCGAAACTGCTGGACAGCTCTGGCGACGGGAGCCTGACGACGGGTGCCATGTTGTGGACACCGGACTACGCGAGCCCCGAACAGGTGCGCGGACACAGCGTCACCACGCGCAGTGACGTGTACTCGCTGGGGCTGATCCTCTACGAGTTGCTTTGCGGAGAGAAGGCGCAGATTGCCGACACGTCATCGCCGCTGGCGCTGGACAAGTCCATCTGCGAGGTCGAGCCGGAAGCTCCGAGTGCGCGGGTGAAGGCGCGTAGCGAGCGTTCGGCTGCGGCGCAGCTTGAGGGCGATCTCGACATGATCACGACGAAAGCGATTCGCAAAGACCCTCATCAGCGTTACGAGTCAGTGGCCGCACTCAGTGAGGATCTGCGCCGCTATCTGGAAGCGGAGCCGATTCGGGCGCGCCCATCGACGGGTCTGTACCGCTTCGGGAGGTTTGTGAAGCGCAACCGCTTGTCTCTGACAGCGGCGGTTCTAGTGACCGCGAGCATTTTGGGTGGCGCGGGAGTGGCGATTGCGCAGGCGCGGCTCGCCGAGCGCCGGTTCGATCAGGTGCGGAAGCTCGCCACGACCTTCCTGTTCGACTTCCACGACAAGATCAAGGATCTGCAGGGATCGACCGAGGCGCGGCAGTTTGTCCTCTCGACGGCGACCACGTATCTCGACTCGCTCTCGCGCGATGCCGGAAACGACACGCAACTGCTGATGGAGTTGACTGCCGGGTATCAGCGCCTTGCTTCGGTGCAAGGGGATCCTGGCGTGGCGAGTCTCGGACGCTCGAAGGAAGCGCTTGCGGACTACACCAAGGCGACCGAACTTGCGGAGCGGGTGTTGCGGCGCGAGCCATCGAATCCTGCGGCGCTACGAGCACTGGTGGAGACCCTTGCCAATCGAAGTGAGATCGAGTTGCTTGTCACAGGCAACTACGAAGCGGGCTTGGAGTCGCTACGAAAAGGCACAGCGTACTCGGCGAGACTGCTTGCATCCGGAGGATCCGATCCGAAGGTTCTGATGGCGGATCATCGCTTCAAGGAGCGTCTTGCGGACAGCATCGCGCAGCAAAAACCCAAGGAGGCAATTCCGCACTACGAGAGTGCGCTCGCCAGTGCGGAAGCGGTGTTTGCGCATTCCAAGGAACCGAAAGACCGTCTTCTGCTGGCGACAACGTATCTCCGTTTGTCGCGCGCGCACCGGACGCTGGGCAATTCGGCGCGAACGGCGGCAATGCTCGACAAAGGCCTGCTGGAGGTGGAGCAGCTTCAGAAAGCGAAGCCGGATCACGCACCCGCGAGCCAGATCCTCACGACGCTGCTGATGGATCTTGGGGCCATTCACGGCATGCCATCACAATTTCATCTCAATCAACCGCGCAAAGCGATCGAGTATCTCAAGCGGGCCGAGACGATCATCGAGAAGTCCGTCGCGAGAGACCCAAAGAACAGCACCGCGCAGCAGACGCGGATCATCCTCTGGATTCGCATGGCTGAAGTGATGCGCGCGCTGGATGCGGCCGAGTCCATTCGGTATGGACGGAACGCGCTGGCGGGGATCGATCAACTCATCGCGGGGAGTGCTCCCAACTTTCGCCTCGAACGCATACGGCAGAATGCAGTCATCGCCCTCGCGCAATCCTACCGGGACGGCGGCCAGCCCGCCAACGTTCTGGCAACCTATGACAGGCCACTTCCGAAGGGCGAAGACCTGCTCGCAAAGAACGCCTCGGATCTTGGTGGCATCGAAGGCCTCCTGCAGGACCGCTTGACGTTGGGCCAGGCGTACACCGGCCTGAAGGACTTGGAGAAGGCCGAAGCGAGCTTGCACGAAGTGGGCAAACTTGTGCGTACGCTGCGAGAACGAATGCCCGAAGATCTCTTCTTCCTTCGCGACGAAGCGGAGTACTTCGAAGCGCTCGGCGACCTGGCGCTTGCGCGTGGCGATCGCGCGGGTGCGGCGGATCAGTATCGCAAGGCGTCGGAGTCTTGGAAGCAGTGGGTGAAACTCGCGGTCGCGGGGCCTTACACGAACATGCATCACGCGCGTTTGGAGGGAAAGCTCGGCAAGCTGTAGCGTGGCAACCCAAGCGTTTTGGGGCTTGGTTCGGTTTCGATTGAATGCCCACTGCCGGGCCTCCTCTGCCGCAATAAGCGAAAGAGCAGGTCCATCGTCGAAGCTGGCATGTCGGCGAACCGTAGAAACCGTCGTAATTCCACGGGAAGTCCATCTCCCTCGGCAGGTCTTCTTCGATGGTCTTGCGTACGCGTGCATGGAGAAACTCGGCGTGCGGCGTTTGCATCGAGGTACCGGTAGAAACCTCCCGTCTCGGCGTGGCGCTGGTAAGGTGGGCATAGCGGCCCTTGGGCGTGGCGAGGTTGATTCCGGCAGACTCTCGCCGCCGCCGAACTCAATGACGTAAACGTGGACTGGCTCCCTCCCATCAATTCCAGGTCCGTACTTCGCCTCCAGGCTCTCAAGGTCAAAGGGCTCATTCCACCAGACCGACACGTGCGGAGCGGCGAGCCACTTCCGAAGCAGTAAGAAGTCGGGCCGGCCAAGCGGGCGGAAGAAGAGTACTCGGTTGTGTTCCACGGAAGGCGCCTATGGAGATGTTCCTCGATTTGTCTTGCGACTTCAAACTTTGCGGCGCAGAGCCGCGTGCTATTGGATCTCGAACACTATCCCCTTGCATCCGGCCGCGAACTCCCGTATGCTTCCCGGAACTGGAATCTCCCTGATCGAAACAATCCAGCGATTCTTGGACCGAAGAGGGATGAGATGCGTTTCCTTTGGATCACTCTGTTTGCCCTTTCCGCTTTCGCACAGGACTATCGAGCAAAGCTGCAAGGCATCGTCACCGATTCCTCCGACGCCGCAGTGGCCGGCGCGAAGATCACCATCCGCAACCTTGGGACCGGCGTAACGGCGGCGCGCGAGAGCGGCGCCAATGGTACGTATCTGTTCGATAGCGTGGAGCCCGGCACCTACGTCGTCACCGCGGAACTGCAAGGTTTCTCCAAGCAGGTTCGCGAAGGCGTGCTGGTGCAGACGCGCGCCGACGTGACTGTCGACTTTCGATTGCAGCCCGGTGCGGTCGTGGAAGCAATCACCGTGAACGCGCAATCGGTGGCACTGCAGTTCAACACATCGACTCGGGAGCTCACCGTCGATCGCAAGATGCTGATGGATCTGCCAGTGAAAGCGCGGAATCCTTTCACTCTGGCGCTGCTCGATCCGGCGGTAGTGAATCGCTACACGGCGGAGCGCAATCCGTTCTTCATGTGGTCCTCATCGTCGATGGATGTCGGCGGCAACACGTCGCGCAAGAATGATCTTCTGCTGGATGGCGCGCCGATTCAGATCGGTCCGAAGGGCTCCTACTCACCGCCGATGGACGCCGTGCAGGAGTTCAGTGTGCAACAGAACTCAGTGGATGCGGAGTTTGGCCACTCGGCGGGCGGGATTCTATCGGTGGCGATGAAGTCGGGCACCAATGAGATTCATGGCACCGGATACTACTTCGGCCGCAACCCCGCGTTCAACGCAATGCAGAACCCGATCACGCGGACGAAGAACTTCATCCGGAATCACATCTGGGGCGGCACTGTTGGCGGCCCCATCCGGAAGAACAAGCTATTCACGTTCACCAGCTATGAAGGATGGAGGACCAAAGAGCCGCGGGACACGTTGCGCACGGTGCCAACCGACCTGGAGCGCACCGGCAACTTCTCGCGGTCGTTGAATCGCGCCGGGGGCCAGCGAACGATCTTCGATCCCGTGACAACCGTGCTCAACGTCGCGACCAATTCGGCAACACGGCAGCCATTTGGCGGCAACATGATCCCCGCAAGCCGCATCGATCCCACGGCGCGCCGCATCATGCAGGACTTCTGGGGGCCGAACAATGCCGGTGACGATCTCTCCGGGTCCAACAACTTCAAAGCTTCCTATGCATGGCCGATGAAGAACTGGAACTTCTCGAATCGCACGGACTGGAACGTCAGCGACCGTCTTAAGGTTTTCGGTCGTTACTCGCGGTTCAAGACCGTGCTCGATCAGGAGAACTACACGCCGAACAACTCCCGCGCAATGCCGAATGACAACGGCGGAATCATGAACTCGCGCAACTTTGCGGGCGACGCGGTGTATCAGATCTCGCCGGGCACGATTCTCAATCTGCGCGGCAGCTTCGCTTCGCTGGAGGATGATTACTCCGCGCCTGCCAGTGCGGTTGGAGAACAGGGTCTTGCGGAGTTCTGGCCCAACAATCCGTGGTATCAGCCTTACGTGAAAGGCATGCCGCTGATCTATTATCCCTACATCGGAATTGTTGGCCAGACGACTGCGGGCTACGGCAAGAGCAGCTACTGGTATCAGCGCCCGCGGCACTGGTCGTTCTCGGGCAAAGCCTCGCAGGCCCGCGGCGCTCACTACTTCAAGTACGGCGCGGAGTACCGCTATCACGTCGGCACGGGCACGTATCCGAACCTGATGAACTTCAACTTCTATCCGGACATGACAGCGGAGTCGTACATCCGGCCCGACACGGCACGGTTTGGCGATGCGCACGCCTCGTTTCTGTTGGGAGCGATTGATCAGCGCTCCGATGCGACGGGCGTGCCGTTTCAAACGCAGCGCATTCCCTACATCGGCTTGTTCGTGCACGACGATTGGAAGATCACGCGCCGCCTCACGCTGAACATCGGCCTGCGGTATGAATACGAAGCCGCCCCGTATGACGATGAGAACATCTTCTCGCGCTACCTCGATCTGTCAGCGCCCAACCGCGCGATGCAGGCCAATGCGCCTCGCATCCCCGCGGATCTGCTGGCGCTGTCGCAACCGAAGTTCAACGGCGCTTGGATTTTCACGGACAACAACAATCGCCGTGCCTGGCCAGTGCAAAGGAAGATTTTCCTGCCGCGCATCGGCGGCGCTTATCGCGTGAACGACAAGACCGCGCTCAATATTGGCTTCGCGCGCTATGCGGCGCCGGTTGCCTCGATCGCGAACACACTGGGGCGTTGCACGTGGTGCACAGGCTTCACACAGACCTCGAACCCGCTGCCCTATGTCGAAGGCCGGCCACAAGCCGCGCTCTCGAATCCGTTCCCTGCGAGCAACCCGCTGCAGTTGCCGATCGGCAACACCCTCGGCGCGTACACGAACGTCGGCAACTCGGCCAATTGGGCCGATCAGAACTACCGTGCGCAGATCAACGACCGTTTCAATCTGACAATCATGCGCGAGATCCCCGGCCAGTTCAAGATCGATGCCACATGGTTCGTGAACATCGGCCGCTACGTGCAGCATGGTGACCTTATGAATATGGCCGATCCGAACCTGAGCTACACGTACAAGGCGCAGCTTTCGCAGAATGTGGCCAATCCTTTCTACAACTACCTCACGCGCGAGGTGTTTCCGGGCGTGCTGCGCAATCAGCCCAACGTGACGCGAGGCAGTTTGCTGCGGCCCTATCCACACTACGGAACGCTTACCGTGGACAATGTATCCAACTGGCGCAACCGCTATCAGGCATTGCAACTGCGCGCGCAGCGCACCTACTCGGCGGGCGCGAGCGTGCTGGTCGCCTACAACTACAATCAGGAACGGCAGGAAGCGTACTTCAACGACATCCAGCAATACGTGCAGCAGGTGTTCTGGCTGGGCTCGAACAATGCGCGGCACCGGCTAACGGTGGCCGGCGTGTATGATTTTCCAGTTGGCAAAGGAAGAGCGCTGGGTTCGACCATGCACCCTGTGGCGAACGCGATCATCGGGGGCTGGCAGATCTCCGGTATCTACACTTACCGTTCCGGCGAGTTCATCCGCTTCGGGCAGCTTGATGTGGTGGGTGATCCGAAGATCGACAATCCCGGTCCGAGCCGCTGGTTCAACACCGACGCATTCCGGCTGGCGGAGGCATTCACGCCACGCACGAATCCGTATCAGTATCCGGGCGTCACGGGGCCACGATTCTGGAATGTGGACGGCACGCTGTCGAAGTTCTTCCCGATCAAGGAGGCCTACAAATTGGAGTTGCGTCTGGAAGCCTACAACCTGACCAATTCACTGATGTGGGCCAATCCGGTGACGGCCGTCGCGAATCCGTTGTTCGGGCGATCGACGGCCCAGGCAGTGGGAAACCGTGGCCGCGAGATCCAGTACACGCTGCGCTTCCAGTTCTGACCGCGAACCGCCTTCGGCGAACAAGCCTTATGTCATGGCTCCAAGGATACTTGGCACGGGAATCTGGAGAGATCTCGCGAACGAAACGTGTTCAGTCTGGTCTCTCGGCGCCGTAGGCTGAAGCCCTGCGCTACCGTGAGTTGCGGGGCGCCAAAGGGCAGCCTGATGAGTATCGGGCTGTAGCCGGGAGGGTGGCGGGCGGCCCGAAACAATTGTTGCTCTGATTGTTTCGCCGCTCGTGGGCGGCCTTACTCTTGACTGGCGGTGCGGATGAGATGGGCCGTCACGTTGGCCACGGCGAAACTCACTCCCATTGCGTTCCGGGCGGCAGGCAGGCCTGGCAGTGGCGGAGGGTAAGGAGATGCGCGAAACAATCCGGCCTCGACTTGTTTTGGCGGCCCCTGGTGGAAGATGGCGGCGCGAACCGCGATCACGCCGCCGCTTCTACCCGGAAAACAGTGTGCTGGAGCGACGATCACCATATCCTTTGGCGCATGGATGGGGAACTCATCCTCTGAGCCAAGACTTAGATTGACGAAGTCCATCCCGTTGGCGGCGCACCACGTGATCGCCTCGGCGACGCGGGATGCAGGCGCATCCAACGCATCACCGAAGACCTTCACCGAAAACAATTCGATCTCCGGGGCCTGCGCCAGAATCGCAGCCGCGACAACCGTACCGTGACCAAGCTGATCGGAGAACTCCGCACCGCCGCAGAGGTTCACCCCGCCCGCCACATCAAAGGCGATGCCGCTGTCCACCACGGCAACCCGGGGATTCCTCACGCGGCGGGGCTCTGCTCTCCGGCGGTCGCCGGCCTGCGCAGACCATCGTTGGGATTCGCCGGCTGCGCGATGGTGATCACGCGATCTGCCCACATCATGACTTCGCGCCGATGCGTGATGACCAGCAACGTCCGGTCCTTTCGAATGCGATCGAGACCCGTGAGCAACAGCCGCTCGCTCTCTGGATCGAGCGCGGAAGTCGGCTCATCCAGCAGGATCACGCGGGGGTCGGCGATCAAGGCGCGCGCCAGTGCAAGCCGCTGCTTCTCTCCAGTCGAGAGCGCTAAACCACGTTCGCCCACAACGGTTTGCAGACCTTCCGGCAAGCGTTGCACGAAGTCAATGATTCCGGCCGTTTCCAGTGCCTCGCGAAGTTCCCCATCCGAGGCATTGGGCCGCGCGAAGCGCAGGTTCTCACCAATAGTCGAGTGAAAGAAGAACGGCTCCTGGTCCACCCGCGCAATCGCGCGGCGCACGTGATCGAGCCGCAACGTGCGAAGGTCGCGGCCATCCAGGCGAACAATACCAGCGTCGGGGTCGGCAAAGCGGAGGAGCAAATCGCCAACGGTGGACTTGCCCGCGCCGCTCGGTCCGGTAATCGCCACCGCTTCACCGGGAGCGACACCGAAACTCAAGCCTTCCAGCACGGGACCGCGCCCAAAAGACACCGCGACATTCTCGAAGCGGATGGATCCCTCCACATCGATACGCTCCCTGCCATCCTGAACTTCCACGGGTTCCTGAAACAACGCTGTGACGCGGCGAAGAGACACGCGGGCCGTCGCAAGATTGGCGTACATCGCCATCAGCGCCTGCACCGGCGCCATCAACTTTGAGTGATACGCGAGGAACGCGGCAAGAGTTCCCAGCGTGATCTCGCGAGTGAGCGTCAGCCAGCCGCCAAAGAGGAACAGAAGAATGCCGCCAACCGAAAGGATCAGGCCGGGCACCCCACCCATCCAGTAGCTCACTCGCTGCAGCGCCATCAGGGAATCGAGCCACTGCGAATTGCGCATGTCGAATCGCGCCGACTCGCGCTCCTGCGCATTGCACGCCGCCACAAGCTGGTTTCCACTCAGACTCTCAATCAGAAAGCTGCCAATGTTGGCGCTCGACTGCCGCAACTCCGTCGCGTGATGTTCCAACCTCCGGCGGTACCGGTGTAGCGCCCAAAGGCTGGGTGGGATCAGGCTCAGGCTCGCAACCAGCATGCGCCAGTCGAGTGATGCCATGATCACGAGCGCACCAATCAGGAACAGCACATGGCTGATCCACGCCAGTGCGGTCTCGGCGGCCACTCGCTGCACTTCGCCCATATCGTTGTTGAGGCGGCTGAGCACCTCGCCCAGCTTCATGCGCGCCCAGAAGCGGGGCCCGAGCTGTTGCAGGTGCCGGTACAGCTCTAGACGCATATCGAACAGGATCTCGGCGGAGACCTTCGTGTACCGCAGGCCGCTCCATGCGCCAAGTACATAGCTCGCGAAGGTGAAAACAATCAGAATCCCGCTTGTTTGAAATAACTTAACGTGATTTTGTTTAAGCAATGCCTCATCCACCAGCGCCTTGGTGAGATACGGAACGGCAAGTGAAACCGCCGTGCTACCGATGCTCAGAGCCGCCACCCAGGACAGCCGGTGCCAGTACGGTTTGGCGTAATCCCAGAGTGTACGTTCAGCGGCGGGGCGGGACTGCATGGGCTGTTGCTGGGAAGGGATCCATGAGGTTTGCTCAGCGCGCGGGCATCACGTAAAGGTCGGTGGTCATGTCCGCATCCAGGGTGATGGTGCGCAGATAACTGTAATTCGAGGCATCGTACAGGTCAATGGTGTTGCCTGCCTGAAAGACATAGAGCAGTTTGCCATTGCTGCTGACACGAAGGGCCATGCGCGGACGCCCGGAAAACTCCTGGCGGCTGGCGACACGCTTCTGTTCGAGATCGAAACTCCAGAACTCGTAGCGGCCGACCTCCTGATAGAGGCCGAAGGCTTTCTTGCGGCCGGGGGCCATGGTGAACCCCACACCCGTGGCCGGGCCGATCGGCGTGAAGTCGACCTTGCGGCCCACCAGATCCACACGGCCAATGCCCATGATGCGGCGGTTCTGCACCGGGTCCTGCACGGTGAAAAGGCCGGTGAAGAAACCCGGATCGTCATTCACGGAGTCGACGGCGTTGAAGTTGATACGGCCAAGCCCATCCTCGGTGGGGCGGGAGAGTTCCCACTTGTCCACCTGCTTGTACTCGTTGGTGTCGAAGATGAGCACATCGTCGCCAAAGAAGTAGAGATACTTGCCATCGGGAGAGAACTGCAGATTGGCGAATTCCCGCTCTTCGTTGTTGGGCCACGGAATCGTCCGCAGAACCTTGTGTTCCTTCAGGTCGTAGAGTTGCAGCGTGTTCGGCCCGATCTCCCAACGGTCGGCCTGTTTGGTGGCGGCCTTGGTCAGCAGCACCATCACGGTGTCGCGAGGATGCACGGCAAAGCTGCGGATTCGGATCTTCTTGTTGCCCTCGGAAAGGCGAAACGTGTCGATGACCTTCCGCGAGCCGATGTCGACGATTTCGATGTCTTCCATAAACGCCGTCATCATGTAGAAGCGCGAACGGTCGGCGGAAAGGGTCAGGTTGCGAGGCGCGCCGGTGCGAGTCTTGATTTCCGCCACCACGCGCTCGGTGGCTTCGTCGATCAGCATCACCTTATCGCCATAGCAGCCCAGATAGAGCAGACCTGTGCCGCCAGTGATCTTCGCCGGAGGCTGTGCCCAAGCCATGCTCGCCGCCAGTCCAGCGGCCAAAAACAAAATCGATGCTCGATGTTTCATCGCTGGTCTATTACGGAAAGACGAGATCAATCTTGCGCCAGTCCTTCTGCGCGGCGGCACACTTGGCCGTCCAGTCCGGAGCGTGATTGAGCTGATCGGGAACCTGCGCGGGCCAGAAACAGCCCAGGTGGCAATCGAAAAGGTCGCGTTCCACGGGCTGGCACAATCCTGCGGTGCCGCCGCTCGAATCGGCTTCCCATCCCGGCGAGAAAACCAGTGAGCAACCCAGCGGAAAGTGCGGGCGCGGAGGCGCGCCAGGAGGCGGCCCGCCACGCTGCTGCTGCATCGCTTCCACGCGCGCGGAATCGAGTTGCGCTTCCACCTTCTTCGCCTTCTGGTTAAGCGATCGCAGATGCTTCAACTTCCACCTCCTCCGGATTTCGTTCGTTCATCATACCAGCCACCGCCGCGTAGACCTCCAGACAAATACCAGTCCAACCGCGGATCCATTCGCAGTAGTGCAGATTCGCGCGCTCCGTCGATCCGTAGCGCACATGAGCTTCGTGATAGCATCCGCCCGAGCACAGCGGCCGCGCCCAGCAGCGCGAACAATCCGTCTTCTCGTCAATGTGGTGGCGCGTGAGGAATTCCCGCTGTGCGGCGGTGTCGATACCCGTGCGCACGTCGCCAATCCGATGTTCCCCGGAGCCAGCGAAGCGATGGCAGAGCCCAACTTCCCCTTCCGTGGACACGCCCATCAGACCGAGCCCCGCGCCACAGGGATACGCTTTGCTCACGCCCTTGTGGATCTCCTCCACGGTATCGCGCACGTTCGAAAAGCCATGAGGACGGCCTTCCAGCATGGCATCGCGCCACTCGTAGGCAAGCTCGCGAAATTGATCCAGCATGCGATCGTAGCCGCTCTCCCCGATCGAATAGAGCCGGTTCACCGCCGTGGTGACGGGCGCGAAGCCCACCTCCTGAAATCCGATCTCCGCCGTCAGATGGCGGAAGATCCGGCGGATGTCGAGAGTCTGCGAAGTCAACGTCACACGCGCGCCAATCGGCCGTGAGCGATGGCGGCGCAGCAACTCGCGAATCTTCGGCTCCACCACATCGTAGCTGCCGCGGCCGTTGTGAAACACGCGGAATTGGTCCTGCATCTCACGCGGCCCGTCGATGGATACCGTCACGCCGACATCGTTCCCGGCGAGGAACTCGATGATCTCTTCGCGGAGCAGTGTCGCGTTCGTGGTCAGGCTGAACTCAATGCGCTTGCCCGCGGCGGCGAAGCGCTCGCGAGCATAGGCGATCGTGCTGCGAACCACCGGGAAGTTGAGCAGCGTCTCGCCTCCGAAGAAGGTAAGGTAAGCCTGCTTGCCGCTGCGCGCCAGCAGCAGATCCACGGACTCCCGCGCGGTGGCCTCACTCATGAACTTCGCCTGCTTGCCGTTCTCCGTGTCCACGATCTTGTCTTCGCCGTACTCATAGCAATAGGTGCAGCTCAAGTTGCACTGGTTGGTGACGTTCAGCACCAGCGTCGACAGCGGAAACGTTTCGGGTGGAAGCTGTTTGATGGCGGGTTCCGCGGGCGCGCCTTCGTAGCGGAGGGCGCGCACGTTCAGCAACTCGGAGACAGTCTCAATCAGTTGCTCGAAGGAAGTAGCTTCCATCTCTCGCCGCAGGCTGTCCATGGTGGCGGGGCCCGCTTTCAGTGAATCGAGAATGGCGCCGGCGAGCGGGTCCAGCGCGAACACGGCGGCACTCGGAACCAGATAGAGATAGTCCGCGCCTTGCGCGTGGAAGCGATGGAACTCCCCGAGTTGCAGACGGTTCACTGCGCACCTCCGGAAGCATCCATGCCGCCCATATCGAAACGCATGTAGACCGGAGGCGCCACCAGCAAATGCGCGCGTGCGCGAAGCGTCTTGCCGCCGGCGTTGTGGGTCGCCACAATCCACAAATCACCGATGTTGTTGCGGTTGCCGCTGCGGCGGTCGTTCGGGCCATCCACGGCAGGCGTGAACAGACCGTTACCATCGAGCGTGCCGGAGAACTGCCGGTCATCATCGCGGAAGGTCGCGGTGAATTCCTCCACACTCCACGTCACCTCCACTGCGCCAAGCTCGACGTCATCCTTCGTATCGGGCTTGTCATCGGGACCGTTGGAGAAGGCGATCGCTTCGAATTGCTGCAATTGCTTCGGGAAGCGGATGCCGCCAACGCGCGCGAGCCCAGCCAGCGGGCGTACCTTCAGTCCGTCGATCTTCCCATAGACAGCTAGGGCATTCTGCTTCACCGCGCCCGCGAAGTGCAGGTCGCGATAACCCGTGGGCGCCGATGCGTCGACGTTCACCGTCGCGATCACGCGCTCCGCCGTGCCTTCCAGGATCTTCGCCGAGATGCCCGCTCCAAGGGAAAGCACTCCGCTCGAAGGAAGCCCAACGCCATAGATGACAAGCTTTGCGCCGCTTGCGCCCTGCGGCAAACGGGGTGTGTCGACGCCAAGCACCATCGCATCACGGCCAATCCGTTCGAGACGCACATCCATGCCAATTTCGTCGTAGCCTCCAGTGAACCAGCGGCCCGACATCTCCTTCTGATTGCGCTCCACGAACATGACCTCGCGCATCGCCGAGTCCGGGCCGGTGGCCATGTTGCGGCCTCTCCACTGGAACCCGGTATAGAGGACGGCGCGCCCCTTGCGTTCTTCTTTCGCGCCTGTGCGCGCCCACGTGAATCTCGCTTCGGTGAGGATCGAGTCCTGCTCCTGACGCACGAGGTACTCGCCATGGAACGGGCCTTTTCCAGCCTGGTAACCCGAGAGTGCCCAACGTCCGGCGACTTGCTGTTGCGGAATGTTCACCGACCAAGCGCTCCACTCGGGCGTGCGCAGCGGAAATGCCGAAGCAAGATGCGAGATCGCCTTTTCCATCGGGTGGCGATTGTCGGGCGGACGGCCATCGGGTCCGGGCTGCGTTTGCGCGGGGCCCATACGGCGGAACGCCTGAAAATCCACAAGCGGGTAGAAGCCGCGATGCATCGCCAGCAACAACTCCCATTCTTCCTTGGTGCGCCGCTGCATCAGAACGCGGCCGAAGGAGTGGCATTTGATGCAGGTTTGCTCGGTGTCAACATCGGCGGCGTACTTGTATTCGATGAGGCGTTTCTCGACTTCGAATGCGCCCGCGCGCGCTTCCTCCGGCGCGAGCCCGTGATGATCGGCGAGATAGCGCACGACGGTGCGAGCCACCTCCGGCGTCAGCTTGACGCTGTTGAGGCTCACCATGCGGCGGACGGTGTGCTCCCATCCTTCCGGTGTCGTGCGCCGGTAGGAGATGCGCGACATCCGCCCTTTGTCATCGGTCTTGTGGCACCCGCCGCAGGAGTTCTTCACCACGTCGCTGGTGACGGGAATCCCGTCGTTGGCTTCGGGTG